>NZ_JBHSFK010000147.1:0-534 GCF_042653945.1 Streptomyces vulcanius | reverse complement strand
ACGACCTCATGGTCCGCACCCGCCAGGCCAAGATCGACGGCATCACCGTCCCCGACCTCACCGTCGACGACCCCCACCACGCCCACACCCTCGTCCTCGGCTGGGGCTCCACCTACGGACCCATCACGGCGGCGGTACGGCAGTTGCGGGCGGACGGGGAGCCGATCGCACAGGCCCACCTGCGCCACCTCAACCCCTTCCCCCGCAATCTCGGGACGGTACTCAAGGCGTACGACAAGGTCGTCGTCCCCGAGATGAACCTCGGTCAGCTGGCCCTGCTGATCCGGGCGAAGTACCTGGTCGACGCGCTGTCGTGCACCCAGGTCGACGGAACACCGTTCAAGGCGGCCCAACTGGCCCACTCACTGCGGGAGACGATCCGTGGCAACTGAACTCCGGCTCCTGCCGAAGGACTTCAAGTCGGACCAGGAGGTGCGCTGGTGCCCCGGCTGCGGTGACTACGCCGTCCTCGCCGCCGTCCAGGGCTTCATGCCCGAACTCGGCCTGGCGAAGGAGAACATCGTCTTCGTCTCC
>NZ_JBHSFK010000146.1:0-542 GCF_042653945.1 Streptomyces vulcanius | reverse complement strand
CGGCGGGCCTGGGCGAAGGCGACGGCGTGGGTGGAGTGGGTGTGGGTGATGCCGCCGATGGAGGGGAAGGCCAGGTAGAGGCAGCGGTGGGTCTCGGTGTCGGTGGAGGGGCGCAGGTTCCCGTCGACGACCTGGCCGTCGGAGAGGCGGACGGTCACCAGGTCGTCGAGGGCGAGGGCCTCGTAGGGGACGCCGGAGGGCTTGATGACGAAGACCCCTGCCTCGCGGTCGACGCCGCTCACGTTGCCCCAGGTCAGTGTTGCCAGGCCGACCTGGGGAATGGCCAGGTTCGCGTCCAGTACCTCTCGCCGCAGACCGTCGCGGACTCGCACCGTCATCGGCTGTCTCCTTGGGTGCTGTTCATGGCCGTCACAGGGCCTGGGCGAGGCGGTGGTAGGCGGCGTTCCAGCGGATCTCCTTGGCGAACTGGTCGGTGGTGGTGTTCTCGTCGATGGTGAGCAGTTCGACGCCGGTCATGGCGGCGTAGTCGGTCAGGGTCTCGAGGTCGACGGCCGTACTGAGCACGGTGTGGTGGGGGGCTC
>NZ_JBHSFK010000145.1:0-578 GCF_042653945.1 Streptomyces vulcanius | reverse complement strand
CGGCGGGCCTGGGCGAAGGCGACGGCGTGGGTGGAGTGGGTGTGGGTGATGCCGCCGATGGAGGGGAAGGCCAGGTAGAGGCAGCGGTGGGTCTCGGTGTCGGTGGAGGGGCGCAGGTTCCCGTCGATGACCTGGCCGTCGGAGAGGCGGACGGTCACCAGGTGGTCGAGGGCGAGGGCCTCGTAGGGGATGCCGGAGGGCTTGATGACGAAGACCCCTGCCTCACGGTCGACGCCGCTCACGTTGCCCCAGGTCAGTGTTGCCAGGCCGACCTGGGGAATGGCCAGGTTCGCGTCCAGTACCTCTTGCCGCAGGCCGTCGCGGACTCGCACCGTCATCGGCTGTCTCCTTGTATGTGAGTCGTGCGAGTCATGCGAGTCATAGGCGTCATGGGAGTCATGGCCGTCACAGGGCCTGGGCGAGGCGGTGGTAGGCGGCGTTCCAGCGGATTTCCTTGGCGAACTGGTCGGTGGTGGTGTTCTCGTCGATGGTGAGCAGTTCGACGCCGGTCATGGCGGCGTAGTCGGTCAGGGTCTCGAGGTCGACGGCCGTACTGAGCACGGTGTGGTGGGGGGCTC
>NZ_JBHSFK010000144.1:0-582 GCF_042653945.1 Streptomyces vulcanius | reverse complement strand
ACGACCTCATGGTCCGCACCCGCCAGGCCAAGATCGACGGCATCACCGTCCCCGACCTCACCGTCGACGACCCCCACCACGCCCACACCCTCGTCCTCGGCTGGGGCTCCACCTACGGACCCATCACCGCCGCCGTACGACGGCTGCGCGCGGCCGGGGAGCCGATCGCACAGGCCCACCTGCGCCACCTCAACCCCTTCCCCCGCAATCTCGGGACGGTACTCAAGGCGTACGACAAGGTCGTCATCCCCGAGATGAACCTCGGCCAGCTCGCCACCCTCGTACGGGCGAAGTACCTGGTCGATGCCCACTCCTACAACCAGGTCAACGGCATGCCGTTCAAGGCGGAGCAGCTCGCCGCGGCTCTGAAGGAGGCCATCGATGGCTGACGCCACGACTGACGCCACGCACGGTCTGCTGCAACTGGTGCCCAAGGCCGAGGCCAAGCAGTCCATGAAGGACTTCAAGTCGGACCAGGAGGTGCGCTGGTGCCCCGGCTGCGGTGACTACGCCGTCCTCGCCGCCGTCCAGGGCTTCATGCCCGAACTCGGCCTGGCGAAGGAGAACATCGTCTTCGTCTCC
>NZ_JBHSFK010000143.1:0-586 GCF_042653945.1 Streptomyces vulcanius | reverse complement strand
ACGTATGGGTTCAAACACCATTCGCCTCGGTCGTCAGGAAGGCCCGGACCCGCTGGGCGGTCTCGTCGGCGCAGGTGTCCATGACGAAGTGGCCGCCATCGAGCAGGTGGATCTCCGCGGCGGGCAGGTCGGCCCGGTACGAGTCGGCCTCCTGGGCGCGGAACGACGCGTCGTACCGTCCCCAGAGGACGAGTGTGCGGGGCTGGGTGCGGCGCAGCCACCGCTGCCAGGTCGGGTAGGAGGCGACGTTGGTGCGGTAGTCGTAGAACAGCTCCAGCTGGATGTCCGCCTGTCCCGGCCGGTTCAGGAACGTGAGCTCGTCCGTCCACAGGTCGGGGTCGTAGCGGTCGATCGCCGGGTCGTTGCCGAGATGCCGTGCCCGCGTGGCGTCCGGGGAGAGGAAGTTCTCGCGCAGCGCCGCCTCGTGGGCGCGGCGATCGGCCCAGAAGGCACGCCGTGTCTGCCACACCAGGCCCAGGCCGCTGTCGTGGGCCACCGCGTTCTGGATGATCAGCGCCTGCAGCCGCTCCGGATGCGCCATGGCCATCCGGAAGCCGACCGGTCCGCCGTAGTCCTGTACGACGAG
>NZ_JBHSFK010000142.1:0-591 GCF_042653945.1 Streptomyces vulcanius | reverse complement strand
CCCACGGCTTTCCGACCCGGGCCGTCCTGCCGGTCGGCGGCCCTGACGGCACCCGTCTGGCAGCGATGCTCGACGAAGCGGGCATCGACCACGTGAGCGTTCCGATCGCCGGCAACATCCGCAGCAATGTGAGCATCCTGGAACCCGGTGGAACGGTGACCAAGGTCAACGAACCCGGCCCGGTACTCACTCCCGACGAGGTCGAGGCTCTGCTGGAAGCGGCACTCAAGACCGCCGCGCAAGCGTCCTGGCTGGTCGGCTCCGGCAGCCTGCCCAATGGCACGCCCGACGATCTGTACGCCCAGCTGATCCGCCGGGCACACGACATCGGTATTCCGGTCGCCATCGACAGCTCCGGACCCCCGCTGCTCGCCGCCCTCCCGGCCGGCCCCGATCTCGTCAAGCCCAACTCGCACGAACTCGCCGAGGCCGCCGGGGCCCCGGTCACCACCATCGGCGAAGCGGTCGATGCGGCTCAGCACCTGCGCGGGATGGGAGCGCGCACCGTTCTCGCCAGCCTCGGCGTGGACGGCGCCCTGCTCGTCGAGAACGACGAAGTCCTGCACGCCGAAGTGATCGTGGACAACCCGC
>NZ_JBHSFK010000141.1:0-591 GCF_042653945.1 Streptomyces vulcanius | reverse complement strand
GCGGGTTGTCCACGATCACTTCGGCGTGCAGGACTTCGTCGTTCTCGACGAGCAGGGCGCCGTCCACGCCGAGGCTGGCGAGAACGGTGCGCGCTCCCATCCCGCGCAGGTGCTGAGCCGCATCGACTGCTTCGCCGATGGTGGTGACCGGGGTACCGGCGGCCTCGGCGAGTTCGTGCGAGTTGGGCTTGACGAGATCGGGGCCGGCCGGGAGGGCGGCGAGCAGCGGGGGTCCGGAGCTGTCGATGGCGACCGGAATGCCGATGTCGTGTGCCCGGCGGATCAGCTGGGTGTACAGATCGTCGGGCGTGCCATTGGGCAGGCTGCCGGAGCCGACCAGCCAGGATGCCTGCGCGGCGGTCTTGAGTGCCGCTTCCAGCAGAGCCTCGACCTCGTCGGGAGTGAGTACCGGGCCGGGTTCGTTGACCTTGGTCACCGTTCCACCGGGTTCCAGGATGCTCACGTTGCTGCGGATGTTGCCGGCGATCGGAACGCTCACGTGGTCGATGCCCGCTTCGTCGAGCATCGCTGCCAGACGGGTGCCGTCAGGGCCGCCGACCGGCAGGACGGCCCGGGTCGGAAAGCCGTGGG
>NZ_JBHSFK010000140.1:0-614 GCF_042653945.1 Streptomyces vulcanius | reverse complement strand
TCGAGGCTGACCTGGTCGCGGGAGGCGGAGAGTTCGAGGGTTCCCAGGCGCAGGACGCTGAAGTGGTCGCCGACCATGTAGGCGTGGTGGGGGTTGTGGGTGATGAAGATGACGCCGAGGCCGCGGTCGCGGGCGGCGGCGATGTACTTCAGCACGACACCGGACTGCTTCACACCGAGCGCGGCGGTCGGCTCGTCCAGGATCAGCACCCGCGCGCCGAAGTAGACCGCCCGCGCGATGGCGACGCACTGGCGCTGGCCGCCGGACAGGGTCCCGATGGGCTGCTCCAGGTCGTCCAGGACGATGCCCATCTCGCGCAGCTCGTGGTCGGCCGTCTGCTTCATGCTCGCGATGTCGAGGCGGCGGATCGGCCAGGGGCCCTTGGTCATCTCGGAGCCGAGGAAGAAGTTCCGCCACACCGGCATCAGCGGGACGGTGGCCAGGTCCTGGTAGACCGTCGCGATGCCCTTGTCGAGCGCCTCGCGCGGGGTGGAGAAACGCACCGGGCGGCCGTCGACGAGGAACTCGCCCTCGGTGTGCTGGTGCAGCCCGGAGATGATTTTGATGAGGGTGGACTTGCCGGCGCCGTTGTCGCCGAGGACGCAGGTGACCTC
>NZ_JBHSFK010000139.1:0-616 GCF_042653945.1 Streptomyces vulcanius | reverse complement strand
TGGCCGGGCGCGAGCACGACTGGGCGAAGCTGCGCCCCAGGGCACAGGCGGTGCTGCGGCTCCTCGCGGTACGCGCGGGGCAGGCGGTCCACCGTGACCATCTGGTGGTCGCGTTCTGGGACGGAGTGACGACACCGTCCACGCTGCACAACCTCCAGGTGACGGTCTCCAGTCTGCGTTCCTTCCTGGAACCGGAACGTCCCAGGGGCGGTTCGCGGCTCATCGCGCGGCAGGGCGATTCCTACCGGCTGGTGCTGGCGCCCGGTGATGTGAGCGACGTCGCGGCCTTCGAGCGTGCGGTGCGCGACGGCCGACGAGCCCGGGCGCAGCAGCGGCTGGAGGAGGCGGCGGACGCGTTCCGTATCGCTCTGGACCACTACGCGGGTGAGCTGCTGCCCGAGGACGGGCAGGCCGAGTGGGTGGCCGCCGACCGGGAACGACTGCGCCGGGAAGCAGCCAACTCGGCCGTGGCGCTGGCCGAGATACGTCTCGCCCAGAGCCGGCCGGTGGAGGCGGTGGAGGCGGCCGAACACTGCCTCGAGGTCGACGGGCACCGCGACGCCGCGTGGCGGGTCCTGATCCGGGCGTGCGACGCCGCAGGGCTCGCGGCCGACAG
>NZ_JBHSFK010000138.1:0-625 GCF_042653945.1 Streptomyces vulcanius | reverse complement strand
TTGCTGCGGATGTTGCCGGCGATCGGAACGCTCACGTGGTCGATGCCCGCTTCGTCGAGCATCGCTGCCAGACGGGTGCCGTCAGGGCCGCCGACCGGCAGGACGGCCCGGGTCGGAAAGCCGTGGGCACGCAGGGCGAGGGTGACGTTGACACCCTTGCCGCTGGGCTCGCTCCAGCCCGAGCTGGCGCGCTGCACGGCCCCCGGGAAGAGCTGATCGACAGCGAGCGTGCGATCCAGGCTCGGGTTGGGGGTCAGGGTGACGATCACGTTCGTACCACCTGCTTGACTCCGGCCGCCTCCAGGCGGTGAGCGTGCTGTTCGGACAGGCCGTCATCGGTGATGAGCAGGTCGATGTCGGAGAGATTGCCGTACTTGTAGAGACTGGTGCGGTCGTGCTTGGTGTGGTCGGCGAGCAGCACACGGCGGCGGGCGGCCGAGAGCATGAGCCGTTTGACGGTCGCTTCGGACTCGTCCGGCGTGCTCAGGCCGCGTTCGCTGGAGATGGCGTTGGTACCGAGGAACGCGACGTCGACCTGGATCTCGGACAGCGCGCGGATCGCCCAGTTGTCGACTTCCGCGAAGGTCCTGGCACGTACGCGGCCACCCAGGGTGTGCACATTCAG
>NZ_JBHSFK010000137.1:0-654 GCF_042653945.1 Streptomyces vulcanius | reverse complement strand
CGGATGACTGCTTCTTCGGCGGTTTCGCGGTTTTTGAGGGTGTCGAAGGCGCCGTCGTTGAAGATGTTGCAGTTCTGGTAGATCTCGACGAGTGCGGTGCCGGGGTGGGCGGCGGCCTGGCGGAGGACTTCGGTGAGGTGTTTGCGGTCGGAGTCGATGGTGCGGGCGACGAAGGTGGCTTCGGCGCCGAGGGCGAGGGAGACGGGGTTGAAGGGGGCGTCGAGGGAGCCCATGGGGGTGGATTTGGTGATCTTGCCGACTTCGCTGGTGGGGCTGTACTGGCCCTTGGTGAGTCCGTAGATGCGGTTGTTGAAGAGGAGGATCTTGAGGTTGACGTTGCGGCGGAGGGCGTGGATGAGGTGGTTGCCGCCGATGGAGAGGGCGTCGCCGTCGCCGGTGACGACCCAGACGCTGAGGTCGCGTCTGCTGGAGGCGAGTCCGGTGGCGATGGCGGGGGCGCGTCCGTGGATGGAGTGCATCCCGTAGGTGTTCATGTAGTAGGGGAAGCGGGAGGAGCAGCCGATGCCGGAGACGAAGACGATGTTCTCCTTCGCCAGGCCGAGTTCGGGCATGAAGCCCTGGACGGCGGCGAGGACGGCGTAGTCACCGCAGCCGGGGCACCAGCGCACCTCCTGGTCCGACTTGAAGTCCTTC
>NZ_JBHSFK010000136.1:0-664 GCF_042653945.1 Streptomyces vulcanius | reverse complement strand
GGCTCCGGCCGCACCCCCGCGACGGCCACCCCGGCCACGGTCCGCCACCGCGACCACGCCTCCACAGGCGCCTCCACGACCCCGCCGCTCGACCCGGCTCCGGCACTCCCCACGAAGACCCCGACCGCCACTCCGGCGACCACCGGCACCACCCCCGCCGCCCAGTTCCACCACGTCCCCGCCCCCGCGTCCGGCACCGCCGCCAGCAGCGGAAACGGCGGCAGCAGCGGCGCCGGATCGGACACCAGCGGCGTCACCGCGTGTCCCGCCCCCAGCACGTACCCGGGCCCGAGCGCGTACGCCGCCCCCCACACCGCCGCGTTCGGCACCAGCACCACGCACAGCAGCAGTACCGCGAACCGCCCCGACCACCCCTCCGTCAGCTGCAGAAACGCCCCGCGTGCCGCCCCCGCGTGCCACACCGACGAGGCCGCCACCAGCAGTGCCCCGCCCCCGACGAGCACCGCGACCCCGGCCCCCGCCGCCCGCGCGGCAGCCCCGGCCCACTCCCCTTCCCGCCCCTCCCCACCGAGTACGGCCTTCCGCAGCCACCCCGGCATGACCCGCTCGAACGGCTCATGGGGCCGCCCGTACGCCAGCGGCACCCCCACCCCCGCCGCCAGCACGGCCACCGCCCGCACACCCACACCGGTCCACACCCACG
>NZ_JBHSFK010000135.1:0-682 GCF_042653945.1 Streptomyces vulcanius | reverse complement strand
AGCTGCCGGCCGCTCGGCGGGGGCATCGCCGGGAGGGGCGTGGGTGTCGGTCACGGAGGCCGTGAGGAGTGCCATGAGGTCGGCCGGACGCGCGGGCGTCGCGCTGCGCGGGGGAGTGGTGAGGTCGCGGTTGTGGATCTTGGCGTCCACGAGGTCGGCCAGCGCGCGGGCGTAGCGGTCGACGAGCTGGGGGACGTCGGCCAGACAGTCCGCGCTGCGCGCGGAGATGAGGTCGAGGGCCGCGGCGAGTTCGTCGTCACCGACGTCGACCGGCGCGGGCGCGATGCCGGCAGGCGCCTGTACCTCGTCCGGCCAGCGCAGCAGCTCGACGGTCAGGGCGTCGCCCTGGGGCCGCAGCAGGCCGAGGCGCTCGCGGTCGCCGCGTAGGGCGAGTTTGACGGCGACGGCCTGGCGGCGCCTGGCCAGGGCCCTGGCCAGCAGGAGGTAGGGGCGGGCCCCGGCGGGGGAGTCCTGGGCGGCGAGGTAGTAGGCGCCGGCGCCGAGCCGCCGGGGGTCGACGCCGTCGGCGGGCACGGTACCGAGCAGCTCGATGGTGTGCGCGGTGGGCAGCGGCAGCCGGTCCAGGTCGTCGTCGGTGACCGGCACAAGGGCGCCGGAGGCCTTCTCGTACGCGCGGCCCACGTCCTGCTCGGCGACGCGGGCGCCGTCGAGTTCGCACACC
>NZ_JBHSFK010000134.1:0-818 GCF_042653945.1 Streptomyces vulcanius | reverse complement strand
TTCCTGGGCTCGTACCCGATCACCCCGGCCTCCGACATCCTCCACGAACTCAGCCGCCACAAGAACTTCGGCGTCCGCACCTTCCAGGCCGAGGACGAGATCGCCGGCATCGGCGCCGCCCTGGGCGCCGCCTTCGCCGGCTCGCTGGGCGTGACCACCACCTCCGGCCCGGGCGTGGCCCTCAAGTCCGAGACCATCGGCCTCGCCGTCTCCCTCGAACTGCCGCTCCTCGTCATCGACATCCAGCGCGGCGGACCCTCCACCGGACTGCCGACGAAGACCGAACAGGCCGACCTGCTGCAAGCGATGTACGGCCGCAACGGCGAAGCCCCCGTGCCCATCGTCGCGCCGAAGACGCCCGCCGACTGCTTCGACGCCGCCCTCGAAGCGGCCCGGATCGCGCTCACCTACCGCACCCCGGTCATGCTCCTGAGCGACGGCTACCTGGCCAACGGCTCGGAGCCCTGGCGCATCCCCGAGGTCCAGGAACTCCCCGACCTGACCGTGCAGTTCGCACAGGGCCCCAACCACACCCTCGACGACGGCACCGAGGTCTTCTGGCCCTACAAACGCGACCCCCAGACCCTCGCCCGCCCCTGGGCCATCCCCGGCACCCCCGGCCTGGAACACCGCATCGGCGGCATCGAGAAGGAAGACGGCACCGGCAACATCTCCTACTCCCCCGCCAACCACGACCTCATGGTCCGCACCCGCCAGGCCAAGATCGACGGCATCACCGTCCCCGACCTCACCGTCGACGACCCCCACCACGCCCACACCCTCGTCCTCGGCTGGGGCTCCACCTACGGACCCATCAC
>NZ_JBHSFK010000133.1:0-820 GCF_042653945.1 Streptomyces vulcanius | reverse complement strand
GGCGCAGTGGGAGAAGACGTTCCAGCTGTGGCGGGACGACAACACCGAGCGCGCCGCCGAGTTCGACCGGATCGCCGCGGGTGAGCTGCCGGCGGGCTGGGAGGAGAAGCTCCCGGTCTTCGAGCCCGGCAAGGGCGTCGCCACGCGTGCCGCGTCCGGCAAGGTGCTCCAGGCGCTCGGCGCGGTGATCCCGGAGCTGTGGGGCGGCTCCGCCGACCTCGCGGGCTCCAACAACACGACCATCGACAAGACGTCGTCGTTCCTCCCGGCGGACAACCCGCTGCCGGAGGCGGACCCCTACGGGCGCACCCTCCACTTCGGTATCCGCGAGCACTCCATGGCCGCGGAGATGAACGGCATCACCCTGCACGGCAACACCCGTGTCTACGGCGGTACGTTCCTGGTGTTCTCCGACTACATGCGCAACGCCGTGCGGCTGTCGGCGCTGATGCACCTGCCGGTGACGTACGTGTGGACGCACGACTCCATCGGCCTCGGCGAGGACGGCCCCACCCACCAGCCGGTCGAGCACATCGCGGCGCTGCGCGCGATCCCGGGCCTGAACGTGGTCCGCCCGGCCGACGCCAACGAGACCGTGATCGCCTGGCGCGAGATCCTGCGCCGCTACACCAAGGTCTTCGGCAAGGGCGCCCCGCACGGTCTCGCCCTCACCCGCCAGGGCGTGCCGACGTACGAGCCCAACGAGGACACGGCGAAGGGTGGCTACACCCTCTTCGACGCCTCGAACGGGACGCCCGAGGTCATCCTGATCGCGACCGGTTCCGAGGTGCACGTCGCCGTCGACGCGCGCGAGCGCCTC
>NZ_JBHSFK010000132.1:0-865 GCF_042653945.1 Streptomyces vulcanius | reverse complement strand
CATGACTTACGACGGATACAAGGCCCTGCGGATCCAGGTGAGCGATCGCATCGCGCACATCACGATCGACAATCCGCCGATGAATCTCGGCGATCACGTGCTGGTCTCCGATCTTGCCCGATTCAACGCCGAGGTCCGGACCGACGACACCGTGGGCGTCATCGTGTTCGACAGCGCCGATCCCGACTACTTCTACGCCCACGAGGACATGGCCGACGCGGCTCTGATGGAGCAGATGCTCCAGGACAACGAACTGAACCTTTTCCAGGAGGTGCGCGAAAGCTACCGGACTCTGCCGCAGGTGACGATCGCGAAGGTCGCCGGATGGGTACGCGGTGGCGGCATCGAGTTCGCCACGGCCCTCGATCTCCGGTTCGCGGCGCTCGAAACAGCACTGTTCTCTCAGAATGAGGTGAGTCTGGGCATCCTTCCGGGCGGCGGAGGTACGCAGTACCTGCCACGGCTCCTGGGACGGTCGCGTGCGCTCGAGGTGATCATCGGCGCCGATGCCTTCGACGCCGCACTCGCCGAGCGGTACGGGTTGATCAACCGGGCGCTGCCGGCGGACGAACTCGACGGGTTCGTGGAGCGACTCGCTCAGCGGATCGCCTCCTTCCCGCCCGGAGCGGTCTCGCTGGCCAAGCAGGCGGTCGACACAGGTATCGGTCTGTCACTGCCCGACGGACTGCGAGAGGAGAACAAGCTCTTGCGGCAGACTGTAACCCCGCAGGTCATCGAGTTCCTGCAGGCTGCCCTCAAGGCTGGGGCACAGACTCGCCAGGGCGAACTCGACATGGAAGGCCTCATCGACGGCCTCCTCCGCTCGCAGCCTCCTCGCCGCTGACACCCGCCGTCCGAGGACGGA
>NZ_JBHSFK010000131.1:0-866 GCF_042653945.1 Streptomyces vulcanius | reverse complement strand
GCGTTGCGGTCGGGTGTCCACTGCATGGGGGTGCGGACGGCGTCGCGGTCGCCGAGCCAGATGTTGTCGCCCATGCCGATCTCGTCGCCGTAGTAGAGGATCGGCGATCCGGGGAGAGACAGGAGCAGGGCGGTGAAGAGCTCGATCTGGTTGCGGTCGTTGTCCAGGAGGGGGGCGAGCCGCCGTCGGATGCCGATGTTGGCGCGCATACGCGGGTCTTTCGCGTATTCCGCGTACATATAGTCGCGTTCCTCGTCGGTGACCATTTCGAGGGTGAGTTCGTCGTGGTTGCGGAGGAAGATTCCCCATTGGCACCGGGCGGGGATGGCGGGGGTTTTGGCGAGGATTTCCGAGACGGGGTAGCGGGATTCCCGGCGTACGGCCATGAAGATCCGGGGCATGACGGGGAAGTGGAAGGCCATGTGGCATTCGTCGCCGCCGGAGGAGTAGTCCCCGAAGTAGTCGACGACGTCCTCGGGCCACTGGTTCGCCTCGGCCAGGATCACCGTGTCCGGGTAGTGGAAGTCGATCTCCTTCCGCACCCGCTTCAGGAACTCATGGGTGGCAGGAAGGTTTTCGCAGTTGGTGCCCTCCTGGGCGTACAGGTACGGCACCGCGTCCAGCCGGAAGCCGTCGATGCCCAGGTCCAGCCAGAACCGCAGCGCGGAGATCATCTCCTCCTGCACGGCCGGGTTCTCGTAGTTGAGGTCCGGTTGGTGGGAGAAGAAGCGGTGGAAGAAGTACTGCTTGCGGACGGGGTCGAAGGTCCAGTTGGAGGCTTCGGTGTCGACGAAGATGATGCGGGCGTCGGCGTACTGTTTGTCGTCGTCTGCCCACATGTAGTAGTCGCCGTAGGGTCCGTCGGG
>NZ_JBHSFK010000130.1:0-908 GCF_042653945.1 Streptomyces vulcanius | reverse complement strand
GCCCGCCCCGGATCATGCCGAAGGACAGGGAGGAGTCGAAGAAGGAGGCACCGGGCAGGACCGTGACCGTCTCCTTGCCCGCGTTGATCAGGTCCGGGTCGACCTGCTCCTCGGTGGGGTAGGGGCCGGTGCCCAGGATGCCGTTCTCCGATTCGAGGACCACCTCGACACCCGGGGGCAGGTAGTTGGGGATCAGCGTCGGCAGACCGATGCCGAGGTTGACGTACTGCCCGTCCTCCAGCTCACGTGCCGCGCGGGCGGCCATCTGCTCTCGTGTCCAGGCCATCAGCTGCTCACCGTCCGCTGCTCGATCTTCTTGTCCGCCGCCTGCCCGGGCGTGAGGGCCACCACCCGCTGCACGAAGATCCCCGGCAGATGCACCGCGTCCGGGTCGATCCCGCCGGGTTCGACCAGCTCCTCCACCTCGGCGATCGTCACCCTGCCCGCCATCGCGGCGAGCGGGTTGAAGTTGCGGGAGGACTTGTTGAACACCAGGTTCCCGTGCCGGTCGCCCTTCGCTGCCCGCACGAGTGCGAAGTCCGTGCGGATACCGCGCTCCAGGACGTAGGCGGTGCCGTCGAACTCCCGCACCTCCTTCGCCGGCGAGGCCAGCGCGACACCGCCCTCACCGTCGTAACGCCACGGCAGCCCGCCCTCGGCGACCTGCGTGCCCACCCCGGCAGGGGTGTAGAAGGCGGGGATCCCCGCCCCGCCCGCCCGCAGCCGCTCCGCGAGCGTGCCCTGCGGGATCAGCTCCACCTCCAGCTCACCGGCCAGATACTGGCGGGCGAACTCCTTGTTCGCACCGATGTAGGAACCGGTCACCCGCGCGATCCGCCCCGCGGCCAGCAGGACCGCCAGCCCGGACTCCATCGCCCCGCAGTTGTTGGACACCACGCCCAGACCGC
>NZ_JBHSFK010000129.1:0-908 GCF_042653945.1 Streptomyces vulcanius | reverse complement strand
ACTAAGAACTCCTAACTAAATGGCGCTTATCCCCTTGGAATGTGCGAGCCTGACGGGTTGTTGGCTTGCGCATGAGGAGGGGTGAGCAGTTGCCGTGGATCGTGTCCGATGAGCTGTGGGCGCGGATCGAGCCGTTGCTTCCGGTCGTGCCGCGCCGGGCCGATCACCAGGGTCGCAGGCGTCTGGACGACCGCAAGGTCCTGTCGGGCATCCTGTTCGTGCTCTACACCGGCATTCCGTGGGAGTTCCTGCCCCAGGAGCTGGGCTTCGGTTCCGGCATGACCTGCTGGCGGCGCCTGCGGGACTGGAACGACGCGGGCGTCTGGCAGCGTCTGCATGAATCACTGCTGGCCGAACTGCACGCCGCCGGCGCGCTGGACTGGTCCAGGGCGGTGATCGACGGCTCCCATGTCCGGGCCATGAAGGGCGGCCCAAAACCGGACCGAGCCCGGTCGACCGTGCCCGAACAGGCTCCAAGCACCATCTGATCACCGAAGCGCACGGCATCCCGCTCGCGGCATCACTGACCGGCGGCAACCGCAACGACGTAACCCAGCTCATCCCGCTGATCGAAGCCGTTCCGCCGGTGCGCGGCCGACGCGGACGGCCCCGCCGACGGCCGGACACGCTCTATGCCGACCGGGGCTACGACCACGACAAGTACCGCAAGCAGGTCCGGGCGGTCGGGATCACCCCCGTCATCGCCCGCCGCGGCACCGAACACGGCTCAGGACTGGGCGTCCACCGGTGGGTCGTCGAGCAGAGTTTCGCGCTGCTGCACTGGTTCCGCCGGTTACGCATCCGCTGGGAGATCCGCGACGACATCCACGAAGCGTTCCTCAGTCTGGCCTGCAGCATCATCTGCTGGCGACGACTGAAAAACTTGGCACTTTGTTAGGAGTTCTAAG
>NZ_JBHSFK010000128.1:0-921 GCF_042653945.1 Streptomyces vulcanius | reverse complement strand
CTAGGGTCCGTCTTCAAACGGATCTTGCCCAGAGCAGGAATGACGCGAGACTGACCGCTGCCTCGTAAGAGGTGGCGGTCTTGTCGTATCTGGTGGCGATGCCACGAAAGCCCTTGAGGCGGTTGAAGCAGCGTTCGACGAGGTTGCGCCGGCGGTAGATCTGCCGGTCGAATGCCGGTGGCCGGCCGCCACGGCGGCCGCGGTTGTGGCGGTGTCGCCGTTGGTCGTTCTTCTCCGGGATGGTGCACGCGATGCCGCGTCGTCGCAGGTAGGCGCGGAAGCCGCGGGAGCTGTAGGCCTTGTCCGCGATGACCTGATCGGGTCTGCAACGTGGCCGGCCAGGGCCGGTTCGCGGGACCCGGATCCGTTCCATGAGGGGGCGCGCGCAGATGCTGTCGTGGCGTTGGCCTGGGGTCAGCAGGATCGCGAGGGGGCGGCCGCGGCCGTCGCAGGCGAGGTGGATTTTGGTGGTCAATCCTCCGCGGGATCGGCCGAGGGCGTGATCGTCCGGTTCGTCCGGCCGGTGGGTCCCCCTTTTCGGCCGGTGGCGGCGGCGTGCTGGTGGGCGCGGACGATGGTGGAGTCGATCTGCACGAGCCAGTCGATGTCACCGGCCGCGTCCGCGCGGGCCTGGATCTGCTGGAGAGCTTGGGTGAACACGCCGTCCAGGGCGTAGCGGCGGAAGCGGGTGTAGACCGTCTGCCATGAGCCGTAGCGTTCCGGCAGGTCACGCCAGGAGATCCCGGTGCGGATCTTGTACACCATCCCGTTGATGACCTGCCGGTCCGACACACGCGGCCGCCCCGTCGCAGCCCGCGGTATGAGGGGAGCGAGTAACTCCCACTCCTGGTCAGTGAGTTCATGACGGCGTATCACCTCATCATGATCCACCATTCGATGATCTTTGAAGACGGACCCTAG
>NZ_JBHSFK010000127.1:0-965 GCF_042653945.1 Streptomyces vulcanius | reverse complement strand
CTCACGGCCATCGCCGCGATGGGCTTCGACGTCGTCTACCTCCCGCCGATCCACCCCATCGGCACCACCTTCCGCAAGGGCCGCAACAACACCCTCGACCCCACCCCCGAGGACGTCGGCGTGCCGTGGGCGATCGGCTCCCCCGAGGGCGGACACGACGCCGTCCACCCCGCTCTGGGGACGATCGAGGACTTCGCCCGGTTCGTCGGGCAGGCCCGGGACCTCGGGCTGGAGATCGCACTCGACTTCGCCCTGCAGTGCTCCCCCGACCACCCCTGGGTCTCCAAGCACCCCGAGTGGTTCCACCACCGCGCGGACGGCACCATCGCCCACGCCGAGAACCCGCCGAAGAAGTACCAGGACATCTACCCCGTCGCCTTCGACGCCGACATGAACGGCCTGGTCACCGAGACCCTGCGGGTCCTGCGGCACTGGATGTCCCACGGCGTGCGGATCTTCCGCGTCGACAACCCGCACACCAAACCGGTCGTCTTCTGGGAACGGGTCATCGCGGAGATCAACGCCGCCGACCCCGACGTCATCTTCCTCGCCGAGGCCTTCACCCGCCCCGCGATGATGCGCACCCTCGGCCAGATCGGCTTCCAGCAGTCCTACACCTACTTCACCTGGCGCACCACCAAGCAGGAACTCACCGACTACCTCACCGAACTGTCCGGCGAGGCCGCCGCCTCCATGCGGCCCAACCTGTTCGCCAACACCCCCGACATCCTCCACGAGTACCTCCAGCACGGCGGCCCGCCCGCCTTCGCCGTCCGCGCCGTCCTCGCCGCCACCCTCTCCCCCACCTGGGGCATCTACAGCGGCTACGAACTGTATGAGAACACCCCCCTCAAGCCCGGCAGCGAGGAATACCTCGACTCCGAGAAGTACCAGCTCAAACCCCGCGACTGGGAAACCGCGAACACCCTCGCACCCCTCGTCACCCGGCTCAACGAGATCCGGCG
>NZ_JBHSFK010000126.1:0-985 GCF_042653945.1 Streptomyces vulcanius | reverse complement strand
GCGTTCGCCGGGATCACCCCACGCGCCATCCGCCACTACCACGAGATCGGTCTGCTGCCGGAGCCCGAGCGCGGCGGGGACGGCCGCCGCCGCTACGGCTATGACGACATGACCCGCCTGCTGTGGATCCGCAAGATGGCTGATGCCGGTATCAGCCTGGACGACATGCGGGCCGCCTTCGGCGAAGCCCGGGACGAAGCTGGAGACGAAGCCCTGGACCAAGCCCCGGATATCGAGTCGGTCCTGAGCAGGCTTGAGGAAACCTTGGCGGCGCAGGAGGCCGCCATCAAACGTCGGCGCGCGGCTGTCCAGCGCCTGCAGGCGGTGGGCAGCCCGCTGGGGCTGCTCTCCGAACTGGTCACGGACCGGCTCAGCCACCTGCCCCCGGGCGCGTTGCGCCCCTCCGATCTGGACGCCCTGCTAGTCACAGAACGGATCTTCGGGCCGCTGGGCGCCGCCATCCAGGCCGGCACGTTCATCGTGCTGGCCACCCACCCCGACCTGCGGGCCGAGGAGGACCGTCTTGAGGCGGCCGAGGCCGCCCTCGACGACGGCGTCGAACCCGACGACCCGCGCGTCGAAGAGCTCGCCGTACAGCGATGCGCTCACCAAATGGCCCTGAATCAGGCCATCGAGGCAACTGGTCTCGACGCGACCGAGGAGAAGATCTTCGAGATCTACGACGCCGACCTGAAAGGGGAGGAGGGCACAGAGATGAGTGCCGCCACAGCGATCACCAAGATGCCTTACGACTTCTCTCCTGCCCGGATGCGCTGCGTGGAACTCGCCGGACGGCTCTTCGGCGAGGCCCTTGCCGACGCCCACTCCGCGGACAGCTGATCGCCTGCGCCTGGCACTGACGTGGCCCGACAACCGGTCGCGTTCATCCGCATGTGACCGATCGGGTCAGACGTCGAGCCCGGGCCGTAACCAAGAGTGACATCACAACTGGCCGTACGTGGGGATTCCGAACTGGCCGCTGACA
>NZ_JBHSFK010000125.1:0-990 GCF_042653945.1 Streptomyces vulcanius | reverse complement strand
GCGGGCGGGGAGGGTCTCGTAGTCGCGGGCCAGGCGGCGATGGAGCATGAGCCAGCCGTAGGTCCGCTCGACCGCCCAGCGTTTCGGAATCGGGGTGAATCCCCTGGTCCCGGGCTTGCGTTGAGTGATTTGCATGTCGATGCCGAGGGTGGCCGCGTGCTCGACGAGGTGCTGGCGGTAGCCGCCGTCGACCCACACCTTGCGGATGCGGGGATGCTCGGCGGCGACCTGGTCGAGGAGTTGGGTGCCGGCGACGGAGTCCTGCACGCTCGCGGCAGTGACCAGCACCGCGAGGAGAAGGCCGATGGTGTCGGTGACGATGTTCCGCTTCCTGCCCACGATCTTTTTGCCGGCGTCGATGCCCTGGCCGGAGGCGTGAACGCTGGTGGAGGTCTTGACGCTCTGGGCGTCGATCACACAGGCGGACGGCTCGGCATCCCGTCCTTCCTTCTGCCGCAACAGCCGCCGGAGCAGGCCGTTGAGCTGGGCGAACACGCCTTCCTGCTGCCACTTCGTGAAGTAGCCGTAGACCGTGTTCCAGTGCGGGAAGTCATGCGGGAGACAGCGCCACTGGACGCCGGTCCGGTCCACATACAAGATCGCGTCCATGATGTCGCGCAGGTCGTGCTCGGGCGGCCGGCCGAAGTCCAGGGCCCTGCCACGGCGCTCGAAACGCCAGGCCGCCAGCACCGGCTCGATCAACTCCCAGCGGGCATCGGACAGATCACTCGGATACGGGCAACGCTTCGGCATGCTCGTGATGTATCGCCGCGGACCGAGTGCGCCCAGGCGCACAGCAACGCCAGCAGAAGCACGCAGGGCTTCGAAGGCCCGGCATCCTGGGATGAAACAGTCACTAGCTATATCCCACCCCACACGACACATCACCCGACCCTCATGCCCCAACCGCAGCGGGTACCTCTTCCGTACCGCACCCCTGCACGACAAGAAGCAGACTATTTGCGGACGAGACAGATGAAAACGACCTCT
>NZ_JBHSFK010000124.1:0-992 GCF_042653945.1 Streptomyces vulcanius | reverse complement strand
AGAACACCCCCCTCAAGCCCGGCAGCGAGGAATACCTCGACTCCGAGAAGTACCAGCTCAAACCCCGCGACTGGGAAACCGCGAACACCCTCGCACCCCTCGTCACCCGGCTCAACGAGATCCGGCGCAGCCATCCCGCGCTCCACCACCTCAGGAACCTGCGCTTCCACCACGCCGACAACGACTCGGTCCTCGTGTACAGCAAGCGCAGCGGGACGGACACGGTGATCGTGGTGGTCAACCTCGACCCCCGGCACACCCAGGAGGCGACGGTCTCGTTGGACATGCCGGAACTCGGCCTGGATCACGACGCGTTCCTGTCGGTGCACGACGAGCTGACAGGTGAGGCCTACACGTGGCGCAAGGACAGTTACGTGCGCCTGGAGCCCGGCCTCACGCCGGCCCACGTGTTCCACGTCCGGTGACCCGCAGCACCGCAGATCGGAGACTCCAGACCGCCATGACCGTCAACTCACCTGTGCCGGACACGTTCGAGGACACTCCCGTCAAGGACCGCGACCCGGAGTGGTTCAAGCGGGCCGTCTTCTACGAGGTCCTCGTCCGTTCCTTCCAGGACAGCAACGGCGACGGCGTCGGCGACCTCAAGGGCATCACCTCCAGACTCGACTACCTGCAATGGCTGGGCGTCGACTGCCTCTGGCTCCCGCCCTTCTTCAAATCCCCGCTCAGAGACGGCGGATACGACGTCTCCGACTACACCTCCGTCCTCCCGGAATTCGGCGACCTCGCCGACTTCGTGGAATTCGTCGACGCCGCCCACCAACGCGGCATGCGCGTTGTCATCGACTTCGTCATGAACCACACCAGCGACCAGCACCCGTGGTTCCAGGAATCGAGAAAAGATCCCGACGGACCCTACGGCGACTACTACATGTGGGCAGACGACGACAAACAGTACGCCGACGCCCGCATCATCTTCGTCGACACCGAAGCCTCCAACTGGACCTTCGACCCCGTCCGCAAGCAGTACT
>NZ_JBHSFK010000123.1:0-992 GCF_042653945.1 Streptomyces vulcanius | reverse complement strand
AGTACTGCTTGCGGACGGGGTCGAAGGTCCAGTTGGAGGCTTCGGTGTCGACGAAGATGATGCGGGCGTCGGCGTACTGTTTGTCGTCGTCTGCCCACATGTAGTAGTCGCCGTAGGGTCCGTCGGGGTCTTTTCTCGATTCCTGGAACCACGGGTGCTGGTCGCTGGTGTGGTTCATGACGAAGTCGATGACAACGCGCATACCGCGCTGGTGGGCGGCGTCGACGAATTCCACGAAGTCGGCGAGGTCGCCGAATTCCGGGAGGACGGAGGTGTAGTCGGAGACGTCGTATCCGCCGTCTCTGAGGGGCGATTTGAAGAAGGGCGGGAGCCAGAGGCAGTCGACACCCAGCCATTGCAGGTAGTCGAGTTTGGCGGTGATGCCCTTGAGGTCGCCGACGCCATCGCCGTTGCTGTCCTGGAAGGAGCGGACGAGGACCTCGTAGAAGACGGCCCGTTTGAACCATTCCGGGTCGCGGTCCTTGGCGGGGGTGTCCTCGAACGTGTCCTGAACGGGTTCGTTGACGATCATCGTGTGGGTGACCCTCCGATCTGCGGGTTGGACGGTCGCAGGACGGTGAGGACGTGCGCGGGCCGGGTGCCCGGATCCAGGCGCACGTAGTTGGCCCTGCCCCAGTGGTAGGTCTCGCCGGTGAGCTCGTCGCGCACCGGCACGGTCTCGTGCCAGTCAAGGCCGAGTTGCGGCATGTCCAACGAGACCGTGGCCTCCTGGGTGTCGTGGGGGTCGAGGTTGACCACCACCAGAACCGTGTTCGAACCGCTTCTCTTCGAGTAGACGATCACCGAGTCGTTGTCGGCGTGATGGAAGCGCAGATTGCGCAGCGCGCGCAGGGCCGGGTTCGCCCGCCGGATCTCGTTGAGCCGGGTGACGAGGGGTGCGAGGGTGTTCGCGGTTTCCCAGTCGCGGGGTTTGAGCTGGTACTTCTCGGAGTCGAGGTATTCCTCGCTGCCGGGCTTGAGGGGGGTGTTCT
>NZ_JBHSFK010000122.1:0-1015 GCF_042653945.1 Streptomyces vulcanius | reverse complement strand
ACGGGCACTGCCGTGCGCAGGGCGGCGATGAGCTCGTAGTCGAGCTCGGCGTTTCGGGTGAGCATGGCGTGGGAGGTTCCGACGGCGACGGCCAGTGCGTCCACGCCGGTGGCGGCGACGAAGGCGGCGGCCTCGCCCGGATCGGTGCGGGCTCCGGGGGCGTGGACACCGTCCTTGCCGCCGACCTCACCGAGTTCGGCTTCGACCCATACGTCTGCCGCGTGGCACAGGCGGACGACCTCGGCGGTGGCTTCGACGTTGTCGGCGTAGTCGAGGGTGGAGGCGTCGAACATCACCGAGTGCAGGCCGAGTTCGAGCGCCTCGCGGACGAGGGACAGGTCCGTGACGTGGTCGAGGTGGACGGACACGGGCACGTGGGCGGCCTGTCCGGCGGCCAGTGCGGCACGGGCGAGCGGGGTCAGAGCGCCGTGGTAGCGCACGGCGTTCTCGCTGATCTGCACAATGACCGGAGCCTTCGCGGCCTCGGCTCCGGAGATGATCGCTTCGACGTGTTCGAGCTGGATGATGTTGAAGGCGGCTGCTGCGTGTCCGGCGCTCGCGGCGGCGGCGACAGTGTGTCCGGTGCCGGTGAGGGGCATGGTGTCTCTTTCGGGCAGGCGGCGGGGCGGGCCGGTCTTCGGTCATCCGGCTCTTGGGAGGTGGAGCGGTCCCGGGTCGGTCATCCGGTCCGGAGGCGGCGCAGCCGGTCGGGGCGGTCGTGGAAGATCAGCTGGAAGCTGTCTTCGTCGATGCGTGGGCCGAGCAGGGTGCCCGGTTGCTGGAGAGCGGTGGCCGCCCACTGCAGTGCGGTGCGCAGGGCCGGCTCGCCGGTCGCCCCGCCGGCGAGGAAACCGGACAGGAGGGCGTCACCTGCTCCGACGGCGCTCTGCGGGTTGTCCACGATCACTTCGGCGTGCAGGACTTCGTCGTTCTCGACGAGCAGGGCGCCGTCCACGCCGAGGCTGGCGAGAACGGTGCGCGCTCCCATCCCGCGCAGGTGCTGAGCCGCATCGAC
>NZ_JBHSFK010000121.1:0-1051 GCF_042653945.1 Streptomyces vulcanius | reverse complement strand
GGGCTCGAAGACCGGGAGCTTCTCCTCCCAGCCCGCCGGCAGCTCACCCGCGGCGATCCGGTCGAACTCGGCGGCGCGCTCGGTGTTGTCGTCCCGCCACAGCTGGAACGTCTTCTCCCACTGCGCCTTCGCCTCGGCACCCCGGTCGAGGGCCTTGCGGGTGTGGGCGATGACCTCGTCGGCCACCTCGAAGGACTGCTCCGGGTCGAAGCCGAGGACGCGCTTGGTCGCGGCCACCTCGTCGTCGCCGAGCGCGGAGCCGTGGGCGGCCTCGGTGTTCTGGGCGTTCGGGGCGGGCCAGGCGATGATCGAGCGCATCGCGATGAACGACGGCCGGTCCGTCACCTTCTTCGCGGCCTCGACGGCGTTGTAGATCGCGTGCGGGTCGAGGTCGCCGTCCGGCTTCGGGGCGATCCGCTGCACGTGCCAGCCGTAGGCCTCGTACCGCTTGGCCGTGTCCTCGGAGACGGCCGTCTCCGTGTCGCCCTCGATCGAGATGTGGTTGTCGTCCCACAGCAGGACCAGGTTGCCCAGCCGCTGGTGGCCGGCGAGCGAGGACGCCTCGGCGGAGATGCCCTCCTGGAGGCAGCCGTCACCGGCGATGCAGTAGATGAAGTGGTCGAAGGGGGACTCGCCCTGCGGGGCCTGCGGGTCGAACAGACCACGCTCGTAGCGGGCGGCCATCGCCATGCCGACGGCGTTGGCGACACCCTGGCCCAGCGGGCCGGTCGTCGTCTCCACGCCCGTCGTGTGGCCGTACTCGGGGTGACCCGGGGTCTTCGAACCCCATGTACGGAAGCTCTTCAGGTCGTCCAGCTCAAGACCGAAACCGGCCAGGTACAGCTGGGTGTAGAGGGTCAGGGACGAATGGCCCGCAGACAGCACGAAGCGGTCGCGGCCGACCCAGTTCGCGTCTGCCGGGTCGTGCCGCATCACCTTCTGGAAGAGGGTGTAGGCGGCGGGAGCCAGGCTCATCGCCGTACCCGGATGGCCGTTGCCGACCTTCTGTACGGCGTCGGCGGCAAGGACCCGGGCGGTGTCAACCGCGCGC
>NZ_JBHSFK010000120.1:0-1084 GCF_042653945.1 Streptomyces vulcanius | reverse complement strand
TGCTGGTGGTCATGGGGTCGGTCACCTCCGGGTCGCCGTGCGCTGGACCCACAGATTGATCAGGACGGCGCCCAGGAGCATGACGCCGAGGAAGGCCTTGAACCAGTCGGGGTTCCAGCCGGCGTAGACGATGCCCTGCTGGACCATGCCGAACATGAACGCCCCGAACACCGGGCCGATCGCCGAGCCGTAACCGCCGGTCAGCAGACAGCCGCCGATCACCGCCGCGGCGATGTAGATCAGCTCCTGGCCGACGCCCTCGCCGGACTGGACGGTGTTGAAGGAGAAGAGCTGGTGCATGCCGACGAACCAGGCGCCGAAGCCGACCAGCATGAAGAGGGAGATCTTGGTGAACGTCACGGGCACGCCGACCGCCCGTGCCGAGTCCTTGTTCCCGCCGACGGCGAAGATCCAGTTGCCGTACTTCGTCCGGATCAGCACCCAGGTCGCCAGCGCCGCGAAGACCAGCCACCACACCACGGTGATCTTCACCTGGACCCCGCCGACGTCGAACGACGACGCGAAGACCTTCTTGGCCTGGCCGAAGCCGTCCATGTCGCTGATGTCGTCGGTGGCGACGTTCTCGGTGACCAGCTTGGTCACCGCCAGGTTGACGCCCTGGAGGATCAGGAACGTGCCCAGGGTGACCAGGAAGCTCGGCAGACCGGTCTTCACCAGCATCCAGCCGTTGAAGAAGCCGACCGCAAGAGAGACAAGGAGCGCGACGACCACGCCGACCCAGACGTTCATGCTCAGTTGGTAGCTGAGCATGGCCGCGGTGAGCGCCGAGGTGATCACGGCGACGCCCGCCGAGAGGTCGAACTCGCCGCCGATCATCAGCAGGGCGACCGGCAGGGCCATGATCCCGATGGTCGACGACTGGTAGAGGATGTTCGCCATCGCGCTGGCCTCGCGCACCGGCGGGGCCGCGATCAGGAAGAACACGTACACCGCAGCCGCGCCGAGGAACACACCCACCTCGGGGCGGGCCAGCAGGCGCAGCGCCGGCGGGCGTTGCGCGGTCCGGCCGTCGGTCTTCCGCGGGCCGGGGGCCGGCGGTGTGGTCACCGCCGGCTCGGCGTGC
>NZ_JBHSFK010000119.1:0-1094 GCF_042653945.1 Streptomyces vulcanius | reverse complement strand
TGGAGATGGCGTTGGTACCGAGGAACGCGACGTCGACCTGGATCTCGGACAGCGCGCGGATCGCCCAGTTGTCGACTTCCGCGAAGGTCCTGGCACGTACGCGGCCACCCAGGGTGTGCACATTCAGCCGAGGGCGGCTGACGAGGGCGAGAGCGATGGTCAACGTGTTGGTGAAGACGTTCAGGTCCCGGTCGGCGGGGAACATCTCGGCCAGCATCGTGATGGTGGAACCGGCATCGAGGAAGACGGCGCCCTCGCGCGGTACTTCGGCCAGAGCGGCCCGGGCGATGCGCCGCTTCTCGTCCTCATTGCTGGTACGGGCGGACACCTCGGGTTCGAAGGACAGGTCCTCGACCGCGATCGCACCCCCGTGCACCCGACGCAACAGGCCACGCCGCTCCAGCAGTTGGAGGTCCTTACGGATCGTCTCCGTGGAGACCTGCAGCTGTTCGGCCATGGCGCCGGCGTCAAGGCGGCCCTGGCTGCGCACCGTCTGCACCAGTACCTGATGACGTTCGACTGCGTAGTGGGGCCGGCCCTGGCTGTCCGGGGAGTCATCCGCCGTGGTCGTGTCCGTGGTCATGAGTGGTATTCCTTCGTCCGTGTCCGGCCTCGGGGCTGCTTCCTGCCGGTGGGGCGATTCTCCTTGGCGCGGATCGGTCCTGGTCGCCAGGGGACCGTCGAAGGGGCGTGGGGCGCCCGGGCCCGTGATGAACTTGCCGGCTCCGGGCAGTGGTTGGCTCACTGGCTGCTCCCTGTGGCGAGGTGCGGCGACGGGGCTGCCCGGTCCGGTTGCCCGCCGGTTGCCGCGGTCGGCAGATCGTCGGTGCTCGGGTAGATCCCGGCCGCGACGCCGCCCAGCAGTGCGGCTCCACGGCCACCGGCTTCGTGGACCGGGGAGACGGAGACGTCGTTCCATGCCTCGCTGCGCAGCTGCCGTACGCCGAGACTGCGCGACCAGCCCCCGGTCATGACGGTGCGGTGGTGCGGGCCGAGGACCGCGGCCATGTCGGAGTCCATCCGCACGGCCCGCTCCAGGCCGGCGGTCAGGGCCGCGTACCAGGCCCGGTCGGGAGTGGCGTTGCGGCCGATGC
>NZ_JBHSFK010000118.1:0-1103 GCF_042653945.1 Streptomyces vulcanius | reverse complement strand
TCGCCGGCGGGTAGCGGTGCGGCGTCGATACCGGGCAGGTCGAGGACGGCTTGGGCGTTGTTCTGCAAGGCGAGCATGACCTGGAAGAGCGGATGGCGGGCCATCGAGCGGGCCGGTGCGAGGTCCTCGACCAGCCGCTCGAAGGGCACGTCCTGATGCGCGAACGCCGCCAGACCGCTTTCCCGGACCTGCTCCAGCAGACCCGCGAACGACGGATCACCCGACAAGTCAGTACGCATCACCAGGGTGTTGACGAAGAACCCGACCAAGTCGTCCAGCGCCTCGTCGGTACGCCCAGCAACCGGGGTACCCACCGCAATGTCACTGCCCGCACCCACCCGGGACAGCAGCACCGCCAGCGCCGCCTGCAACACCATGAACACCGTCACACCCTGAACACGGGCCAGCTCGGCCACCCGGGCATGCACCTCAGCCGGCACACAGACCTCCACCCGGCCCCCGCGATGCGAGGCCACCGCCGGCCGCGGCCGGTCGAACGGCAGCACCAGCTCCAGCGGCACCCCGTCCAAAGCCCTGCGCCAATAGCCCAGCTGCTCGTACAGCAGACCGTCCGGCCCGGACTCCTCACCGAGCAACTCGCGCTGCCACAACGCGTAGTCCGCATACTGCACCCCCAACGGCCCCCAGCCGGGTGCCTGCCCGGTAGTACGTGCCGCATACGCGACCGACACATCCCGCGCCAGCGGCCCCATCGACCACCCGTCACCGGCAATGTGATGCACCACCATCACCAGCACACACTCACCCGGCCCCACCCGCAGCAGCCACGCCCGCAACGGAAACTCAGCCGCCAGATCGAACGCATAACCAGCCAGCCCGTCAACCACCCCCGCCAGACCCTCCCGCTCCACCTCGACCACCGGCAGATCAAAAGAAGAAGGCGGGGCAAGGATCCGCTGATACGGCCTGCCCCCATCAACAGCAAAGACCGTCCGCAACACCTCATGCCGGCCCACCACATCACCCAACGCCATCCGCAACGCCTCAACGTCCACATCACCCGTCAACCGCACAGCCACAGGAATGTTGTAGGTCGCCGACGGACCCTCCAACTCCCCCAGGAACCACAACCGCTGCTGCGC
>NZ_JBHSFK010000117.1:0-1120 GCF_042653945.1 Streptomyces vulcanius | reverse complement strand
TGCGGGATGCGATGTTCCGTGGTGAGCGGATCAACACGACCGAGGACCGGGCGGTGCTGCACACCGCGCTGCGGGCGCCGCGGGAGGCGGTGGTCGAGGTCGACGGGCACAACGTGGTCCCCGCGGTGCACGCCGTCCTGGACAAGATGGCCGGCTTCGCGGAGCGGGTGCGTTCGGGTGAGTGGACGGGGTACACCGGGCGGCGGATCCGGAATGTGGTCAACGTCGGTATCGGCGGCTCCGATCTGGGTCCGGCGATGGCCTACGAGGTGCTGCGCAGCTTCACCGACCGGGATCTGACGGTGCGTTTCGTGTCCAACGTGGACGGTGCCGACCTGCACGAGGCGACCCGTGACCTGGATCCGGCCGAGACGCTGTTCGTCATCGCGTCCAAGACCTTCACCACGATCGAGACGATCACCAACGCCACGTCGGCCCGTGGCTGGCTGCTGGACGCGCTGGGTGATCAGGCGGCGGTCGCCCAGCATTTCGTGGCGCTGTCGACGAACGCCGGGAAGGTCGCGGACTTCGGTATCGACACGGCCAACATGTTCGAGTTCTGGGACTGGGTCGGCGGGCGGTACTCCTACGACTCGGCGATCGGCCTGTCGCTGATGATCGCCATCGGCCCGGAGCGCTTCCGCGAGATGCTGGAGGGTTTCCACCTGGTCGACGAGCATTTCCGTACCGCTCCGGCCGAGTCCAACGTGCCGCTGCTGCTGGGGCTGTTGGGCATCTGGTACGGCAACTTCCACGACGCGCAGTCCCACGCGGTGCTCCCCTACAGCCATTATCTGTCGAAGTTCGCGGCGTATCTGCAGCAGCTGGACATGGAGTCCAACGGCAAGTACGTGGGCCGGGACGGGCGGGAGGTCGACTGGCAGACCGGTCCGGTGGTGTGGGGCACGCCCGGCACCAACGGGCAGCACGCCTACTACCAGTTGATCCACCAGGGCACCAAGCTGATCCCGGCGGACTTCATCGGCTTCGCCCGCCCGGTCGCCGAGCTGAGCGGTGAACTCGCCGCGCAGCACGACCTGTTGATGGCCAACTTCTTCGCCCAGACCCAGGCACTCGCCTTCGGCAAGACACCCGACGAGGTCCGCGCCGAAGGCGTGCC
>NZ_JBHSFK010000116.1:0-1137 GCF_042653945.1 Streptomyces vulcanius | reverse complement strand
CCGCGTGCGAGGCCAGGCGGCCGGCGTCCCGGTATCCAGAAAGGTCTCCGACAACGGCGACGAACTCGGCGCCCAGGATCGGGCCCATGCCGGGAAGGGACTCGATGATCTCGGCGCGGTCGTCGAGGCGGAACGTCTCGCGGATCTCCCGGTCGTTGTTCTTGATCCGCTCGTCCAGGACAAGCAGCTGGTGAGCCAGGTCGCGTGCCAGCTTCGCCGCCTGGGTCTCGCCGGGGAGAACGGTCGTCTGAGACCGGGCGGCCTCCACTGCCTTGGATGCAACAGTGCCTGCGCTGTGGACCTTTCGGCGCTCCAGCCATGTGGTGAGCCGTTTGACGCCGATCCGACGTAGGGCGGCCGGGGTCTGGTACTCGGCCAGCATGACGACCGGACCTTTGGCTGCGGAGTAATCGAAGGCCCTCTCCAGTGCCGGGCAGATACCGACCAGGAGATCCCGCAGCCGGTTGACGAGTCGAACCCGGTCGGCGATCAGGTCACTGCGGTAACTGGTCAGCAGTTGCAGCGTGGACACCAACTCTGGTGGTGTGTCGATGGGGGTGAAGTCCCGGCGCATACGGGCTTGGTCAGCGATGACCAGGGCATCCTTGGCATCGGTCCTGCCCTCGCCGCGGTAGGCGCTGGTCATCCGGTGGACGGTACGGCCGGGCACGTAGACGACTTCCTGGCCGTGGGCGATGAGCAGTGCGAGCAGCAGGGCGGCGGCCCGGCCGGAGATGTCCACCGCCCAGTGCACCTCGTCAGCCTTCTCCGGGCGCTCTCGATCAGCGTCAGGATCTGTGCCTCGTCGTTGATCACCTTCGTTGAAAAGAGCCGCTCGCCCTCGGCGCTCACCGCTACCGCCCAGTGATGGCCCTTGCCGGCATCGATGCCGACCCATATGCATGTGTGCCGCCTGGTCACCAGACGCTCCGTTCCTGCGTGCAGAGAGCTTCAACAGTCCGAGGAACACTCCGCCGACAGGCCCTTAACCAGCGATGACCGCAGTTCTCAATCAGCAGTCGGAGCGTCCCGGAGGACCGGGCGGCCAATCCACTCAAGCCATCACCGGCAGGTCACCATCAGCCACACCCGGTCCTCCCGGACCGTCCAACATTCTTAAGGGTCACCATGCTCATC
>NZ_JBHSFK010000115.1:0-1169 GCF_042653945.1 Streptomyces vulcanius | reverse complement strand
TGGAGATGGCGTTGGTACCGAGGAACGCGACGTCGACCTGGATCTCGGACAGCGCGCGGATCGCCCAGTTGTCGACTTCCGCGAAGGTCCTGGCACGTACGCGGCCACCCAGGGTGTGCACATTCAGGCGGGGGCGGCTGACGAGGGCGAGAGCGATGGTCAACGTGTTGGTGAAGACGTTCAGGTCCCGGTCGGCGGGGAACATCTCGGCCAGCATCGTGATGGTGGAACCGGCATCGAGGAAGACGGCGCCTTCGCGCGGTACTTCGGCCAGGGCGGCCCGGGCGATGCGCCGCTTCTCGTCCTCATTGCTGGTACGGGCGGACACCTCGGGTTCGAAGGACAGGTCCTCGACGGCGACCGCGCCCCCGTGCACCCGGCGCAACAGGCCACGCCGCTCCAGCAGTTGGAGGTCCTTACGGATCGTCTCCGTGGAGACCTGCAGCTGTTCGGCCATGGCGCCGGCGTCGAGGCGACCCTGGCTGCGCACCGTCTGCACCAGTACCTGATGACGTTCGACTGCGTAGTGGGGTCGGCCCTGGCTGTCCGGGGAGTCGTCCGCCGTGGTCGTGTCCGTGGTCATGAGTGGTATTCCTTCGTCCGTGTCCGGTGGCCGCTGCCGGGGTGGCGGCTGCGCCGCGGGTGGTCGACGGGCCGGGGATCGGCAACTTGTCCTCGGGGCTGCGTCTTTCTGGTGGCGATGATTCTCCTTGGTCCCGGCCCCGGTTCCGGTCGCCGGACGAGCGCGCGACCGCGAGGGGGCAGTGGTGTGCCTGGAGTGCGTGGTGAACCTTCGGGCTCCGGGCAGCGGTGCGCTCACTGGCTGCTCCCCGAGGTGAGGGGCGGTGCCTGCGCCGCCCGGTCCGGTCGCCCGCCGGTTGCCGCGGTCGGCAGATCGTCGGTGCTCGGGTAGATCCCGGCCGCGACGCCGCCCAGCAGTGCGGCTCCACGGCCACCGGCTTCGTGGACCGGGGAGACGCTGACGTCCTTCCATGCCTCGCTGCGCAACTGCCGTACGCCGAGACTGCGCGACCAGCCGCCCGTCATGACGGTGCGGTGGTGCGGGCCGAGGACCGCGGCCATGTCGGAGTCCATCCGCACGGCCCGCTCCAGGCCGGCGGTCAGGGCCGCGTACCAGGCCCGGTCGGGAGTGGCGTTGCGGCCGATGC
>NZ_JBHSFK010000114.1:0-1172 GCF_042653945.1 Streptomyces vulcanius | reverse complement strand
TGCCGCTCGACACCCCCGCCTCCCCTCCCCTCCCCTCCCTGAAGGATCTCCGTACGGGCTTACGGCTTGGCGCTGGCTCCCTGGCGGCGGGCCTTGACGTGCTCAGGCAGGAACCGGTTGAGGAAAGCGGTGCGCTTGGTGGCGCGGTCGCCGCCGACGACGTGGTCCTTGTCGGCCAGGAGTGCGTCGACGCCTTGCTTGGCGAAAGGCGCTTGTCGTTCTTCTGGCCTTTACCGATGGCGGTTTTCCCCATGCCGGCGCGGGCATGGAAGTCGCTGTCGGTGGCGCCGGGCGGGAGCGCGGTCACCGTGACACCGGTGCCGCGGAGTTCTTCGCGCAGCGATTCGGCGAAGGAGTAGCCGAATGCCTTGGAGGGGCCGTACACGGTCTCGTACGGGGTGGGCATGGTGGCGGAGATGGAGGAGGTGATGAGGATGCGGCCTGAACCGCGGGTCAGCATGCCGGGGACGACGCGTTTGGCGAGGTGGACGACGGCGTTGATGTTGAGGGCGATGAGGTGGAGTTCGTCGTCGAGGTCGGTGTCGGTGGCGAAGGCGTCGCCGATGCTGATTCCGGCGTTGAGGACGGCGATGTCGAGGGGCCTTCCGATTTCCTGGACCTGCTTCCAGAGGTCTTCCACCCCGTCGTAGGTGCCGAGGTCGGCGCGCAGCGGGTAGACCGTAGCGCCCTGAGCGCGCAGCTGTTCGGCGACGGTGTCGATGGAGTCGCTGCGGCCGGTGCCGATGATGTCGAAGCCGCGGGTGGTGAGCTCGCGGGCGATTGCAGTGCCGATGCCGTTGGAGGCGCCGGTAACGAAGGCGAGCGGTCGGCGGCTGGTGGACGTGGTCATGGTGATCCCCTCCGTTCAGGGGTCGTGCGGGGGTGCATGGGGTCCAGACGAGCCGGGCTGGTCCTACGGGCGTGAGCTGGGCCGCCCGGGAGGCGGGGTGCCGGCCGGGCTCTGGTCTGTCTGGTGGGTGCTCCAGCTGGCGAGGATGTGGAGCTTGTCGAGGTCGTCGTCGGTTCCCGGCGTAGATGAACAGCACTTAGAACTCCTAACAAAGTGCCAAGTTTTTCAGTCGTCGCCAGCAGATGATGCTGCAGGCCAGACTGAGGAACGCTTCGTGGATGTCGTCGCGGATCTCCCAGCGGATGCGTAACCGGCGGAACCA
>NZ_JBHSFK010000113.1:0-1175 GCF_042653945.1 Streptomyces vulcanius | reverse complement strand
TACTGACTTCGGCTCGTCAGGGTGAGGTCGGGTTGCCGAGGGCGAGGCCGGTGCCGGCTATGAAGCCGTCGAGGGTTTCGGGCCGGTACTGGAGTCGTTTGAGCCGGTTGCGGACGAGGGCCTCCAAGCGGTCCAGGGCGACTACGGCGAGGTTGGCCAAGCTGCGCTTGACGTGGGCCCACACGCCCTCGACCGGGTTCAGGTCGGGCGAGTAGGCGGGCAGCAGGAACACCGTCAGCCATTCCCGTGCGTCGATCAACTCTCGCATCGTTCGGGAGACATGGGTGTTGAGCCGGTCCCAGACCAACACGATCGGTGCCTTGATGAGCTGGTGGGTGCCGTCGAGCAGAGCGATGAAGTCGCGCTCGCTCATACTGCGGCGCTTGCCCTTGCCCGCGGGGTGGGCAACCAGCCGATGGCACAGCCGGGTCCGTGAGCCGGGCCGCATCGCAATCAGCCCGGCCACCGACAGCCGCCCCGAGCGGCGTCCGCTCACCGTCACGACCGGGGTGTGTCCGCGTCGCCCCCAGGTGCGGCCTCGGGGCGGTCGGCGGGTGAAGCCTGCTTCGTCCTCGAAGCAGATGTAGCCCCCGCAGGCCGCCCGGGCCCTTTTACCTCCGCCCAGGTCGCCTCCTTCCACATCTTCACCGCCTCCTCGTCGCGCTCGGCGACCCGCCGCACGGGGACCTGCGGGGAGAACCCGAGCCGGTGCATCAGCCGGGTGGCGCCTGAGACGCTGTAGGAGACGTGGAACTTCCGGCCGATCAGCGTGGCCACCCGCCCAGCGGTCCACACCTGGTCCTCCACCCAGCCGTGCACGGCCGGCCCCTCCTCCAGATACGCGGCGAGCTTCTCCAGGCAGCGCGGCGACAGACGGCACCGTGATCCGCTCGGCCCGCGCGATACCAGGGCCTCGATCCCGCCGTCCCGCCACAGCTGGTGCCACTGGTAGGCCGACTTCCGGCTCACTCGGAGGCGCTGGGCGACCTCCAGCGGCTTGATCTTCTGCTCGAACAGCACGGCCGCCTGCCGCCGTACGGCCTCCCGACGCTGCCGCCCCGCAGCGGTCAGCCCGCCCCCATCCGCATATCTCACACAGCACGAAATACAGCCCGCACCCCTGGCCCAACAGGCACATCGACAAAGATCACCCTGACGAGCCGAAGTCAGTAAGT
>NZ_JBHSFK010000112.1:0-1284 GCF_042653945.1 Streptomyces vulcanius | reverse complement strand
TGAAGTTTCCCCGTGATCTTGGACACGTGAGGGTTATGCCGCAAGGGTGTGTTGATGCCGCTGCCTGGTCTCGGCTGGGGTGAGGTAGCCGAAGATCTTGTGCTTGCGGAGGCGGCGGCGGTTATAGAAGGTCTCGATGAAGGTGAAGACCTCGGCGCGGGCGGTGGCCCGGTCGGGCCAGGTTCGGGTGCCGATCTCCTCCTTGAGCAGAGCCCAGAAACTCTCTGCGGCGGCGTTGTCGAAGCATGATCCGGTGCGTCCGCAGCTCTGTCGTAAGCCCAACTCTCCTATTCGAGAACGGAATTGGTCCGATGTGTACTCGCTTCCACGATCACTGTGGATCACACAGCCGGGCTCCAGATGGGCCCGGCCGACGGCCATGTCGAGGGCGTCCACGACGAGTTCGGCGCGGTGGTGGTCGGCCATCGCATAGCCGACGACCTCGCGGGTGGCCAGGTCCAGCCAGCAGGCGAGGTAGAGCCAGCCCTCGGTGGTGGGCAGGTAGGTGATGTCGCCCACCAGCTTGGTCCCGGGGCGCTCGGCGTGAAAGTCGCGGCCGATCAGGTCGGGGGCCGGCTTCGCCTTCGTGTCCGGCCGGGTCAGCGAGCGGTGCTTGCGCCGGGTGACACCGCGGATGTCACGCTCGCGCATCACACGGGCGATGCGTTTGCGGTTCACCTGCCGGCCGCGGCGGCGGAACTCGGCGTGGATGCGCGGGACGCCGTAGGTGCGGCGGGAGGCGATGTGCAGCACCGTGATCTCGTGGGCGAGTGCGTCGTCGGCGGCCTGGCGCTTGCGGCGGCCGGTCTCGCCCTCACGCCAGGCGTAGTAGGAGGAGCGGGCCACGTGCAGCACCCGGCACAGCAGCGTGATCGGATAGTTCGCCTTCTCCGCATGAATGAACCGGTACAACTCGCTCACCGGTCGTTCTCCTTCACGAAGAAGGCGGTCGCTTTTTTCAGGATCTCGATGGTCTGCTGCTGTTCGCGGTTCTCCTTGCGCAGCCGCCGTAGTTCGTCGCGCTCGGCACTGGTCAGCTCGCCGCCCTGACTCTCGCCCCGGTCGGCCTTGGCCTGGCGGTACCAGCCGCGCAGGGACTCCGAGCTGATCCCGAGTTCCCGGGCGACCGCAGTAACCGTCTTCCCCGACGAGTCGACGAGCGCGATGGCGTCCCGCTTGAACTCCTCGGTGTACCGCTTCGTGTACTTGCTTCCCACCTGGTGCTACTTCCTCTGGAACCTCAGGTCCCAGTCTCCAGGTGTCCACGATCAAGGGGAAGCTTCA
>NZ_JBHSFK010000111.1:0-1441 GCF_042653945.1 Streptomyces vulcanius | reverse complement strand
GGCCGCTGCCTAATGCTGAAGTCAAGCCACGAGACGAAGAGTTGGCCGGGCTTCGAAGGGCCGACGGTCACGCAGGATGGCGTAGAGGACGTTGACCTTGCGCCGGGCGAGTGCGATCAGGGCCTGGTGATGGCGTTTGCCTTCCGCTCGTTTGCGGTCGTAGAAGGCCCGCGAGGTGGGATCGCGCTGGATGGAGCAGAACGCGGCCTGGTAGAAGACCCGCTTGAGGGCTTTGTCGCCGCCGGTCGCGCTGCGCGAGTAGCGGACCTTCCCGGACTGCGAGAGCACGGGGGACAGACCGGACGCGGCGGCCAGGGCGTCCCCGCCGGCGAAGCGGCGGATGTCGCCGACGGAGGCGATGAACTCGGCGGTCAGAGTGGCCCCCATCCCCGGCAGGCTGCGGATGAGGGCCCCGTCAGGGTGGTCGGCCACCAGCTGCCCGATCTCGGTTTCCAGCGTACTCAGTCGGGTTTTGCCGGCCAGCAGTTCGTCGGCGAGTTCGCGGATGAGGCGCGCGGTGCGCCGTTCACCGGGCACGACGGCATGCTGGGCCTGCGCGGAGGCGTGTGCCGCGTCTGCCAGGGATTGGGCGATGGCCGTCCTGACGCCGCGTTTGCGCAGGTAGTCCGCGATGCGGGTGACGCCGGCGCGGCGGATCTCTGCCGGAGTGACGTAGTGGCCCAGGAGGATGAGGCCCGACTTGTTCGTCGCGTCGACGGCTTTCTCCAGGCCGGGGTGGATGCCGGTGAGCAGGTCGCGCAGCCGCGCGGTGCGGGCGGTGGCCTCCTTGACCAGCGTGGTGCGGTGGCCGACCAGGAGCCGCAGTTCCACGGTGGCTTCCTCGGGCAGCTCGACGGTGCGCAGGTCCTCGCGGAGCATGACCTGTTCGGCGATGACTTTGGCGTCGCGCGGGTCGGACTTGTTCTCTCCGCCGCGGGTGGCGCGGCGGGCGCGGTTGACCGCCAGGCCGGGCACGTGCACGACGCGGAAGCCTGCGGCCAGCAGCATCGCGGTCAGCAGGGCTGCTATGCCGCCGAGAATGTCCAGCCCGATGGTGACGGGGCCGTGGTCGGCCTCGATGGTGTGCAGTTCGCCGATGGCCTGGTCGATGGCGGCCGGGTCGTTGTCGACCCGGCGGCTGAGCAGCGGCCGTCCCCGGTCGTCGGCGACCGCGAGCCAGTGGAAGTCCTTGGCGATGTCGAAGCCTGCGGTGGTGGTCACGGTCCCCTCCTCGTGCGGTGTGTGACGCGACTCCTTCCGCCTGTCCTCGCCCTACCAAGCGATCGTTCGCAGTGCCTAATCAGCAGTCCGGAAGAAGTGGCGGGGCAGGGGGACCAGCGGCCTGAGCCATCGAGGGCAGCCAGCATGAAAGCCATCCCTGCCCCACCCGCGCAGTCCCAGAGTCGCGAACTCTCGGGACGCACTCAAGAAGGTAGGGCCG
>NZ_JBHSFK010000110.1:0-1493 GCF_042653945.1 Streptomyces vulcanius | reverse complement strand
AGAACGGCCATCCCGTCTATGCGAACAGCAGGGTGGGCTCGGCGAGGATGTCACGGCCCAACTCGCTCTTGTAGATCAGGTCGATGCTGCCGAAGCGGGCCTCGTCGTAGTCCAGGCCGAGCCAGGCCACAGCGCCTCGTACGGCCTCTTCCGAGGAGCCTTCGATCTCAAGAAAGGTCGGCAGGTCCGGCCAGGTGTCGAAGTCGTACGCGACGCCGCCGAGCTGCCACTCCTCCCGGTAGTTCTGCTGGTAACGCACCTGCCGCAGGCCCAGGGCCTTAAGCAGCTCGGCTGTGGTCGCCAGATCGTTCACTTCGATCTCGATCTCGGTGGTCCCGTTGATGTGGGTGGCGTCGGTGACCTGCTTCAGCGTGAGGGTCGTCTTGCCGCCTTCGTCCCGTAGCCGTAGCCACTGCTCGCCCTGGACGGCGTCGTTCTCGAAGATCAGCCGGGTGAACAGTGTCTTGGCGAAGACCTGCTCCGCGCCTGCGGTACGCAACCGGTCGCGGAGCGCGTCCGCATCGACTGCCAGGAACTTCGCTTCGTACTCGTTCTGTGCCATGGGTGTCCTCTTACTTGTAACGGTCTCAGGCGCTCAGGTCGTGGAAGTCCTGCTCGCGCATCTTCCCGATCTCGCCGCACAGGTCGCTGTCCACGAACTCTTCCACGGGCAGGCAGAAATCCATCCGCTGAATGCAGACGCCGACGTGGAAGACTCCCTTCGGGTCTCGGTAGAGCCGCACCCCGTAGTAACCCTCCTGGCAGTCGGTGGCGTTGTTGAACCGGCACCCGGTGCAGGTTTCGGGTAGCCGCAGTGAGCGGATGTGCTTCACCACCAGGGGCCGGCCGTCCGGGAGTCGGTACGAGATTCGGAAGCCGGATGTGCCCGCGATGAGGCGGACTTCCTCCGGCTGCGCACCGAGTTGGCCCAGAAGCAGATCTATTGCATCCAGGGATTCATCGCCGTCGGCCAGCGACGACAGGACCCGTATGGACAGCTGCGGGGAGTGCTTCTCCAGCAGGCGGTGGACACGCTGGACGTGACTGCGATCGGGGATGACGACGTTGGCCCGTACGCCAACCCCCAGCTCCATGGCGACCCGGATCGACTCCTCCAGCGCCTCGATCTTCCGGGCTGCGCGCGAGCCGGTCCTGAACCTCTCGTTCTGTACCTGTGCGAGTTCTTCTGGGGTGGTGCCGAAGATGGAGAAGTTGACGCGGTTCAGCCCGGCTTCCGCGCAGAAGGGCAGAATCCTTGCGCCGTTTTCGCCGTTGGACGTAATGCCGACCTGATACCCGGTGTCCCTGGCCAGAGCGGTGATCTCCGGCAGCCGCGGATGCAGGGTCGGCTCGCCACCAGTCAAGTGAACCTCGTTGAAGCCGAGTGCTTCGCGGAGCTGGACCAGCGCCGAGCGGAAGGATTCGTCAGGGAAGACGGGCGCCGCGACGAAACGTGCGCCGTTTGTGGCGAGGTAGAGCGAAACGCGGCCGGA
>NZ_JBHSFK010000109.1:0-1663 GCF_042653945.1 Streptomyces vulcanius | reverse complement strand
GAGGCTGTCGCACGGCTTCTGCCCGGTGAAGGTCAAGGGTTCTTCTTGGGCGGGTGATTGATGAGCTTGTTGATGTTGTGCACCGTGCCGAGGAGCTTGATCTCGGCGTCCACCGCCTGGCGGCCTCGGTAGTTGAGATGTCGTCCGAAGCGTTGGAAGATCTGGGCGAATCCCGGCTCGACCAGGGCACTGCGTTGACGGTACTGGGCCCGTCCTGTTGGGGTGGCGAGGCGGGCCGCCATGTCCTGCTGGCCGGCAGGGGCCTGCTGACGTTTCGCGGGAAAGCCTGCCTGGTCTGCATCGCTGGTGACCGAGACCAGTAGCGGGAGGTCGGCGAGGGCCTCGAAGGACGCGGCGGAAGCGTACCCGCTGTCGGCGAGCCAGAGTTGGATGTCGCCGGGGAGCCGTGCTGCCTGGTGATTGTGCTGGGTCTTCTTCACCATCGCAACGAGGGCAGTCCTGTCCGAGGGATTGTCGTGCGCCTCGATGGCCAACAGGAATTGACGGCGGGCGCACACGATCTGGATGTTGTATCCCTGCAGGTAGCCGCCGCGTTTGCCGGGAATCAGCCGGGAGTCGGGATCGCTCAGGCAGGCACGGGACTCCGGGGAGGGGGCCGGCCGGGGTGTGGGGGCCCGCTCCAGCCAGGCACGCATCTTCACCAGTCGCGTTCGCTGGCGAACGAGGACGGTCTTGTGCTCCATCGGGACCGGCGGCCGTCCGTTCGCTCCACGATGTCCTGCCGCCTGCTCCTCTCGGACGCGGAGCTCGTACTTCTTCAGCTTCTCCTGGTGAGCCTCGGTCTCGGCGGCCAGGCGCTTCTCCGCGCGGGCGACCATCCGCTCGGCGGCTTCGACCTTGATCCGGGTCTCGGTGGGTGAAGGCATAGCCCGTTCATGCAGTCTGTCCCTGGCCAGGTAGGCCCGGGTGAGCCGGTCGCACAGCCGGGACAGGCGAGGCCAGTTGTCGCACGCGTCATCGCCATATCCCTGTGCTGCCGAGCCATCGGCCTCGACGCTCAGCGCGTGGTCTACCGCATCCTCCATCAGCGCGTGGATCTTCTTCTCGCACTGGGAGATGGTCTCCTCCAGGCGCTGGAGCCGCTGGTTGACGTCGCGTGAGGCGTTCGCCTCCATCGGTGAGCCGTCCACGGCCACCGCCGAAAGATCGACCAGGCCGCGTCGGCCGCACAGCGACAACACCTGCACGAACAGCGAGTTCAAGGCGGCACGGTGGCGTCGTACGAACCGTGCGACGGTGGAGTGGTCCACTCGGCGGTTCGCGGTGATGATTCGGCAGCCCACGTCGTCCCAGCAAGCCTGCTCGATGCGACGGGAGGAACGCACTCCCTTGCTGTAGCAGTACAGGAGCAACGCAATCAGGCTCGCGGGAGGGTAGGCCACCCCGCCCCGCCCGTCGTGACGGTAGCTGTTCTCGAACGCCGACAGGTCAAGCAACTCGACGACGTCGAGCACCTTCCAGCACAGGTGCTCGGGCGGCAGCCACTCCCGCACATCCCGCGGCATCTCAAGATCACGTTCACGGTCGCCCGACAAGAAGTTCCGCCCCACCAGCCAAGAGTCCGGCGTCTCCCTGATCCCTGGAACCGAACAACGAATCGCTCTTGACCTTCCCCGGGCAGAAGCCGTGCGACAGCCTCTGC
>NZ_JBHSFK010000108.1:0-2232 GCF_042653945.1 Streptomyces vulcanius | reverse complement strand
CGTTCACGGTCGCCCGACAAGAAGTTCCGCCCCACCAGCCAAGAGTCCGGCGTCTCCCTGATCCCTGGAACCGAACAACGAATCGCTCTTGACCTTCCCCGGGCAGAAGCCGTGCGACAGCCTCTGCAGGTGCGGGCGGAGGTTCCGAAACCCTCGGCGGACGCGGGCCGGGGTGAGCCGTGCGGGATCGGCTGGTTTCTCCCAGGGGCGGCGATGATCAGCCACGTCCAGCGGTCTCCGGCCTCGGGGGTGCGGAGTTTCGGGCGGGTCCAGCCGAGGGTCTGCTTCATCAGCCGGAAGGTGTGCTCGATGTCGAACCTGCGCAGGAACGCCTGCCAGCGGACGTCGACGTCCTCGCCACTCAGACCGGTGGCCGACGACCACAGCCAGAGAGGCAGCGGGTCTCCGCCGCTGGGCAGGCGGTCGACCTGGAGGCGGATCAGCGTGCCCTCGATGACGGGGAGTTCACCGGTGTGGTCGATCCAGGCGGAGCGGGTGGTCAGGCGGGGGTGGATGCGGTCCCAGGCCATCGCGCGGGCGGTGCCGTACTGGTCGGTGACCTGCACCGTCGCCGCGTCCGGCTCGCCCCAGGTCTCCGGCTTGGCGAAGCGGAACTCCTTGCCGTGCTTCGGCGGTCGCCCGCCCTGGGGATAGGCCAGGGCGTACTCCTTGAGCGAGGGGGTCGGCCGTCGCATGACGCGGTCGGAGCGCATCCGTCCCAGCACCTCGACCGGGAGGCCGTTGAGGAGGTGGGCCATGCGCGGGGCGTCGTAGCCGGCGTCGAAGACGATGAGGATGTCGCGGTCGCCGGAGTGCCAGCGGCCCATCTCGATCAGGTCCGTGACCACCCGGCGTACCTGGGCGGCAGTGAGCTCGGCGACGTCGTCGTCCGGCCCGAGACGCACGGCGTCCAGGAGCTGGCACCAGGACGTCCGGCCCGCCTCCAGGGCGGCGACGAACGAGTACGGCCAGCCGGGTATGAACTGGTCCGAGGACCGTCCGCTGCGGCCGTAGACGTGGCAGAACAGGCGGTCCGCGCTGGTGGAGGCGTCGGGGCGGAGCCAGTTGCTGATGTCGACGGCGAGGACCAGGCGGCCGTCGGCGGCCTGCGGCATGGGCAGGCCGGCCAGCACCTGTCGCAGCCGGGGCGCGTCCACGTTTCCGCTGGTCAGCGCGTCGTACATCGCGCCGTGCCCACGCCGGTGCTCGGCCACCAGCGTCAGGTCGACCGGTGTCGTCACCGGTCCGTCCGCGCACAGCAACGCGTCGGTGAGGTCGAACAGTTCGTCCCCGCGCGCGGTCAGGCAGTCGAATAAGTCCTCCCGGAAGCGTGACGCTTTCGCGAACGCTTCCCCCGGAGCATGATCAGGCAGCAAACTCACCTTCACGGCCTTCGTCGTGGTCACGTGTGTCCTTGGTCGGAGCACATGATCAGACGAAGGCCGCCTCAGCGTCCGGCGAACACCCAGGTGAGCGACCCAGTTCGAGTCATTTTCGACGCCGGACCCTAAAGGGCAAGGTCAGGCTCCCTCGGGAGTGATCAGGCAGAAGGGATGGCCGACGGGGTCCTCGTAGACGCGGTAACCGATCGGCTTGTCCGAACCATCTAGCAGCGTCGCACCGAGGGCGAGCACCTGAGCCTCAGCCGTATCGAGGTCCGCGACCATCACGTCGATGTGCATTTGCTGAGGACGTGCGGAATCCTTCCACTGCGGCGCGCAAAAGTCGTCTACCCGCTGAAAGGCAACCACCGGGGCCCCCGCCGCGTTCTGGAGCACGACAAAGTCGCCGGTGTCCGCCTGCCGCGAGAGCGACAGCAGCTTCTCGTAGAAACCAGCAAGCTCATCCGGGTCGGGACAGTCGATGACAACGGTGTACAGGCGTCCGATCATCCGGCTCACTCTGCCACCGGCCCGCGAGCGGGCCAAACGGCAGGGACCCGGCCCAAGGTTAAAGAACAAGTTAAGAGGTCGTTTTCTCCCGTTGTTTCATCCCGGAATCTGCTGTTTGGTCTGCGGTGTCGGGTCGCGCCAGGAGGTGGTGTTCTCGCTGGTGAGGCGGCGGGTCATGAGGTCGGCCATGGCGATGTGGATCATGGCTTCGGAGCGGGCGGGGAGGGTCTCGTAGTCGCGGGCCAGGCGGCGATGGAGCATGAGCCAGCCGTAGGTCCGCTCGACCGCCCAGCGTTTCGGAATCGGGGTGAATCCCCTGGTCCCGGGCTTGCGTTGAGTG
>NZ_JBHSFK010000107.1:0-2579 GCF_042653945.1 Streptomyces vulcanius | reverse complement strand
GGCGGTGGTGCGGGCTGCGGGTGCAGGTGCGGGGCGCGGGTGCGGGTGCGGAGGCTGGATGGCCGGGGCGGGGTGCGGAGGCTGGATGGCCGGGGCGGGGTGCGGAGGCTGGATGGCCGGGGCGGGGTGCGGAGGCTGGATGGCCGGTGCGGGGTGCGGAGGCTGGATGGCCGGTGCGGGGTGCGGAGGCTGGATGGCGGGGCTCGAGCGGCTCCCTTACGGGTGCGGCGCCGGGGCCGGAGCCGAGGCTGGAGTGCCTCCTTCGGAGTCCCAGGCCGCTTCCACGGCGCGGTCGGCTTCGGACACCGTCCGCAGACGCGCCGCCTCCTCCATCAGCCGGCTCGCGGTCGACGTCCCCAGCGGGTCGCTCGCGGCGGTCATCAGCCAGGCGGCCGAGGCGGGATCCGTCAGCGGCGGAACCACCAGGAGGTTCCAGCGGCCACTGCGGTACGAGAGCAGCAGCAGTTCGTGCGGGTCCTGTTCGGCAAGGAACCAGCCCACCTTCACCACACGCCCGGCGACGGACACCTTGCGCGGGACGACCGGCCAGTGGGTGGGATTCACCGTGACCCTCGTGATCCGCCCCCACAGTGGATCGAGTACGGCGGTCAGGGCGGGGAGTTCGGCCGTCAGGTCGCGGGACCGGGGCCACCAGGCACCGTCCAGCAACGCCGGCGCGGCACCGACGGGAGCCAGCGACAGACGGGGAGCGGACGAGGAGAACGGCGCTTCGGCTTCGGCTTCGAGTGTCGGCGGGGAGGGGATGGTCGCAGTCATGACGCGGACCCTGCCCCGGACCGGCCGCAACCGGCCCGGCGTATTCGATCGCCGAAAACGACACGAGCTCGGAAACCGGTGCGCGAAATATTCTCGGTACCTCCGAGCGTACTCCCCGGACAGTCCTGACGGACCGTTCCGGTCGCGGCAGAACCGGGCCCCCGTAATGTACGGCGTGTACGGCGCGAGCCGGGCGGCATCCTCATCCCGAGGTCCCCGGTCGCGGCGGAACGGAGAACGGTGATCAGCGCCGGCATGGCCGAGGTCCTGCGGTCGCTGCGCCTGCGCGAGGCCGACGACCCGGCGCGGGCGTGCGCGCGGGCGCTGGGCGCCGAAGGGGTCGCGCTGTCGCTGCTGGTCGGCGCCGACCGGACGGCCGAGCCGCTCTGGTGCCACCCCGAGCTGAGCGCACGGTTCGAGGAACTCCAGTTCACCCTGGGTGAGGGCCCGGGGCCGGACACGGTACGCACCGGCTCGCCCGTCCTGGAGCCGGACCTGGACCGGGTGCGCCCGCAGCGGTGGCCCGCGCTGCTGCCCGCCGCGCGCGAACTGGGCGTGCACGGTGTGTGCTGCTTCCCGCTGGGCATCGGGGCCATCCGGGTCGGCGTACTGACCGTGCTGTGCGACGGGGACAGACGGATCGGCGAGCAGCAGTACGCGGACGCCACCGCCCTGACGGCCACACTGACCGGCGCCTTCCTGAACAGGGACCGGCGCGGGGGCGACGACGTGCCCGGGCTCGGCCTGTTCCTGGAGCAGCCGTCGGGACTGCGCCGCGCGGCCGTGCACCAGGCCACGGGAATGATCAGCGTCCAGCTCGGCGTGTCCCTGAAGGAGGCGCTGCTGCGTCTGCGCGCCCACGCCTATGGCACCGGGCGCCCCCTCGGCGAGATCGCGGCGGACGTCGTGGCCCGCAGGCTGCGCTTCAACGACCACTTCGACGACGGCGTCGACGACGATATGAGCGGGCCGTATTCGCCCGACGTTGACATCCTCTCCCTCTTAAAAGAGGGGGATTCCAACCCAGGTGGGTTGAGGTTCACGGGTGCTCGAACGGCTGGTGGCCGTTGTCACCCCTCCGGCACCGGCTGTTCGCCGGGGGCGGGGGATCCCGCCCTGTCCTGCCGCGACGTTGGATGCTGCGTTGGTGTCCGCGTTGCAGGTGAAGCCACAGGAGGAACAGACGAACTCGGCTTGGCTCTTGCGCGAGTTCTTGTCGATCCATCCGCAGGCACTGCACCGCAGAGACGTGTACGGGGCCGGAATGTCCTCGACCCGGCCGGGGGCCTTGTGCCCGGTGCGCTGCCGGAGCAGGCCCCAGCCCTGGGCGAGGATGCCCCGGTTCAGCCCCGCCTTCTGGCGGACGCCTCGGCCGGGCCGCTCCACTGTGCCCTTCGCGGAGCGGGTCATGTTCCTGATGTTCAGCTTCTCGAAGCGGACCAGGTCGTAGGACTTGGCGAGCAGGGTGCTGGTCTTCTCGCACCAGTCCTTGCGGCGGTTGGCCTCCCGTGCCTTGAGCTTCGCGACCTTCGCGTACCCGGCCGCCTTGGCCTCGCTGCCTTTGGGGGCGCGGGCTGCGCGCCGCTGGTGTTTGCGGATCTGGGCGTGTTCCCGGGCGGTGAGCTGCGGGCAGTTCAGTTTCCGCCCGTCGGAGAGAGCGGCGGTGATGGTGACGCCGCGGTCGATGCCGATGACCTCACCGGTGCCGGGCGCGGGGACCGGCCCGGGGACGACGGCGAACGCGGCATGCCACTGCCCGTTCTTCAGCGTGACGCGGAACGTCTTCGCGTCGGGCAGTTTCG
>NZ_JBHSFK010000106.1:0-2688 GCF_042653945.1 Streptomyces vulcanius | reverse complement strand
AATCAGCAGTCGGAGCGTCCCGGAGGACCGGGCGGCCAATCCACTCAAGCCATCACCGGCAGGTCACCATCAGCCACACCCGGTCCTCCCGGACCGTCCAACATTCTTAAGGGTCACCATGCTCATCGTCACCCGTGAGGACGACCGGCGCAGCAAGCTCCGCCCGTCTCAACGCGCGATGGTGGCACTGGTGTACCTGCGCGAACACACCACCGTGGCGAAAATCGCTGCCGGGTTCGGGATCAGCGAGTCCACCGCCCACGCCTACACCAGTGCAGTCATCCACCTGCTCGCCGACCGTGCGCCGGGACTGCTGAAGGTCCTACGCGAGGCCGATGCGGACTTCGTCCTGCTGGACGGCACCCTCGCCGAGTGCGACCGGGTCGGCGACGGACGGGCCGACTACTCCCACAAGCACCGCCGGCACGGGGTGAACGTGCAGGTAGTCACCGATCCGGACGGCCGGCTGCTGTGGCTCTCACCCGCGCTCCCGGGCCGAACTCACGACCTGACCGCGGCCCGCACCCACCGGATCATCCGCATCTGCGAGCGCCAGGGCGTCCCCATCCTGGCCGATCTCGCCTACCAGGGCGGTGGCCCCTGGGTGACCACGGCCATCAAACGCAGGCCCCTGCAAGAACTCACCCTCACCGAGAAGACACGCAACCGGGCCCTGGCCTCGGCACGGGCACCGGTCGAACGCGGCGTCGCGCGCCTGAAGTCCTGGCGCATCTTCCGCAGATCCCGATGCAGCCCAAACCGCATGACGTCAATCGCGAAAGCTGTCCTCACCCTGGAGCGGCAACGCTGAAGAAGCTCATTGGACGACGACGCGCCTCATGGCACGCGACCGGCGAGCTGCGGCGGCCCTACTTCTCTAATGCCGCTACGGCGCGGTCGCGGACTGGGCAGTCAGCTTCTCGCTGATCCGCCACAGCCGCTGCACGGCGTTGTCGTCGAGAGCGTCCGGGTTGGGCTGTATCTCACGAGAGTTCTTGAAGTACTTGCCCGTCACATCGGCCGCTTCCGACGACGTCGCCAGATAGACAGGGGTGCGCGCACCCTTCTCCGGACTCTTGAACAGGAGTCCCATCAGCTTATGCACCGGAGCAGGCAACTCACGCGTGATGCCAGTCGCGGTCATACCGGGGTCGACCGCGTTCACGGTGACGCCTTGTGCCCGTTGGGCGAGCGCGCGTACGAACATCAAGTTCGCGAGCTTCGACTGGCCTCCGGCCCGCAGGATCGAGTACTTCTGCTCGAGCTGCAGATCGTCCCAGTTGATCTTGCCGGACTTCTGGGCGCTGCCGGCGACGACGATGACCCTGGACGGCGCGCTGCGCTCCAGTACTGGCAGGAGCAGTGTCGTCAGCAGAAAGGACCCGAGGTGGTTGACCCCGAAGTGCAACTCGAAGCCGTCGGCGGTGAGCTTGCGGGCGGGTGACCCGACACCCGCGTTGTTCACCAGCACGTCCAGACGGTCGAACCTCTGCGTGAACGCCTCGACGAACGCCCGGATGGAAACCTGAGAGGCGAGATCGAGCTGCATCAGGTGCACTTGGTCGGAGCCGCTGAGCGTGCGGATCCCGGCGAGCGCCTCACTGCTCCTGGCAAGGTCGCGGCATGCCATCACCACAGTGGCGCCGGCCTTGGCTAGACCGACCGCGGTCATCTTGCCGATTCCCGAATTCGCGCCGGTTACGACACACACCTTGTCCGTCATATCTGCCATTCCAGGGCTCCTCAGCACTCCGTCGTGTCCGCGCCTCGGGCACAACCGATACCCTAGGACCTCACACTGACGTCAGAGGCAAGGGTCTGTGGCGCAGAACTCAGCCGGGAGGGCTTTGTGCGGATCGGGGAGCTCGCGTCACACGCCGGAGTCAGTGTCCGGTCCGTGCGCTACTACGAGGAGCAGGGGCTGCTCACCAGTACCCGCAGCCCTAGCGGCCAGCGGCACTACACGGACGACGAGGTCGATCGGGTCGCCTTCATCCAGCGGTTGTACGCCGCAGGCCTGTCCAGCCGCACCATCGCCGAGCTGCTGCCCTGCGTCGACACGCCCAGCAAGGAGAACTCCGACTCCGCGCTGGAGCGGATGGCACTGGAGCGCGAGCGGCTGTCCGCGCACATCGCCGACCTCGTGCGGACCAGGGACACACTCGACAAACTGATGGCCACGGCCCGGGCACACCGCGAGCAGCCGGGGAATGCTGCGGTCGGCTGACTGGTTCGCCTCGAGCCACCAACTCGAGCCACCAACTCGAGCCACCAAATTGCTGGAGAAGACGGCGCGTTGGACATTTTGCGGGCACGAGCACGACAGACCGCGACAACAGAGCCTCCTGGCGCCGCGAGGTTGGCATCGCAACCCCGAGCTGCCAGGAGGCCCTGCCGCTATGTCTCCACCACCGCAGGATCACCCATACAGAAACCCCGTTCGACTGATCAAACCGCCGAGCGGTAAGCGGAAGGCCTCTGGCCCTGCAGGGTACGTTGCCCATGCTTTCCGACTCCGTACTCACAAGACCGGCCCCGCCCACCGGGCCCACTACCGGGCATCCGTCCTCGGACGGCGGGTGTCAGCGGCGAGGAGGCTGCGAGCGGAGGAGGCCGTCGATGAGGCCTTCCATGTCGAGTTCGCCCTGGCGAGTCTGTGCCCCAGCCTTGAGGGCAGCCTGCAGGAAC
>NZ_JBHSFK010000105.1:0-2724 GCF_042653945.1 Streptomyces vulcanius | reverse complement strand
GTGCGCGGTGGGCAGCGGCAGCCGGTCCAGGTCGTCGTCGGTGACCGGCACAAGGGCGCCGGAGGCCTTCTCGTACGCGCGGCCCACGTCCTGCTCGGCGACGCGGGCGCCGTCGAGTTCGCACACCAGGAGATCCCGGCACGGGACCCCGGGCCCGAGGGGTCGTCTGAGGGCACGGCCGAAGCCCTCGCCGAGGCACCCCGCTCTCCGTGCCTGGCTGGGACGTAGGCTGGCCCCGGACTCGGTGATCACATGCCTGGGGGCGCTCATACAGCCCTATGGCCGAGAGACCCGGTGGGGTCCGGGTTCGCCGATGAAGGCGGTCGGCCGGACGACGGAAGAAGGAGGTGGCGTCGGATGGGCGGAGAAGTTCTGCGCTGGAGCGGATACCGCAGCATGCCGTGGAAGAACGGCGGCGGTATGACCCGGGAGGTCGCGTCGGGCGCAGTGAAAGCGGCCCTGGCCCCGGTGGAGCCCGAGGACGGCTTCGACTGGCGGGTGAGTGTCGCGGACGTGGACGCGGGAGGCTCCTTCTCTTCCTTTCCCGGGATCGACCGCGTGATCACCCTGGTCAAGGGCGAAGGCATGGTGCTGACCGTGGACGGGACCCCGCATCCGGTCGCACCGTTGAGCCCCTTCGCCTTCTCCGGCGACGCGGCGACGGACTGCCGCCTGGAGGCGGGCGCGGTGCGCGACATGAATGTGATGACCCGCAGGGGCCGGGCGACGGCACAAGTACGGATCGTCAGCGTCGCCGCCGCACAGGGGGCGGAGATGGCGTGCGCCGCCGGCGAGACCCTGCTCGTCATGGCCGTCACCGAGGGGATCGCCGTCGGCGCACCGAACGGGCGGGAGACGGCGCTCGGCCGTCTTGACTGCGTACCGCACGAAGGCCCGGGGGCGCTGGCTCTGCGGGGCGACGGCACGGTGGCCGAGATCAGGATCACCGCGGCGCGCTGATGCTGGGAGCCGGCGCCCGCCCAGTCATCTCCGTGCCCGCGCCCTGGCGCTCTACGGCCGCAACTCTGTCTTCTCCCGCTCGGCGGCCACTGTCCCCGCCCGGACCCGCTGTTGTCGCGCATCAGCAACCACGCGGTGTCTTCAGTCGGGTGGTGGTCTTGTGGGGGCTCCGCGGGCGTCAGAGCAGTGACCAGCGTCCGCTTCGCCATCCGAAATGCCGGATCTCCGCGCGGTGCCTGTTCACCGGGGCGTTCGTCGCCCGCTCTGCTTGCATGCGGAGCGGACGAAACCCTTCTTGGCAGCGCTCTTTGTCGTCTCCGAACACCACGGGTACTCAGGTTTGCAGTTACGCGGGGAACGGGTAGGCCGGGTTCGGCGACCGGCTCGGAGAAACGGACCGGTGGCAACATCGGCATGGCACTCCGTGTCGACTCAACAGGCACCTGCCCTCAGGTGGCCGGCTGGTCGCGGCGCAGACCGGATCAGACGTGCCTCACCCAATGACCCGCCGCAGGAACTGCACAAGCCGGGGATCGTCGGCCCTTTGCCGCTGCCGTATCCGTTCCCACGTGAACGGCGGGGTCTGGGCCTCGTACGCGCCGCCCGCCAGCTCATTGAGTCGCTGCTCGACGTCACACAGATGGCGGCCGACACGCTGAGCGGCGCCATTCGTCGTACGCCACGCCCACAGGCCGATCATGGCAACAGCCGTCCCGACATACAGGTTTGATGCGTCGCACCGGAAGCCTGTGCGCCGCCGCGAGGACGGCGGACAGGATTCCGGCGAAGCCGAGCAGCTGCACGCGGGCCGCGACCCGCGGCCCGCTGTCCGAGTTCAGTCCTGAGCGCCCTGTATTCCTCCAGCAACAGAGCCATGACTTCGGGTTCCTTGCCGGGTGCGCAGGCCTGTCCGGCCTGGCTCGGATGCCCGCTGGGCGGTGTGACGGTCATGGTTCCGCGATGCCCAGGGCCGCCCGCAGCCACGCACGGGCGACCCGTATCTGCTTGCAGTCAGAGGCCGGTGGATTATCGCCACCGCTGTGTTCATCGACGGCCACGCTGTTCGCAAGAGGCCTGCGGTGGCGGTCCTCACCGGGGCGAGGGCCTTGGCCATGTTCGCTATCGCCGACACCGCCTGCGATCTCGCTGACACCGCCAGACCGGAAGCGGACAAGACCCGCCAGCGGCTCATCTGCCACGGCCTTGGCTCCACCAGTAAGTTGCCAGGCAGCTTCCGGGTCCGGGGACGGACCGCTCAGCCGCGCTGGGCGGCGTCGTAGACGGCCCGTGCGGTCTTGCCGAGCGTCGGCCCGTACATCGGGCTGCCGCCGTCGCCCGCGCCGTGGCTGTTGACCGACACCACGGTGCCCTTCCCGGTGGCGGAGTCGAAGCCGGCGAGCCAGGGACCGCCGCTCGCGCCGCCGCCGAGGTCGCACGGGACGCGCTGCTCGCCCTCGGGAGCGCGCTGGGAGGTGCCGGCGCAGTACAGCAGTACCTCGCCCCTCTGGGGAGAGGTCGCCGGATAGCCGAAGGCGGTGACCCGTTCACCGGCCGCACGGCCGAAGGCGATGTTCTGCGCCCCCACCGCGTCGGTGAGTCGCTTCCCGTACGCGGGGGTGGCGACGACCATCGCCGCCACGTCGTTGACGGTGTCCTCGGCCCAGGAGCGCGGTGTCACGGTCGCCTTGACGGCGTAGCGGCCGTACGGCGCCTTGCCCTTGGCGTAGCCGGGGACGAAGACGATGTCGCTGTAGGTGTTGACGG
>NZ_JBHSFK010000104.1:0-2788 GCF_042653945.1 Streptomyces vulcanius | reverse complement strand
TCCAGTACGAGAGGGCCGCGGTCCGCTCCGCCGCCGTATAGGTGACCGTACTGATCTGCCCGGTTCCCGTGGCGGCCGACGCGGGTGAGGCCGGGGCCGCCAGGGGGCCGGCCAGGGCCAGCAGAGCCGTGGCGGCGAGACCGGAAACAGTTCGGCGCACGCCTCGGGACGGGCTGGGCGACATGGGTGTCCTCTCGGATGATCGGGATCGGGCCATCACCGGGAAGGATGCGATTCCGGCGAGTGGGGTGCATCCCCCGTCCGATCTTTCGTGGCCCCGCGGCCACCGGCCACGGCCGTCTCGTCCAGGGTGAGGCTCTTGCGGAATCGCCCCGGCCTGGTCGCGCTACCCGGCCCGCATTCCGGTCTTCCTTGCGCCCGCGCCGGAGCCGGGAGGCGAGGACGTCCTCCAGGAGCTGGTCCTCAAGGATCTGACCCGCGAGCAGGTCTCGGACTGGCGCACCCGCGCAGCCCCCGACCACCTGGTCGTGTTCGACCACATCGAACGGTATGGCGAGGTGTCGGCGAGGCACCTGTTCACCGGCCATCTTGTGATCCTGGTGCAGGGCCTGCCTGGCCTAGCCTCGCGCTTCACCAAGCGGGCTGTCCGGCCAGTGACCGAGAAAGTGGACCCGGCGCCCACCCGACGCGACAGCCGGGCCTCACCCTGCCCAACAAGCCGAAACGGCCCGCCAGATGAACCAACGAGCCGTCACGAAATCCTCAGTTCGAGTCCTCCTTCCTCCTGAGCTCGGCAAGCTCGTCAAAAGTACGGATCAGGACCGTGCGTCGCTCGTCCTTGTAACCCGATGAGGGCATCAAGTCGTCGATGCAGCTCTCCCACACCGCCATGTACGTCTTCTTCCACCCCTCGACCACCTCGGCCTCGGGCAGCGACGCCCCCACGTACCCCTGCCGCGCCAGAAGGCTCAGCAGCTCCAGGTTGGCCGGCACCGCAACTCCCCAGTACTCGTCGGGCTCGATCTCGACCGGGTCGCCGGCCATCGCATCCGCCACCTCGGTGACGAGCCGGTCCGTGAGGATCGACAGGTGATCTGCGGCCGTGTCGTTCTCGAAGTTGCCGGTTCCCCAGTCGCCCACGGGTCTCCTCTGCTGGTTGGGTCGGTATGCAGGAGTTGTATCAGCGCGTACCGGCAACCGGGCCGCACGGAGGTGCGGCGGGCCGGGATGCCCGGAACGACGTGGACAGGCCTCATGTGTCAGAGCCAGTAGTCGCCCGTCGGCCATCTTCTCGCCGCCTGGCATGCCCGGATCAGGGCACTCAGCTTGTGCTTTATGGGCGGGGGCTTCGTTGAGGTCAGCAGCGCACGCGGGCGGTGTCGCCGTCGATACGGACGATGCACTCTTTGAAGAGCGCCATGGGCCGACCTTCGTCTTCGGCAAGCAGCGTTAGTCCGAGGTCCATGATGGGCTTGATGGCCTGCGCTGTTCGAGAGCCGTCGGGGTCCGGGCCGTGCAGGGTCGCCCAGCTCTCGAACAGCGCACGGACCCCTTCCCATCCGGGCCCCGGGATGAAGTGGCAGAGGTACGTTGGCTGATCGATTGCGTACGGCCGTAGCTCGCCGATCCGGGTGTCGCCCTGTGTGAGCCACCACGTCCCGTTCACTACCGCTCCCTTCAGCCACGACTTCAGGCGGGTTTCCTGAGCCCCGAGCTCCGTTGTGTCGAATTGTCTGTCGAACTGGCTCCCTCACGCGGAAGTTCACCAGACGTGTGGGCGGCCGCCGTCCGATTCTGCGCTCCGACCAAGGAATGCACCGAACCAGAACGAAGGCCGTGGGGATGAGCCTGCCGCACCTCGATGTCCCGGGGGAGGCGTTCGCCGAAGCGTCACGCTTCCCTACGTTGTTCTGCGGGACGCGGTGAGCCCTTCGTATGGTTGACCCGCCCAGGGGCGTCGGGTGTGGCTTTCACGCTTCTGCCGCTTGTGGCTTGCCCGGATTGGCCGCCCGACGCCCCACGACGACTCGGCTGCCAATCAGGAATTGCGAATGATCGCTCCGTAGACACCTCAGGCATCCAACTCGTCAAGCCGCGCTTGTGTGGTGCTTGGGGAATCGAACACCATCGGTTCGTTGTCTTGGCTTGCGCGTGGGTCTCTGATCGCGCAAGAGTTCGGCTGACGTGGAGTTCAAGGTTTGTTGCGGCAGGACGGGGACAGACAGGTGTGCAGCACGGATCTGGCTGCCAAGGAGACGGCGATAACTCGATTCCTCCAGGACTACCCGCAGGCGGTTGAGGCTGGCTGTGGTCATCCCGCCCTCCGCGGGTGTGAGGATGTCCGCTGGTCCGAGTTCCCGGAGTGCCCGGCAGCGATCCCGGTGCTGTTGCACGGTCTTCTCGATCAGGCTGCCGCGCCAGAGGCCAAGCGCGTGCTCACCAACTCCATTCTCAACAGCGTCAGGGAGATGAACCTGGCTGCGCCGACAGTGCTGCCGTTCCTGTTCCGTCTTGCAAGCGACCCGCGGGTTCCTGTGCAGTCTGGCCTGCTGGATCTACTGGTCTCGATCGCTGGATTCTCCGAGCCGATCGACGGGCGCAACGAGGCTGTGGTGCGCTGGTTCGGCAGTGACAGCGATCATCCCGAGCGTGAACAGTGCCGGGCTGTGTTTACGGAGCACGCGAGCGTAGTGGCGATGTTGAAGCTTCCCCTTGATCGTGGACACCTGGAGACTGGGACCTGAGGTTCCAGAGGAAGTAGCACCAGGTGGGAAGCAAGTACACGAAGCGGTACACCGAGGAGTTCAAGCGGGACGCCATCGCGCTC
>NZ_JBHSFK010000103.1:0-3240 GCF_042653945.1 Streptomyces vulcanius | reverse complement strand
CTGTTCCGGAGCCGGAGCCGGTGGGTCCTCGGGAGGCGGCAAGAGCATCAACGTGCTGATGGTCGGCAACCCGCAGATGGAGGACATCGCGAAGCTGACCAAGAGCACGTTCACGAAGGACACCGGCATCAAGGTCAACTTCACGATCCTTCCCGAGAACGAGCTGCGCGACAAAGTCACCCAGGACATCGCCACCCAGGCCGGCCAGTACGACGTCGCCACCATCGGCGCCTACGAGGTACCCATCTGGACCAAGAACGGCTGGCTGCACGAGCTGGGCTCTTACGCCGACAAGGACACCGGCTTCGACAAGGCCGACCTCCTCAAGCCGATGGTGCAGTCCCTGTCCGGCTCCGACGGCAAGCTCTACGCGATGCCGTTCTACGGCGAGTCCTCGATGCTCATGTACAACAAGGACGTCATGAGCGCGAAGGGCATCACGGTCCCCGAGCACCCGACCTGGCAGCAGATCGCCGACATCGCGGCCAAGGTCGACGGCGCCGAGCCCGGCATGAAGGGCATCTGCCTGCGCGGCCTGGCCGGCTGGGGCGAACTCGGCGCACCGCTGACCTCCGTGGTCAACACCTTCGGCGGGACCTGGTTCACCAAGGACTGGAAGGCGCAGGTCAACAGCCCCGCCTTCAAGAAGGCCACCAACTTCTACGTCGACCTGGTCAGGAAGCACGGCGAGGCGGGCGCCCCGCAGGCCGGGTTCACCGAGTGCCTGAACGCGCTCAGCCAGAAGAAGGTCGCGATGTGGTACGACGCGACCAGCGCGGCCGGATCACTGGAGGACCCCGCCTCCAGCAAGATCGCCGGACACGTCGGCTACGCCTACGCACCGACCGTCGAGACCAAGGCCGCCGGCTGGCTGTGGGCCTGGGCATGGGCGATGCCCAAGACCACCAAGAACGCCGACGCGGCCTCACAGTTCATGCTGTGGGCCTCCAGCAAGAAGTACGAGCAGCTGGTCGGCACCAAGCTCGGCTGGTCGCGTGTCCCGGCCGGCAAGCGGGCCAGCACGTATGAGATCCCCGAGTACCGGAAGGCCGCCGCCTCCTTCGGCGACATCACCCTGAAGTCCATCGAGGCGGCCGACCCGGCCAACCCCGGCGTCCAGCCCCGCCCCACCGTCGGCATCCAGTACGTGGCCATCCCCGAGTTCCAGGACCTGGGCACCAAGGTCACCCAGGAGATCTCCGCCGCCATCGCCGGCAAGACATCCGTGGACAAGGCCCTGGACGACGGCCAGAAACTCGCCGAGGACGTCGCCAAGACCTACCAGAAGTAACCCCCCGCCCCGGCCGGCCCCCGCCCCGGCCGGCCCGCGCCGGCCGGGCACCGCTTCCCCCACCCCGGCCCTCACCGGCAGAGGAAACCCTTTCATGACCACGCTCACCGCACCCCCCAAGACCGCACCACCCCCCGCCCGGACCCCCAAACCCTCAGCCGTGAGCAAGTGGAAGCGCCGCATCCCGCTGCTGCCGGCGCTGGTGTTCACCATCGTCGTCACCCAGCTGCCCTTCGTGGCCACGCTGATCATCTCCACCTTCCAGTGGAACATCCTCAAACCGGGCGACCGCCACTTCGTCGGCCTGTCCAACTTCGCGTTCGTCTTCACCGACGAGCGGCTGCGCACCGCGGTCCTCAACACCGTCGTCCTCACCGCGTCGGTGGTCCTCATCAGCGTGATCCTCGGACTCGGGCTGGCGATACTCCTCGACCGCCGCTTCGCCGGCCGCGGCCTGGCCCGCACCCTGCTCATCGCACCGTTCCTGGTCATGCCGGTCGCCGCCGCACTGCTGTGGAAGCACGCCATCTACAACCCCGACTACGGCCTCCTCAACGGCACCCTCAACGCCATATACAGGCTCTTCGGCGCCGACAACGGCCCCACCCTCGACTGGATCTCCTCCTACCCCATGCCCGCCGTGGTGATCTCGCTGGTCTGGCAGTGGACCCCGTTCATGATGCTGATCCTCCTGGCCGGCCTGCAGGCCCAGCCCGGCGACGTCCTGGAAGCCGCCCGCATGGACGGCGCCTCCGCCACCGCGACCTTCCGCCACATCACCCTGCCCCACCTGCGCCAGTACATCGAACTGGGCGTCCTGCTCGGCACCATCTACATCGTGCAGACCTTCGACGCCGTCTACACCATCACCCAGGGCGGCCCCGGCTCCCAGACCACCAACCTGCCCTACGAGATCTACCTGACCATGTTCCGCAAATACGAGTACGGCGAAGCAGCCGCCGCCGGCGTCGTCGTCGTCCTCGGCTCGATCGTGATCGCGACCTTCGCACTGCGCACCATCGCGTCGCTCTTCCGCGAGGAGACAGCCCGATGACCGCCAACGCAGCAGCAGCCCCCGGAGGGAAACTCAAGAGGCTCCTCCGCCGCCCCGACGACCACGCCGGTGCCCCCAGACTCTCCCCGCTGTGGACGTTCGTCGCCTGGCTCGCCACCCTCGCGTTCTTCGCACCGGTCGCGTGGATGGTCCTCACCTCCTTCCACCAGGAAGCCGACGCCGCGACCAACCCGCCCACCCCCTTCGCCCCCCTCACCCTCGAGCAGTACAAGCTGCTCTTCAGCCGGGACATCACCCCCTTCCTCCTCAACTCCGCCATGGCCAGCGTCCTTTCCACCCTCCTCGTGCTCGCCCTGGCAGTACCCGCGGCCTACGCCCTGTCCATCAAACCGGTCCAGAAGTGGACCGACGTCATGTTCTTCTTCCTGTCCACCAAGTTCCTCCCCGCCATCGCGGCCCTGCTGCCGGTGTACCTGATCGTCAAGGACGCCGGAATGCTCGACAACGTATGGACACTCGTCATCCTCTACACCGCCATGAACCTCCCGATCGCGGTGTGGATGATGCGCTCCTTCCTCGCCGAGGTCCCCAAGGAGATCCTCGAAGCCGCCGAGGTCGACGGCGCCGGCCTGCTCACCGTGCTGTGGCGGGTCGTCGCACCCGTCGCCATGCCCGGACTCGCCGCCACCTCGCTGATCTGCTTCATCTTCAGCTGGAACGAGTTCATGTTCGCCGTCAACCTCACCGCCACCCAGGCCTCCACCGCACCCGTCTTCCTCGTCGGCTTCATCACCAACGAGGGCCTCTTCCTCGCCCGGCTCTGCGCCGCCGCCACCCTGGTGTCGCTGCCCGTCCTCATCGCCGGATTCGCCGCCCAGGACAAACTCGTCCGCGGCCTCTCCCTAGGAGCAGTCAAGTGAAAGCCGCCGTCATC
>NZ_JBHSFK010000102.1:0-3580 GCF_042653945.1 Streptomyces vulcanius | reverse complement strand
GTCGTCCGCGCCCCCGCCCGCCTGGACCACCAGCCTCCCCACCTACCCCTTCCAACACCAGCACTACTGGCCGACACCCGCCCCCCAGCAGACCGCAGCGGCGGATCCGCACGAGGTGCTGTTCTGGAAGGCGGTCGAGGAGGAGGACCTGTCCGTCCTCTCCACGACCCTGGACGTGGTCGAGGACCGGGACCGGGATGCCGTCGCCTCCGCGCTGCCCGCGCTGGCGGGCTGGCGGCGGCGCAGCCGGCAGCGGGCGGCCGCGGACGCGTGGCGGTACCGGGTCGTCTGGCGACGGCTGGGGCTCGTCGACCCGGGCCGGTCGGCCGGGAGTTGGCTCGTCGTCGTACCGGAGGGCTTCGCCGGTGACAGCAGGGTGACCGGGACGCTGGACGCGCTGCGGGCGCACGGCGCCGAGTGCGTCGTACGGGAGATCGCGGAGGCCGAGCGGGGTGTCCTGGCCGAGCGGCTGGCGTCGGAGGGCGTGGCTCGGGCCGGGTACGGGGCAGTGCTGTCGTTCCTCTCGCTGGACGAGCGGCCGCAGGCCGCCTTCCCGGCGGTTCCGGTCGGTCTCGCGCTGCTCGCGGCGCTCGTGCCGGCGTTGGCCGACGCCGGGATGACCGCTCCGCTGTGGGCGGTGACGACGGGCGGCGTAGATGGTCCCGACGGGCCGGAGGTCTCCTCCGCGCAGGCGCTCACCTGGGGCTTCGGGCTGGTGGCCGCGCTGGAGCAGCCCCGGCTGTGGGGCGGTCTGGTGGACCTGCCCGCGGCGCCGGACGAGCGGGTGCTGCGGCATCTGGTCGGGGTGCTGCGCGGCCAGGGCGACGAGGACCAGCTCGCGGTGCGCGCCTCCGGGGTGTTCGCCCGGCGGCTGGTGCGGGCGCCGCTGGGCGGGAACGGCGGGAGCCCGGACCGGCGGCCGTGGACCCCGCGCGGCACCGTCCTGATCACCGGCGGCACGGGGGGCGTCGGGGGACAGATCGCGCGTCGGCTGGCGGCCGCGGGTGCGGAGCATCTGCTCCTGGCCGGCCGCCGGGGAGCCGCCGCGCAGGGCACGGCGGAGCTGGTCGGCGAACTCGAACGCCTCGGCGCCTCGGTGACCGTCGCGGCCTGTGACGTGGCCGACCCGGAGGCGCTGGCCGCTCTGGTGGCCGCCGTACCGCAGGACCGGCCGCTGACCGCCGTGGTGCACGCCGCGGGGCTGGGGCAGCAGAGTCTCATCGCCGAGACGACCCCGGAGGAGTTCGCGCGCGTCCTGGAGGGGAAGGTCGTCGGGGCCCGGAATCTGGACACGGTGCTCGGCGACCGTCCGCTCGACGCGTTCGTCCTCGTCTCGTCGAACGCGGGCGTGTGGGGCGGCGGTGGGCAGGGCGCGTACGCCGCCGCCAACGCCTACCTCGACGCGCTGGCCCGTGACCGGCGCCGACGCGGGCTGACGGCGACCTCGGTGGCCTGGGGTTCCTGGGCCGGGGCGGGTCTCGGCGCGGTCGACGGGGCGGCGGAGCGGCTGGCGCGGCTCGGCGTCACCGCGATGGACCCGGAGACCGCGGTCCGTGCGCTTTTCGCGGCTGTCGAGCGGGACGAGACGACGGTGTCGGTCGCGGACGTCGACTGGACGCGGTTCGCGCCCGGCTTCACCGCCGCGCGCCCCAGCCCGCTGCTGAGCGAACTGCCCGAGGTGCGGGCCGCGTTGCGCGAGCCCGAGACCGGCGGCCCCGTGTCGGGCCTGGCCGAGCTGCCCGAGGGCGACCGCGAGGCCGCCCTGCTGAAGGGGGTACGCGCCCACGCGGCAGCCGTGCTCGGACACCCGGACCCCTCGGCGGTGGACCCGGACGCGCCCTTCACGGGTCAGGGCTTCGACTCGATGACGGCCGTGCAGCTGCGCAACACGCTGGTCAAGGCGTTCGGTGTACGGCTGCCGACCACGCTCCTCTTCGACCATCCGACTCCGCGGGCGGTGGCCGCGTTCATGGTCGGCGAGCTGACCGGCGCCCCGGCGCCGGGCGACGACGTCCCGGCGGCCACGGCGCCGGTGGGCGACGACGACCCGATCGCGATCGTCGGCATGGCCGTACGGCTGCCCGGCGGAATCGGCTCCCCCGAGGACCTGTGGCAGCTGCTCGACTCCGGCGGCGAGGCGCTGTCCGACTTCCCGACCGACCGGGGCTGGGACATCGACGCGATCTACGATCCCGAGCCGGGTCTGCCGGGCAAGACCTACACCCGGACCGGCGGATTCCTCGACGGCGCCGCCGACTTCGATCCCGCGTTCTTCCGGATCTCCCCGCGCGAGGCGCTGGGCATGGACCCGCAGCACCGGGTGTTCCTGGAGACCTCCTGGGAGGTCTTCGAACGGGCGGGCATCGATGTGACCACCCTGCGCTCCACCCGGACCGGGGTGTTCGCCGGCGGATTCCACACCGGGTACACGATCGGCGCGGACCTGATCGGCGAGGGCGTCGACGGCTACACCTCGCACAACAACCTCCCGAGTGTGCTGTCCGGCCGGGTCGCCTTCACCTACGGCTTCGAGGGCCCGGCGGTCACCGTCGACACGGCGTGCTCCTCCTCGCTGGTCGCGCTGCACCTGGCCGCGCAGTCGCTGCGCTCCGGCGAGAGCGACCTGGCCGTCGCCGGGGGTGTGGCCGTGATGGCCCGGCCGTCGACGTTCGTGGAGTTCTCCCGGCAGCGCGGACTGGCGGCCGACGGCCGCAACAAGGCCTTCGCTGCGGCGGCGGACGGCACGGGCTGGTCGGAGGGCGTCGCGGTGGTGCTGGTCGAGCGGCTGTCGGACGCCCGCCGCAACGGCCACACCGTCCTCGCCACCGTGCGCGGCACGGCCGTCAACCAGGACGGCGCCTCCAACGGACTGACCGCCCCCAACGGCCCCTCCCAGCAGCGCGTCATCCGCCAGGCCCTCGCCAACGCCGGGCTCGACGCGCGGGACGTGGACCTCGTCGAGGCCCATGGGACCGGCACCGTGCTGGGCGACCCGATCGAGGCGCAGGCGCTCATCAACACCTACGGGCAGGATCGGGACGCCGACAGGCCGCTCTGGCTGGGCTCGCTCAAGTCCAACATCGGCCACACGCAGGCCGCCGCCGGGATGGCAGGGGTGATCAAAACCGTCCTCGCCCTGAGGCACCGCACCATGCCCCGGACCCTGCACGTCGACGCGCCCACCCCGCACGTCGACTGGTCCGCCGGCACTGTCCGCCTCCTCACCGAGCCACGCCCCTGGGACACCGAGGACCGCCCGCGCCGGGCGGGAGTCTCGGCGTTCGGGGTGAGCGGGACGAACGCGCACGTGATCCTCGAAGAAGCACCCTACGACCAGGACGCGCCGGTCAGTCAGGAGGAACCGCCGCCGGCCGTCGTGCCCTGGGTGCTGTCCGCCAAGACCCCGGCAGCCCTGGCCGACATGGCCCGACGGCTGCTCGACCACGCACACAACCACCCCGACCTCACCCCCGCACAGATCGGCAGCTCCCTCCTGCGACGAGCCCGCCTCGAACACCGCGCCGTCATCGTCGGCACCGACCGGGAAGAACTCCTGCGCGGCCTCAACGCCCTCGCCGAC
>NZ_JBHSFK010000101.1:0-3639 GCF_042653945.1 Streptomyces vulcanius | reverse complement strand
AAGGAGACCACCACATTCACTGCTGAGGTGTCAGGGACCGTCGGTATCAGCTACACCGGATCGCTGAAGGTCTCATTGAACGCGCTCATCGAGTCCGCAGAATCTACCTACAACATCAGCCTCTCAGCATCACTGACCGCGAAACTGGGCAACTCGGTAACCGCCACCATTCCACCGCATAAGACCGTCAGCGCCAAGTACGGCGTTTGGCGACGGCGTATCACAGGCACCAGCTACTACGTATTTCCCAACTGTGGGCACAGCACGAGTTCAAAAATCGTCTCCTATACGCCTTACGCCGTCGGCTGGTACACATGGCAAAGCCGACCAGGGCCCACGCGGCCGTGACGATTGCTTTGACAGCGAGCTCTTCGCTCCTCACAGGCTGTACGGGACACAACGGCCAGGGCTCATCGGACAAAAGCCCAAACGCCTCCGCAATCCCGTCCAGCTCCGCTTCTGCCATCGATCTGACGAAAACCCCACCCGACATCTCCGGCTCGACCAAATCCCTCATCCGCCTGGCGAACAGAACGAGCTCGGAAGAGGTGGATGTAATCGAGAGCATCAAGGCCGGGACGGTTGCCGAGGCGACCGAATGCACCGGTGAGGGAAAAACGATCATAGCCATCGGGAAATTGGCCACCTACACCGTCCCGTGCGCGACCACTCCCTCAACGACTTACAACGAGATCGGCCTGGGCAGCACCAAGCAACACGTCAAAATCACGGATACGGCCAGCGCCGGAATCCACTGGGGCCTGTCAGTCGGATGGCGCCCAGAACATCAGCAGCCGTCCTAAACAACGCAACTCCATACACCACGGGCCAGGGCGGCGTCGTTCAGTGGTTCTGTCCCGTGGGCCTTGGCCCTGCTCCCTCGCGGGCCTGTTTCACACTCGTCTGCCTCGGCTCTGTGGCCAGGAGCGACGGTGTCAGGTGATGACGAGCCGCTGTTTTCCGTCGATGAGCTCCCTGACGGCGTCGAGGTGCCCTGCGTGGGTCGCGGTCTCGGTGATGACGTGCAGGACGACTTCGCGGAGGTTGTCGTAGCGCCAGCCGTCGAAGAAGTCGGGCCACCAGGGCGTCGGCGCGTCCGGGTCGGCATCGGCGAGGATCGCGTCGGAGAGTTCGCTCTCCTTGCGGTACAAGGCGAAGATCTCCTGTGCCGACTTCTCCGGCGCAGGCTTCCAAGCGTCGTCCTCGGAGCCCAGGATCTCATCGATCGCGACCTGCTCGCCCGCCGCGACGGCGCGGAACCAGAACTTCTCGTCGTCCAGGGCGAGATGGTGCACGAGGCCCAGGCAGGTCCAGCCGGACGGAAGCACCGGGCGCCGAAGCGCCTCGTCATCGAGGCCCTCGAGGATGCCCAGGACGTGCTTGCGCTTCCCGTTCAGGAAGCCCAACAGTGTCATCATCTCGGTGTTGGCCATTACTTGGCGATCTCCCAGACGTGGCCCGACGGGTCGGCGAAGGCGGCGGTCCGGATGCCCCAGGGCCGGTCCTGGGGACCGTTGAGGAGCTTCACACCGCGTTCCGCGAGTTTCTCGCACACTGCGTCCACGTCCTCCACCTCGATCGTGATCTGGAAGCGCACGCCGGCCTCGAGCACCGCGACCTTCGAGGTCTCAACCAGTTCACTGGCCTGGGAGGACTTCAGCAGGTTGACCAGGATGTTGCCGAAGTTGAAAACGACCGAGTCCGCGTCCTCGAAGACCGCCGTCAGGCCGAAGATGTCCTCGTAGAACTTCTTCGTCTCCACCAGATCTTCGATGAACAACGTGACGGGGCCGATGCCCTTGAACCAGGGTTCCACGGCTTCGCCTCTCCCTTGAACAAGCTTTCGAATGATGCGGACGGCTATACCGTATACGGGGGCAGTGACAATCTGGGTCCGCCGCGGGGACGGCTCCCGACATTGCCCAACCAGTGCTACGGCAGCCCTCCGTTTCGTCTTCGACCGGGCCTTGTCACCGACTCCACAGACTGACCCCAGGATCGCGTCGCTCAGGGGGATGTCCGGTTTGATCACGTGATGCCGAGGGTGGCCAGAGGTCCGGGGTGGCGTCCCGCGCGTGGTGCCGGAGGCCAGCGGCGATGCCGATATGTCCGGCGTGGCGGAGGGCTCCAAGGGCGAGGTTACGCAGGCCGGCCACGGCCCGGGGTGAGGTGCCGGTGCGTACGCGGGAGGCGTCATCGGCCCGTGAGGTGTCGCGCACATGGTGGATCTTGTTCTCGACGCCCCAGTGCTCGCGGACGCGGTGCGCGATCTCGGGAGTGTCGGCCTGGTCGGCCGTCAGGTCGGTGACCGCGTAGACGCGTTCCAGAGCGACCTTGCCGGTGGCGACGATGCGGCGGCGGCGCACGATCTGCACAGCTTGCACGGCGTGGGGGAAGGCGAGGCCGCGGGTGGCGATGCAGGTCTTGACGCGGCGGATCTCGTCGCGGCCGTGGACGGTGGCGCGGGTCTTGCCCAGCAGCGGGACGTCCCGCCAGAGTAGCTTCTTCAGCTGCTGGTGCAGCAGCGGCTGGTTCGCCTTGATCACGGCGATGTAGTGGGCCTGCTTGTCCTGCACCAGGAAGCGGGCGTGGGCGACTTGAGAGTGCAGCGCGTCGAAGGTGACCACGGTGTCGGTCAGGTCGAGCGGAGCAAGGAGGGGCCGAAAGACGGTGATCTCGTTGGTCTTGCGGTCCACCTCGCGCTGGGCGGTGACCAGGCCTGCGCCGGTCATCGCGGCGAGCAGGTGGACCTGGGTGCCGTCCGCGCGGCGGGCGCCGCGCACGGTCTTACCGTCCACCGCCGGCGAGCGGCGGGGCCGCTCGGGCTTGCTCGGCGCGACTGGCGGGCTGTCGGGGTCGCGGGCGGCGAGCCAGGTGCCGATCGCGGCGTCCAGGGAGTCGCCGTCGACGCGCTGCAGAACCCGGCGGACCGTGGCCTCGGCCGGCGCGGTGGGATTGGACGGCTCCCGGGGCGGGCCGCCGAGAGCCGCGAGCACGGCAGGCGGTGCGTCGGCGGCCCACTCCGCGATCGCGGCAAGCGACTTCGCCCCGCCAGGACCGCGCACGCGGCCAGCGCGAGGACGAACGCGAGGGGATGACGGCGGCCCTTGGCCCGTCGCGGATCGGGCACCGTGGCCAGACAATTCAGCAGACCCGGGCGTTCCCCCGGCGCGGGAGACCGGGCAGCAGCGAGCCGGTCCAGGCCGACAGGCACGGGCGATGATGAGTGGGCAGGCACGGTCTTCCGACGTGGTGATCAGGGACTCGAAACCTCATGATCACCCGCTGGTCGTGCCTGTCACCGCCCCATCTCCCGACACGACTCACCGGCCCCACAAGGTGCCTGAACCGGCATCAAACCGGACGCAACCGCTGAACGACACCGCCCTGCCCCCGGTGGTCGCCTTCCAGCGAGTGGACGACTTCCGCGCGCCGCGGTGGACGGATTCCGCGCGCCCTCAGCAGATACACATCGACGTGATGGTCGCGGACCTCGATGTAGCCGAGGAGCAGGTGCTCGCCCTCGGGGAGACGCTGCTGGATGGTTCGGACAAGCCGATCGGTTACCGGGTGTACGAGGATCCCGTCGGCCATCCCTTCTGCCTGATCACTCCCGAAGGAGCTTGACCTTGGCGTCTA
>NZ_JBHSFK010000100.1:0-4033 GCF_042653945.1 Streptomyces vulcanius | reverse complement strand
TTAAAAGTTACGTGGAATCTGCTGGGGGTGATCATGTCTCCCCGGTGCAACCACGGACTTGGGAGATGGCTTGAGCGGCTCGACGGTGCTCATGGAGAAGTGGCCGGTGCTCGGTCGGCACGAGCAAGCGGCAGCTTGGCTGACGGTCTGGACAGATCTCGGACGGGCGCCGCGCACGATCGACGCCTACGGCCGGGGGCTGGCCGAGTATCTGCTGATGAGCGAGCGGGAGGGCGTCGACCCGGTCGCCGCGAACCGTTCCCATATCGCCCTCTACGTACGGGAGTTGAGCTCGCGGCCGCACCGCCGGGGTGCGAACGTGATCTCGATCGACTCGGGAGTGGGGCTGGCGAACGCGACGATCCAGCAGAGGCTCGTGCCGGTGCGTCTGTTTTACGACTTCCTCATGGAGGAGGGGCTGCGGGATTCCAACCCGGTCGGCCGCGGTCGGTACACGCCTGGCCGGCGGAACGGCGGTCAGCAGCGCGGCCTGGTGCCGCGGCTGACGAAACTGCCGTGGATTCCCGGAGAACAGCAGTGGCTGAGCGTCCTGGAGGTCGCGAAGCACGAGCCGGTACGCAACCGCCTGATGCTCGCCCTGGCCTACGACGCCGCTCTGCGCCGAGAGGAACTGTGCTCACTGCGGACCGACGACGTCGATCCGGCCCACCGCACGCTGCGGATACGGGCGGAAACGACGAAGAACCGGCTGGAGCGGGTGGTGCCCTACTCGGCACCGACGGGGGTGCTGCTGTCGGATTACCTTGCCCACCGCGCCCGGATCAGCCGGGCCCGCGGGGCGATGTTCCTGTCGGAATCGCGCCGTAATCACGCCCAGCCGCTGAGTCTGTGGACCTGGTCAAAGGTGGTCCGCAAGCTCGCGCTGGCCTCCGGCGTCGAGCGATTCTCCACGCATACCACCCGGCACCTGTGTCTGACCGATCTGGCCCGGATGGGCTGGGAGTTGCACGCGATCGCGTTGTTCGCCGGCCACCGTCACACCGACTCCACCCTTCAGTACATCCACCTCTCCGGCCGAGACCTGGCCGACAAGCTGGCCCGCGGCATGGACCACATTCATGCCTGGCGAATACAGATGCTCACCGCCCCGGCCGGTGCGACGGCGGAGGTGTCGCGGTGAGGGCACCTTCGCTGGTCATCGTCACCGAGGACACCGATGGTCGCTGGTCCTGGCCGGTCCTCCAGGGCCGCTACGACACGGCCGTCGTGGTCCGCCCTGCGGAAGCGCGGGCCGTCCTCGAACTCGGTGTCCGTAATCTGCGCCGGCTGCAGTATCACGACCCGGCCGCACCGGGTTGGCGCGTGATCGCCCGGCTGTTGGGTCCGCTGGAGGCGGTCAACGCCGCACTCGACTCACCGCCCACTGCGCACCGCCGACGGGCCATGCTCGACGTGATCGCCCTTCTGCTGACGCACAGTGCGCAGACCGGCCGCAGCTACTGGGGCTGGGACACGCAGGAGTGGGCCCGTCTACTCGGCCGCACTCAGGCCGAGTTCCGGCAGCACGCACCCGCCTGGGCCGGGGACGAAGTCCGCCCCTACCTCGCGGCACACGCCTACCTGCTCGGCTCCTTCAACGAGTTCCACCAGCTCGGCAGCTTCCAACGCCTCACGCTGTCCTGGCGGATCTTCGGACGTGAGCGCATCACCAGCGAGATCGCCCGCATCCGCACGGTCCTTGGCACCTGGGGCTACCAGTTGGGCCAAGCGGACGACACGCTGTTGCCGTCGGTCGCCTGCCAGCTGTTTCTGCTCAACCACAGCCCGCACCTGGAGGACATGGACACCGCGCTGTTCGACCGGGTCCGCCGCGACCGGCTGCTGGAGGGCTCCCAGCTGAACACTTTGCACGCTCTGCAGCGGGCGGTCGCCACGCTCGGCTTCTGCGATCCGCCCCTGCAGAGCACCGGCCGTCACTCGGCGCGGGCCACCGGCGGCGCCAAGATCTGGGAACAGTGGGCCGACCGCTGGCACAACACCTCCACCCTCACCCCACGCGTCCGCGGCAGCATCCGCTCCACCCTCCTGCGAGTCGGCCGGTGGATCGCCGCCGAACAGCCCGACGCCGCCGATCCCACCGACTGGACCCGGCAGACCTGCGCGACCTGGATCGCCGCATTGGACCGGATGAAAGTCGGCGACTACGTCCAGCGCACTGCCGGCCTGGGGGACCGGCTCGGCAAGCCGCTGGAGGCTCCCACCAAGGCCGGACAGATCACTGCACTCCGTACCTTCTTCCGGGACTGCCAGGAATGGGAGTGGCTGCCCCGCCACTTCGACCCGCTACGCGCTCTGGCGATCCCCCGCAGCATCACCGCCCTCCTCGGCCCTGATCCACGGGTGATCGCTGACGAGGTCTGGGCGAAGCTGTTGTGGGCCGGTCTCAATCTTGATCCCGCGGATCTTCCGCAGACCCGGTCCGGGCACTTCTACCCCTTCGAGCTGGTCCGCGCTGTCACACTGACCTGGCTGTTCTCCGGTCAACGCAGTAACGAGATCGTCCGGTTGAGACTCGGCTGCATCCGCTGGCAGCACGACGGAGCACCTATCGCCGGCGACTCAGAGCAAGTACTGGCCCGCGACGCGATCTGCCTGCTCGACGTCCCCATCCACAAGACCGGCACCGCCTTCACTAAGCCGGTCGACCCGATCCTCGGCCAGGCCATAGACGCCTGGCAGGCCGTCCGCCCGGACCAGCCGAAGTTCACCGACCGCCGCACCGGCGAGCACGTCGAGCTGCTGTTCGCCGTCCGCGCCCGCCGCCTCTCCACCAGCTACATCAACAACACCGTCATCCCGATGCTCTGCCGCAAGGCCGGAGTTCCGGACGCCGACGTCCGCGGGAACATCACCAGCCACCGAGCCCGGTCAACCATCGCCAGCCAGCTCTACAACGCCAAGGAACCGATGACGCTGTTCGAGCTGCAAGCCTGGCTCGGACACAGATCGCCGCAATCCACCCAGTACTACGCGAAGATCACCCCGAACACTCTGTCCAAGGCGTTCTCCGAGGCGGGCTACTTCGAGCGGAACGTCCGCACCATCGAGGTCCTGGTCGACCGGGACGCGGTCGCCTCCGGCGCCGCCGCGACCGGCGAGCCCTGGCAGCACTACGACCTCGGACACGGCTACTGCACCTACACCTTCTTCGAACAGTGCCAGCACCGCATGGCCTGCGCACGCTGCGACTTCTACACCCCCAAGGACTCCACGAGAGCCCAACTCCTGGAAGCCAAAGACAACTTGCAGAAAATGACTGCAGCGATCCCGCTCACCGACGAAGAACGCGCGGCCGTCGACGACGGCCAAGCCGCTCTGGACCGCCTGCTTGACCGTCTGGCCGACACTCCGACACCCGCAGGCCCGACACCCCGCGAACTCGACGTGCCGGCCAGCGCACGCCTTCTGCCACTCATCGCCGTCCGGCAAGGCAGTGCAGGCCCAGCGTCGCGCTGATATCGGAGTGCGAAGTGGCGCGGGAGAGTGTCACAGTCACTGTCGTGACCTTGATGGACGTACTCGTCGACTTCTCCCGCACTGGCCGGCTCGGGCCCCTGAACTGCGGAATGTCCCTGGCTGAGGCTGAAGACCTTCTCGGCCCGGGGCGCCCGCATCCGGCCCACCGCCTGAAGGGGCCCGACATCGACGGTTACCCGTACTCCTGGGACGGGCTGGGGCTGGTGGTCACTCAGCGGACCGTCAGCGGGATCTGGATCAACCTCTGGCCCGGTTCGGCCGCCAAACTTCCGCCGCTCGTCCTGCCTGATTCCGACTCGTTCGAGGCCACCGTCCTCCGCGAGGAACTGGTCGACGCCCTCGACGGCGCTGGCTGCCGGCATGCGGTCAACAGCACTCTCACATTCGGCGAGCAGTCGAGCATCCTCACCCAGCCCGCTGACGTTTGCGCGGTCTTCAGCCTGCCGGGACGGGACAACCACGTGCCGCACCGTGATCGGCACTACCTCGACGTGATTCACAAGCACACGGCTTGACACTGCTGATTCCACAGAAT
>NZ_JBHSFK010000099.1:0-5029 GCF_042653945.1 Streptomyces vulcanius | reverse complement strand
TATCCCACCCCACACGACACATCACCCGACCCTCATGCCCCAACCGCAGCGGGTACCTCTTCCGTACCGCACCCCTGCACGACAAGAAGCAGACTATTTGCGGACGAGACAGATGAAAACGACCTCTAAGTGGTGAGGTCATAGTTCCGATGGTGAGTGCGTCAGGAGTCATGCCGAAAGACCATGCAGCGGGGAACCGAGCGGCGTCGGGATACTGGGCCGGTGAGCAACGCCATGGCTGATTACGAAGCGGATACTGAACAGTTGACGCGAAGGGTCTACCTCGGCCTGCGCGAGGGCAACCTCGACCCACAGGACGTCGTCGCCCTCGCCTGCGAACTGCTCAACTGGTTCCACTGCACCGACGCCATCATGGAGGTCGTCGAGCGGAACCCGGCCGAGGTGCCGCAGGCGGAGATGACAGCCCTGGCCCGGCGCATCCTGGACGACGCGGGCTTCGATCCCGGCTTCGACCTCGCCCCCGAGCGTTTGGAGACGTTGCGCGCCGCGCTGCCGATCGTAGCCTGCGACCTGCCCACGCGCGGGATCGAGGGCGAACCGGAGATCGAGATCCTGGAGGACTGGTTCCCGGTGGGAGCCGGTGTCCGCCTTGCCGACGGCGAACGGCTCAACTGGGGCGGCCCCATCCTGCCGAACATGTGCGACGACCCGACCATGGCACTGACCAGCCTGGCGATCCTGATCCAGGAGAGCCTGCTCGAATGGACCTGGCAGGTCTGGCCGGTGTGTCCCCGGCATGACCTCGGCGTCCACGGCTCGGAGCGGGAGCGCGAGGTTGTGTGGTGGTGCGCGGGCGATGGCGGACACATGCTGGCGCCGGTCGGTGAACTCGCGCGTGCTCTCGGCCGCCGTTGCCCCAAGTAGGGTCGGCGGTGCGGTGCAGTCCGTTTCGAGCGACCGCCGGGATCAGGCGGTGGGTGCGTAGTTCCGCTGGCCGGGTGAGGAGTAAGGGCGTTCGTGTCGCGGGCGGCGTGGTAGCGCCAGTAGGGGTCGAAGTCTCCGTTGGAGACGACGGCACGCAGTCGCAGTACGGCTTCCGCTCCGTGAAGGCCCCAGCGGGGGCCGGTGATGTCGAGGTGGTCGGCGATCAGGTGCCGGCAGGCGCCCTCGACCGCGCCGGTGGCGATCGGCCAGCCGTTTTCCAGCGCCGTGTCGTAGCGGAGCTGATCGAGGTGGCCGGTCAGGTAGCGGTCGCAGGCGTCGACAGCCTCGCGCCGGGCAGCCGGCAAGTGTTCCCGCTCGGCCTGGCTGGTCATTTCCGCGGCGGTGCGGGCAGCCTGACCTGCGAGGATCGCGGTAAGACGGTCGGCGGCCCATGCTTCGGCCCGGGGCAGGAGGCGGGCGGTGCCGGTGGCCCAGTGTACGTACTCGGTCGCACCGCCCTTGGAGGTGACGCGGCCGCGCCGGAACTCCAGGTCCAAGTCCTCAACGTTCAAGGACAGGAGTTCCTCGGCTCTGGCCGCTGTTTCGTAGAGCGTTCGCCAGAGGACCCGTTCGCGCAGGCCGTGCCGGTCGTCGGTGAACAGCTTGTCCAGCCGGGCGCGCGGGATCGAGCGGTCGCCGCGGCGGGCGGGTTTGCGCCGCTCCAGTCGGCGTCCCGGATTGGTGGCGAGGATCTCCTGCCGTCCGGCCCAGGCGGTGAACGAGGTCAGCGCGGACAGGTGCGGTTCCAGGTCGCGGCCGCTGCGGCGTCCCACCGGTCCATCACCGCAGCGTAGTCCTCAGGCACCAGCGCGGCTGCGGGCCGGTCCCCGGCGAGCGTGGTCAGCCGGGCGAGAGTCTCGGCGTAGCTGTCGCGGGTGGTCTTGGTCTGGACGGAGTCGAGGTAGCGGTCGACGGCGGCCGCGACGGTCTCGCCGCCAGTGGTCTCGGCGGGCGGGGTGGGGAACGGCACGACCGTCATGAGGGGCCTCCCGCGCTGATGTGACACATAAACGTTGCCGAGCCGGGTCCGGCCCGCCGGGCGGCGAGCTGGGTGCCTTCCCAGTCCCGGAGGCCAGTGACAGGTAATACGAATTCTGTGTCACATGGCGAGGAGGGCAGAGCCAGGGCTGGCGGACCGACCACCACGTCGCCTGGGGCGGGGAACCAGCAGTCCCGCTGGGAAGCCAGGCCCGAAGGCGTTCGGCGGGGACTCTTCGTTCCCGATGCCCGGCCCCCGATCGAGCGCGGCTGGGTGCGGTGTTGACCTTCGTAGCTAACGTGACTAGTCTATAGCTAATTACATTAGCCATTGTGGAGGACGGCATGACCGAACACCTGAGAATCGGCAAGAACACCATCGCCTTCGACGTGACCGGGGAAGGTCCCCTGGTCGTGCTGGCGCACGGTATCGGCGACAGCCGGCACTCCTACCGCTTCCTCGTTCCCGGCCTGGTGGCCGCCGGTTACCGGGTCGCGAACGTCGACATCCGCGGGTGCGGTGAGTCCAGCCTCGGCTGGGACGGTTACAGCCGCACCGACATCGCCGGAGATCTGGTCGCCGTCGTGCGTCACCTCGGCGGCCCGGCCGTGATCATCGGGCAGTCGATCAGCGGCGGCGCCGCGACCATCGCGGCCGCCACTGCGCCCGACGTGATCAGCGGAGTGATCGAGCTGGCTCCGTTCACCCGTGCGCAGCCGGTCGACCTGGGCGGGCTGATCCGGGTCAAGCGCTTCCGGACCGGGTACACGCGGATGGCGCAGGTCATCGTCCGGGGACGCCTGACGGACTGGAAGAAGTACCTCGACGTGGCCTACCCGACCAAGCCCGCCGACTGGAACAGCGAACTGGCCCGCATTGAGGCCACGCTGAGTGAACCCGGCCGGATGAAGGCCCTGCAGGACATGTGCAAGTCCAAGCCCACCGACGCCGGCACCCAGCTCGCCCACGTCACCTGCCCGGTCCTGATCGTCGAAGGCAGCCTGGACCCCGACTGGGCCGACCCCCGCGCCGAAGGGGCGAAGATCATCGCCGACCTGCCCGCCGGCCTCGGCGAGCTCGCCGTGATCGACGGCGCCGGCCACTACCCGCACGCCCAGACCCCCGACCAGGTCCTCGCGCTGGCCCTGCCGTTCCTGGCCAAGGCGGCTGGCCGTGCCTAGGGCCGGACTCACCGCCACGACGGTCACCGAAGCCGCCGCCGCCCTGGTCGACGAGGTCGGGTTCGACCAGCTCGGCATGGGCCTGGTCGCCGAACGGCTCGGGGTCAAGACCCCCTCGCTGTACAAGCACGTCACCGGCCAGACCGACCTCGCCCACCGGATCGCCATCCTGGCCATGAACCAGTGCGCCGACGCCATCCGCGACGCCATCCAGGGCCGGTCCGGCACCGAAGCCCTGACCCGCGGCGCACAGGCGATGCGGACGTTCGTCAAGGACCACCACGGCCGATACGCCGCAGCCAACGCCGCCCGCCCGACCGGACCCGACGACCCCCTCATCGACGCCCTCAACCGGGTGGTCGACTCCTGGGCGGCCATGCTGCACGGCTACCGGATCGACCCCGACCAGCAGATCCACGCGCTGCGGATGCTGCGCACCGTCCTGCACGGATACGCATCCCTGGAAGCAGCCGGCGGGTTCCAGTTCGCCACCGACATCGACGACAGCTTCACCTGGATGATCGACTTCATCGACCACGGCCTGCAGGAGACCACGGCCACCAGCACCCACAGCGCCCCCTCCAGCACGGCCGCGCCGGGCGTGACGCTCTGACCGCCGTGGACTGCGCTCCACGCCAGTCCCCGGCCCCACCGACCACCGGTAGACCACCCGCTCTCCGAACCCCCGCCCCTCCCTCCCGCGCCAGCCAGAAGTGGAAACCACCATGAAGCCGGTCCTCACCGCCGTTATTGACATCGACGCCACCCCGCAAGCGGTGTGGGACGTCCTCACCGACTTCGCCGCCTACGGCGAGTGGAGCACCTTCTCCGCAGCCGACGGAACCGCTCAAGTGGGAAGCCGGCTCACGATGCGCATGCCGGGCATGACCTTCAGGCCCACGGTCACCGTCGCTACGCCTGGCCAGGAACTGCGGTGGGTCGGCACGCTCGGCATCAAGCAGCTGTTCCACGGCCAGCACTCCTTCGTCCTTTCCCCCAACCACGACGGCACCACCCGCCTGACCAACCACGAGGAATTCTCCGGCGCCCTGGTCACCCTGATCCGGCCCTTCCTCAGAACACCCAAAAAAGACGGGTACGCCGCCTTCAACACCGGCCTCAAGCAGCGGGTGGAAGACCGCACCAAGCTCGGGCCGGGCGCGTGAGGTACCGGTGGCCGGGGTGGTCGCGACGCACGTGTCCGTGTCGGAGAAGTCGGCGGTTCCGAGCAGTACGACAGTGACCGCGGCGTCTGGCCCATCGGCAAGAAGGTTCGTGCCGAGGCGAAGTACGCCATCGTCGCCGTAGACGGCATCGTGCGGCGCGTCTACGAGGTCGACCCGGCCGGCTGGCGCGAGGCAGAGCCGAACAAGTGGGAGTTCACGGCCGTCGGCGACCGTGAACTCGACGCCGAGGCGATCGCCACGGCGTACACGGCGGGGGAGCTTCCGCTCCGGCCCGGCGACGACTGCCCCACCCGCGTCGGCGGCGCCTACCGTCCCCACTGGTTCTGACCGAGGCGGAGAGCACCCGATGACCAGCCGCAGCTACTCGTCCGAGGCGTACCACCTGGGTCCCCGGGACGGCCGCCGGCTCCAGGAGAAGAAGAAGGGATTGCGGTGAAGGACGCGGATGTCCGCCCGGTCGTGCTGCCCGAGCCCGAGCACGAGGAGATCCTGGCGTCGCAGATCTTGCCTGCCTGCACCAAGGATGCTGTTCCGCAGGATCAGCCCGTGGTGGTGCTCGTTGCCGGGCTGCCAGGCAGTGGAAAGTCCACCGTCTGTGAGGTGCTTAGAAGACATCTCATTTGGCGCGTTCGATAGTCTGCGGTCGTGGACATCGTGGAGCGTCTGGTGCCGGATGAGTTGTGGGAGTTGTTCGCGCGGGTGGTGCCACCGGCCCCGACACGGCCTCAAGGTGGTGG
>NZ_JBHSFK010000098.1:0-5176 GCF_042653945.1 Streptomyces vulcanius | reverse complement strand
GGGTGAGTACAAAGGAAGCGTCCGTTCCTTGAGAACTCAACAGCGTGCCAAAAATCAACGCCAGATATGTTGATACCCCGTCCCACGGCAGTGATAGCCGGGGATGAGGTTCCTTTGAAGTAGAACACAGCGAGGACGCTGTGTGCGGGGGGATTATTCCTCCCTCCGCACCGCTCTCGTGGTGTCGTCCCGATTACGGGAAAACATTCACGGAGAGTTTGATCCTGGCTCAGGACGAACGCTGGCGGCGTGCTTAACACATGCAAGTCGAACGATGAAGCCTTTCGGGGTGGATTAGTGGCGAACGGGTGAGTAACACGTGGGCAATCTGCCCTGCACTCTGGGACAAGCCCTGGAAACGGGGTCTAATACCGGATATGAGCCTGGGAGGCATCTCCCGGGTTGTAAAGCTCCGGCGGTGCAGGATGAGCCCGCGGCCTATCAGCTTGTTGGTGAGGTAGTGGCTCACCAAGGCGACGACGGGTAGCCGGCCTGAGAGGGCGACCGGCCACACTGGGACTGAGACACGGCCCAGACTCCTACGGGAGGCAGCAGTGGGGAATATTGCACAATGGGCGGAAGCCTGATGCAGCGACGCCGCGTGAGGGATGACGGCCTTCGGGTTGTAAACCTCTTTCAGCAGGGAAGAAGCGAGAGTGACGGTACCTGCAGAAGAAGCGCCGGCTAACTACGTGCCAGCAGCCGCGGTAATACGTAGGGCGCAAGCGTTGTCCGGAATTATTGGGCGTAAAGAGCTCGTAGGCGGTCTGTCGCGTCGGATGTGAAAGCCCGGGGCTTAACCCCGGGTCTGCATTCGATACGGGCAGACTAGAGTGTGGTAGGGGAGATCGGAATTCCTGGTGTAGCGGTGAAATGCGCAGATATCAGGAGGAACACCGGTGGCGAAGGCGGATCTCTGGGCCATTACTGACGCTGAGGAGCGAAAGCGTGGGGAGCGAACAGGATTAGATACCCTGGTAGTCCACGCCGTAAACGGTGGGAACTAGGTGTTGGCGACATTCCACGTCGTCGGTGCCGCAGCTAACGCATTAAGTTCCCCGCCTGGGGAGTACGGCCGCAAGGCTAAAACTCAAAGGAATTGACGGGGGCCCGCACAAGCAGCGGAGCATGTGGCTTAATTCGACGCAACGCGAAGAACCTTACCAAGGCTTGACATACGCCGGAAAACCCTGGAGACAGGGTCCCCCTTGTGGTCGGTGTACAGGTGGTGCATGGCTGTCGTCAGCTCGTGTCGTGAGATGTTGGGTTAAGTCCCGCAACGAGCGCAACCCTTGTTCTGTGTTGCCAGCACGCCCTTCGGGGTGGTGGGGACTCACAGGAGACTGCCGGGGTCAACTCGGAGGAAGGTGGGGACGACGTCAAGTCATCATGCCCCTTATGTCTTGGGCTGCACACGTGCTACAATGGCAGGTACAAAGAGCTGCGATACCGTGAGGTTGAGCGAATCTCAAAAAGCCTGTCTCAGTTCGGATTGGGGTCTGCAACTCGACCCCATGAAGTCGGAGTTGCTAGTAATCGCAGATCAGCATTGCTGCGGTGAATACGTTCCCGGGCCTTGTACACACCGCCCGTCACGTCACGAAAGTCGGTAACACCCGAAGCCGGTGGCCCAACCCCCTTGTGGGGAGGGAGCTGTCGAAGGTGGGACTGGCGATTGGGACGAAGTCGTAACAAGGTAGCCGTACCGGAAGGTGCGGCTGGATCACCTCCTTTCTAAGGAGCAATAGCCGACTGCAGGCAAATGTTCTGCACGGTTGCTCATGGGTGGAACGTTGATTATTCGGCCTGGTTCTGGGTCGGAGGCTTGCTAGTACTGCTCGTGAGAGCGTGGAATGCATGGTCTCCGGACGGGTCCGGGTCGGGCACGCTGTTGGGTGTCTGAGGGAATGATGTTCCTTCAGGTGCCGGCCCCAGTGAACTCCGGTGTGTGCCGGGGGTGATGGGTGGCTGGTCGTTGTTTGAGAACTGCACAGTGGACGCGAGCATCTGTGGCCAAGTTTTTAAGGGCGCACGGTGGATGCCTTGGCACCAGGAACCGATGAAGGACGTGGGAGGCCACGATAGTCCCCGGGGAGTCGTCAACCAGGCTTTGATCCGGGGGTTTCCGAATGGGGAAACCCGGCAGTCGTCATGGGCTGTCACCCGCTGCTGAACACATAGGCAGTGTGGAGGGAACGCGGGGAAGTGAAACATCTCAGTACCCGCAGGAAGAGAAAACAACCGTGATTCCGGGAGTAGTGGCGAGCGAAACCGGATGAGGCCAAACCTATGACGTGTGAGACCCGGCAGGGGTTGCGTTGTGGGGGTTGTGGGATCTCTCTTCTGTCGTCTGCCGGCGGCAGGACGAGTCATAAACCGTTGATGTAGGCGAAGGACATGCGAAAGGTCCGGCGTAGAGGGTAAGACCCCCGTAGTCGAAACGTCAGCGGCTCGTTTGAGAGACACCCAAGTAGCACGGGGCCCGAGAAATCCCGTGTGAATCTGGCGGGACCACCCGCTAAGCCTAAATATTCCCTGGTGACCGATAGCGGATAGTACCGTGAGGGAATGGTGAAAAGTACCGCGGGAGCGGAGTGAAATAGTACCTGAAACCGTGTGCCTACAAGCCGTGGGAGCGTCGGACGGAGAGCTTGCTCTTTGTCTCGTGACTGCGTGCCTTTTGAAGAATGAGCCTGCGAGTTTGCGGTGTGTTGCGAGGTTAACCCGGGTGGGGTAGCCGTAGCGAAAGCGAGTCCGAACAGGGCGGTGGAGTAGCACGCTCAAGACCCGAAGCGGAGTGATCTAGCCATGGGCAGGTTGAAGCGGCTGTAAGAGGTCGTGGAGGACCGAACCCACCAGGGTTGAAAACCTGGGGGATGACCTGTGGTTAGGGGTGAAAGGCCAATCAAACTCCGTGATAGCTGGTTCTCCCCGAAATGCATTTAGGTGCAGCGTCGTGTGTTTCTTGCCGGAGGTAGAGCACTGGATAGGCGATGGGCCCTACCGGGTTACTGACCTTAGCCAAACTCCGAATGCCGGTAAGTGAGAGCGCGGCAGTGAGACTGTGGGGGATAAGCTCCATGGTCGAGAGGGAAACAGCCCAGAGCATCGACTAAGGCCCCTAAGCGTACGCTAAGTGGGAAAGGATGTGGAGTCGCACAGACAACCAGGAGGTTGGCTTAGAAGCAGCCACCCTTGAAAGAGTGCGTAATAGCTCACTGGTCTAGTGATTCCGCGCCGACAATGTAGCGGGGCTCAAGCGTACCGCCGAAGTCGTGTCATTGCGATATGTACCCCCAACGGGGATCGTGATGGGTAGGGGAGCGTCGTCTGCCGGGTGAAGCAGCCGCGTAAGCGAGTTGTGGACGGTTGACGAGTGAGAATGCAGGCATGAGTAGCGATTCACACGTGGGAAACGTGTGCGCCGATTGACTAAGGGTTCCTGGGTCAAGCTGATCTGCCCAGGGTAAGTCGGGACCTAAGGCGAGGCCGACAGGCGTAGTCGATGGATAACCGGTTGATATTCCGGTACCCGCTGTGAAGCGTCAAACATTGAATCAGGCGATGCTAAGTCCGTGAAGCCGTTCCGGACCCTTCGGGGAATGGAAAGTGGTGGAGCCGACGGACCAGACTTGTAGTAGGTGAGTGATGGGGTGACGCAGGAAGGTAGTCCATCCCGGGCGGTGGTTGTCCCGGGGTAAGGGTGTAGCCCGTCATCCAGGTAAATCCGGATGGCATGTGGGTGAGACCTGATGCCGAGCCGATTGTGGTGAAGTGGATGATCCTATGCTGTCGAGAAAAGCCTCTAGCGAGTTTCATGGCGGCCCGTACCCTAAACCGACTCAGGTGGTCTGGTAGAGAATACCGAGGCGTTCGGGTGAACTATGGTTAAGGAACTCGGCAAAATGCCCCCGTAACTTCGGGAGAAGGGGGGCCACACCTGGTGAGAGCATTTACTGTTCGAGCTGGGGGTGGCCGCAGAGACCAGCGAGAAGCGACTGTTTACTAAAAACACAGGTCCGTGCGAAGCCGTAAGGCGATGTATACGGACTGACGCCTGCCCGGTGCTGGAACGTTAAGGGGACCGGTTAGTCACTCTTCGGGGTGGCGAAGCTGAGAACTTAAGCGCCAGTAAACGGCGGTGGTAACTATAACCATCCTAAGGTAGCGAAATTCCTTGTCGGGTAAGTTCCGACCTGCACGAATGGCGTAACGACTTCTCGACTGTCTCAACCATAGGCCCGGTGAAATTGCACTACGAGTAAAGATGCTCGTTTCGCGCAGCAGGACGGAAAGACCCCGGGACCTTTACTACAGTTTGATATTGGTGTTCGGTTCGGCTTGTGTAGGATAGCTGGGAGACTGTGAAGCTTGGACGCCAGTTCAGGTGGAGTCGTCGTTGAAATACCAGTCTGGTCGTGCTGGATGTCTAACCTGGGTCCGTGATCCGGATCAGGGACAGTGTCTGATGGGTAGTTTAACTGGGGCGGTTGCCTCCTAAAGAGTAACGGAGGCGCCCAAAGGTTCCCTCAGCCTGGTTGGCAATCAGGTGTTGAGTGTAAGTGCACAAGGGAGCTTGACTGTGAGACCGACGGGTCGAGCAGGGACGAAAGTCGGGACTAGTGATCCGGCGGTGGCTTGTGGAAGCGCCGTCGCTCAACGGATAAAAGGTACCCCGGGGATAACAGGCTGATCTTCCCCAAGAGTCCATATCGACGGGATGGTTTGGCACCTCGATGTCGGCTCGTCGCATCCTGGGGCTGGAGTCGGTCCCAAGGGTTGGGCTGTTCGCCCATTAAAGCGGTACGCGAGCTGGGTTTAGAACGTCGTGAGACAGTTCGGTCCCTATCCGCTGCGCGCGCAGGAATATTGAGAAGGGCTGTCCCTAGTACGAGAGGACCGGGACGGACGAACCTCTGGTGTGCCAGTTGTTCTGCCAAGGGCATGGCTGGTTGGCTACGTTCGGGAGGGATAACCGCTGAAAGCATCTAAGCGGGAAGCCTGCTTCGAGATGAGTATTCCCACCCACTTGATGGGGTAAGGCTCCCAGTAGACGACTGGGTTGATAGGCCGGATCTGGAAGCCCAGTAATGGGTGGAGGTGACCGGTACTAATAGGCCGAGGGCTTGTCCTCAGTTGCTCGCGTCCACTGTGTTAGTTCTGAGGCAACGACTGT
>NZ_JBHSFK010000097.1:0-5524 GCF_042653945.1 Streptomyces vulcanius | reverse complement strand
GGGGGGGGGGGAGGTGCGCGGGGGCTGCCCGTCCGGGGTGGGGGTGGTGCCGGGGGAAGGGGGCGAGGGCTGTTGGTCCGGGGGGAGGTCGGGGCCGGGGGAAGGCTGGGTGCGGGGCGGTTCTGTGTGCTGGATTGTCGTGAGCAGCAGGCGGGTGCCCGGTGGGACGCGGCGGAGGTCGGTCTGGTGGAGCAGCGCCAGGGAATCGGGGTCGGCGTGCTGGGTGTCGTCGACGAGCACGGTCACGGGTGTCGGCTGCGCCAGCGCGGCGGCGAGCGCCTCGGCCATCGCCGCCCGGTCGCCCCGCTGCACGGCGGACAGCGCCTTCGCACCCGGCTTGCGCGCCGGGCGCCGTCGCGCCGCGGCGGACCGGTGCTCCTCCAGGGCCCTGACCAGTCGCAGCGCCAGCATCAGCGGACGTTCGCCGTCACCGGGAACGCAGTTCACGGACAGGACCGCGATCCCCGACGCGGTGAGCCGGTCGGCGGCGGCGCGCACGAACGCGCTGCGCCCGATGCCCCGTTCCCCCCGGACGAACACCAGGCGCGGGCCGGCCGGATCGCGGAGGCCGCCGTCGAGCTCGTCCGACTCGCGCTCCCGGCCGGTCAGCCGCTCACCCGTCCGGTCGAGACGCACGGGAGTGCCACCGAGAATCAGCTCGGTGTCCGTATGAGCAGCCACTGTCCCCACCGCAACCTTCCTGTCTTCTTTTCCTGTAATCATGGCGAACCAGGCAGGGAAACAGGCGGTCTGTTCGGAGTCGTGATGCAGGAACACCGTTCGCCTCTTGTCGGCAGGCACGGCGAAGTCGAGGCGGTGGCCGAGGCGTTGCGCGCCACCGGTGCCGCGGCGCGGACCGTGCTGGTCAGCGGTGCGGCCGGCACCGGCAAGACCGCCGTCCTGGAGCAGGCGCGGTGGGCCGCGGTCCAGGAGGGCGGCAGGGTCCTGCGGCTCCGCTGGGAAGCCGCCGAGGGCCCGCCCGGTACGGCGTCCCTCGTGAACGCCGTCTGCGCCGTACTCGCCAAGATTCCCGACGGCCGGCTCCCGGCGCGCGTCGCCAAGGTACGTCGGATGCGTGCGCGGACCACCGACCCCGGCGGCGAGGTCGCCCTGCTGTCGGCCCTGGCGGAGGTGCTGGCGGACGCGGCCCAGTACGTCCCCTTCGCCCTGATCCTCGACAACGTACGGCAGATGCCGGCGCGGACGGCCTCCGCCCTGGGGCTGCTGCTGCGCGCGTTCCGTCCCGTCGGCGTGCCGGTGGTGCTGGCCGGGCGGCCGATGAACCCGGGGCACGTCACCGGAGCGCAGCTGCTCGCGTCGGCGGACCGGGTGCTCGAACTGCAGCCGCTGTCGCCGGACGCGGTCGGCGCGCTCATCGTGCGGCGGCTGGGCCGACCCGTCGAACCCGAACTGCTGACGGAGGTGTCGCACGCGCTGGGCCCCCTGGCGGGGAGCCCGGGGGCCGTGCTGTCGGTGCTCGCCTCGCTGGAGGAGTGCGGCGCCCTGCTCGAACTCGACGGCCAGGTGTGCCTGACCGTGCCGGAGGGCGGGCTGCGGCTCAGGGCCGACGTCGCGGAGCTGGGCCGGTACGGCTGGCCGGACGGGCCGCCGGACGCCGACACGGTCGCGACGGCGGTCGCGCTCGCCCGGCTGGCCGAGCGGGGCGCCCTGTGGCTCGACGCCCTGCACCTCGCGAAGTCGCCGGACGGGCTGCTCGACGCCGTCGGGCGCAGGGTGGACGGCCTGGTCGGGGACCGGGTCGTGACCGTCGACCCGGACGGCAGGGCGGCGTTCGCCGTTCCGGCGCTCGCGGCGGCGCTGCGGTCGCTGCCCGACCCCGGCGGGGCGCGGCCGGCGTACGGCACGGTCACCCGAACGCTGGCCGACCGGCTGGGCGCCGCCGTGCCGGACGCCGGGCGGCCGTGGCCGTTCGGGAACGTGACAGCGACGGCCCCGCCCCCGGACGAGACGCCGACGAACCGTCCGGCCGCGCCCGGCGGCATAGCTCCCGACCGGTCGCCCTGGGCGGCCGAGGAGGGCTCGGTGGCAGGAAGTCCGGCGCCGTACGGCGACGGCACACCCGGCGCGCTGCGCGAGTCCGTCGCCCTGAGCCTGCGGCATCCCGACCACATCGGCGTACTCGCGCTCGGCGAGCCGATGCTCGCGTGCCTCGACGGGCCGACCGGGTCGCAAAGACCGCACGAGTTGCACAGGCCCCACGGGTCGTACGGGTCGTACGGGTCGTACGGGTCGCACAGTGAGGGCCAGGGTGTTCTGGTGGGTGTTGCCCGGGCCTGGGCGCTGTCGGCGTTGCATGAGCATCGGTCCCCGCACAGTGACGACGCCGACCCCCGCTACCGTGCGGCGATCGGGAGGATGCCCGCCGCCGTCGGACTGGCGGCGCTCGGTGGTGCGTACGGGATCGGCCCGGTCACGCCGATGACCTTCCGGCCGGGGCCGGCGGGCGACCGTGTGCCGGACACCGGGCGGGAGTCCGGCTCCGGGCCGGTCCCGTCGCCCGCGGAGGTCCGGCTGCTGGCAGCCGCAGTGGGCGGCGGTGGGGAGTTCGAGCGTGCCCGGCGGGGGCTGCCGCAGCACGCGCTCGGCGAGGCGGCCCTGGACCGGCTGCGGAACGCCGCCGCGTACGGCGATCTGGCGGGCGCTCTGCACGCCGTGCTCGGGGAGCGGTACGTCGGGGCGGGCGAGAGCACGGCCGTCCGGTACCACGCCCTGGTGGGCGACTATCTGACGGGCCAGTGGGACAGCGCCCTGTCCCGAGCCCGCCGGATCGAGGCGCGGGGCCGGTCCGACGGCGCGGCCGGTGTCGGACAGCTGGCCCGGGCGCTGGCGGCCGAGATCCAGCTCATGCGCGGCGAGTACGGGCGAGCCCGGGAGTGGCTGGAGCTGATCCCCGAGTCCGTCGGCCATCCGCTGGTGGCCCGGGTGCGGCTGGGCGTCCGGTACTGGTCGGGGCAGGCGGAGGAGGCCCTGGCGGAGGCATGGCGCGACGTGCGGCGGGCGCGGGAGAGCGGACTGCTGGCGGGGGTCGACAGGGTGCTGCTGCGGATCCTGTCGGTCACGGCACAGGACAGCCCGGAGGCGGCGCGGGAGACGCTGGGGCACCTGGAGGCGCTGCACGAGGAGGCGGCCTCGCCCATGACGCACGAGGCGGTGCTCGTGGGGCGCGGGATGGTGCACGGCGACGCGGACAGCGCGCTGGCCGCGTACCGGCTGGTGCGGCAGCGCGTCGACCTGCCCCTGAGCGTGGACTGCTGCCAGTGCCTGACGGATGTCGGCGACGACCCGTCGCGGTGGCTGGCCGAGGCGACGCGGACTGTGCACGCGCTGGGCATGGGGCGGCCCGTCCGCAGTCTGCTCGGCGCGGCGGCGGCACGGCGCAACGTTTCGCTCCCCAGGCGTCGTACGGCGTCGGAAGGGCTGAGCGAGCGGGACGTGCGGCTCATCGGCATGGTGAGCGACGGCTCCACCAACCGGCAGATAGCCGCCCGGCTGGCGTGCAGCGAGAAGACCGTCGAGCAGCGGCTGTCGCGGTTGTTCCAGCGGACCGGCCGCCGCTCCCGGGTGGAACTGGCCGCGGCCTGGCTGGACGGCAGCCTGGCCCGGCAGGGCCTGGTGCCGGATGCCGGGCCGGGCGGCGACGGCCACGGCGGGGACTGACGGCGGTCCCGCCGTCGGCGCGCTCCCGTTTCCGCGGCTGATCACGGCTGGGGGACCGACTCCGCCGCCCCCGCCGACTCCGTCGTCGGCTGCGCGCGCGGTCTGCCCAGGAAGATCGTGTCGAACGCCCCCGTGGGGTGGAAGCTGAGCTGAACCGTCGGACTCTCGCTCCGCGAGTGTCGTGCCCAGTCGACTCTGGGGTCCTGTCCGTCCTCGGGCCGGCGCGGCGGACGTCGTAGCGACAACGTGAGGGTTGCCTCCGGTGTGTCGGTCCGCGGTTCCCAGGCGATGGACGAACCGGCCGTGGACGGGAAGTGCGGCGGATACGGCGGATACGGCGGTGTTCCCGCCCACTGGTCCTCCGGCGCGGTCCTCCCCGCGTCGCCACTCGTCACCACGACCGTGACGCCGACGATGACCAGCAGCAGCCCGGGCACGGTCGCGGCCTGGACACCCTGCCCCATGAACGACCACGCCATCAGCGCGGCCACCGGAGTCTCCAGCAGCAGCAGGACACTCATCGTCGTCGCCGACGTCCTGCCGAGGACGAAGTTCAGCGATCCGAGCCCCAGCAACTGGGGGAGGAGGAGCAGCCCGAGCAGCGACAGGTGGGTGGCCTGGTCGAAACCCGTGAGCGGGATGTCCGCCAGCCAGCAGACCACGAGGAGTTCCATGCCGCAGACCAGCGCGGTGAACGTCGAGTACAGCGGGGCGCTCACATCCGCGCGCGACTTCTCGCTGAGGGCGGTGTACCCGGCCTGGGCGACGGCTCCGGCGAGGGCGAGCAGGTCGCCCAGCAGCGCCGTGTCACTGCCGGACGTGATGTCCACACCGGCGGCAGCCGCCGCTCCGAGGACGGCGAGCGTGAGACCGGCCCAGGTCCTGCGCGACGCCTTGACGCCCTGGCCGGCGGCGATGAGGGCCTGCCAGACGGGCTGGGTGGCGACGAGCGCGGTGGACATGGCGACCGAGGTCAGCTGAGTGCTCGTCATGAAGGCCGCGAAGTGCAGGGCGAGTGCCGTGGCCGCGAGAAAGCCGAAGACCAGGGGGCGCCACTGTTCCCTGCGCAGGAGGCCGCGCTCGCCGCGCGCGACGCGTGCCACCTCACGGCGGCGCAGGATCAGCAGGAAGGGCCCGAGCGTGGCGAAGCCGAGGCAGTTGCGCCAGAAGGCCATGGCGAGCGGTGACGCGGTGGCGGCGGCGGTGAGCGGGGCGGTGGCCGAGATGGAGACCACGGCGATCGCCATCGCAGCCATGGACAGCGGATCGATTCTGGATTTCACGCGTCCGTGCCGCCGTTCGCCACACCGCTGTGCGGGGCCTTTCGCAGCCGGTTGACCGCCGAGGTCACCGCCCTGAGCGAGGCCCAGGTCGTGTTGACATCGATGCCGACTCCCCACAGCACCCGGCCGTCGAGGGCGCATTCGATGTACGAGGCGGCCCGGGCAGCCGCGCCGGCGCTCATGGTGTGCTCGCTGTAGTCCAGCACCCGGATGTCGATGCCGAGGCCGGACAGGGCGTCGGCGAAGGCGGATATCGGACCGTTGCCGTGGCCGGTCAGGACCGTGTCGACGCCGTCCACGCGAGCCTCGACGGTGAGCGTGTCACCGCCGTCGGAGGCGACCGAGGCGTGGGTGCCGTCCCGCAGCGCGATACGGCCCCAGGGGTTCTCGGGGTTCGGCAGGTACTCGTCCTGGAAGACGGACCAGATCTGGGCCGCGGTGATCTCGCCGCCCTCGGCGTCCGTCTTCGCCTGGATGAGCTTGGAGAACTCGATCTGCATCCGGCGGGGCAGGTCCAGCTTGTGGTCGTTCTTCAGGACGTACGCGATCCCGCCCTTGCCGGA
>NZ_JBHSFK010000096.1:0-5607 GCF_042653945.1 Streptomyces vulcanius | reverse complement strand
CCACATCACCCAACGCCATCCGCAACGCCTCAACGTCCACATCACCCGTCAACCGCACAGCCACAGGAATGTTGTAGGTCGCCGACGGACCCTCCAACTCCCCCAGGAACCACAACCGCTGCTGCGCAAACGAGACCGGTACCGCCTTGGGCCGTGTCATCGCCACCAGCGCGGGACGTGCCGCACCCGAATCCGTCAGCCGCTGCGCGAGTCCGGCCACGGTCGGCGCCTCGAACAGCGCCCGCATCGCGACTTCGACTCCCAGAGCCGTCCGGATCCTGTTGGTCAGCTGCACCGCGAGCAGTGAGTGGCCGCCCAGTTCGAAGAAGTTGTCGTCCACGCCGACCGTGGGCAGGCCCAGGACCTCGGCGAACACCGAGCACAGGAGCTCCTCCTGCACCGTGACCGGCCCCCGGCCACCGCCGGCCACCTGGTAATCCGGAGCAGGCAGAGCCCTACGGTCCAGCTTGCCGTTCACCGTCAACGGCAGCACATCCAGCACCACCAGCACGGACGGCACCATGTACTCCGGCAGCATCGCGCCGAGATGGGCGCGCACTCCGGCGACGTCCGCACCCTCCGGACCGCTCACCGGGACGAGGTAGCCGACCAGGCGCTTGTCCCCAGGGCGGTCCTCACGCACCACCACCACCGACTGGGCCACGGACGGATGTGCGCTCAGCGCGGCCTCGACCTCACCCAGCTCGATACGGAAACCACGAACCTTCACCTGGTCATCCGTACGGCCCAGGAAGTCCAGGACACCGTCCGGTCGCCATTTCGCCAGGTCGCCGGTGCGGTACATCCGCTCACCCGGAGTGAAGGGGTTGGCGACGAACCGCTGCGCGGTCAGCCCCGGCCGGTCGAGATAGCCGCGGGCCAGGCCCGCGCCGGCGAGGTACAACTCACCCGCCACCCCCGGCGGCACCGGCCGCAGAGCCGAGTCCAGCACATAGACCCGGGTGTTGGCGATGGGCGTGCCGATGTGCGGGGTGCTGTGTTCGTCGGCGGACAGGGGGTTGGTGATGGTGGCGCAGACAGTGGATTCCGTCGGTCCGTAGGCGTTGATGAGCCGACGGCCGTCGGCCCAATGGGCAACCAGGTTCTGGCTGAGGGCCTCGCCGGCGGTGATGAGGGTCGTGATCGACGGCAGACTGTCCGGTCCCAGGAGGGCCAGTGCGGCGGGGGGCAGGGTGGCGTGTGTGACCGACCGCTCCGCGACCAGGCGGACGAGCGCCTGGCCCGGCAGCAGGTCGTGCGGCGCGGCCGAGACGAGGCAGGCCCCGTTGCACAAGGCCATCACCATCTCCCAGGTGGCCGCGTCGAAGCTCGCCGAGGCGAACTGCAGCACCCGGCTACCTGCTGTGATCGCGAATTCCTCCGCCTGCGCGGCGACCAGGCTCGGCAGTCCTTGGTGGGTGACGGCCACACCCTTCGGCCGTCCGGTGGACCCGGAGGTGTAGATGACATACGCGGGGTGGGCGGGCAGCAGGGTGGTGCGGCGCTCGGTGTCGGTGGGGTCGGTGTCCTCGATGTCCCCGAGTGCGGTGATGGTCCGGGGGTCGTCGACGGCCAGGTGCGACACCTCTCCGCCGGTGAGGCGGGAGGCCAGATCCGTGCTGGTGAGCATCAGGAGGGGCTGGGCGTCGCTGAGGAGGTAGGTGATCCGCTCGGCGGGGTAGTCGGGGTCAATGGGCAGGTAGGCGCCGCCGGCCTTCGTCACCGCGAGGAGAGCGACGACGAGGTCGGCCGAGCGGTGCATCATGACCGCGACCAGCGACTCGGGTCCCACCCCGCGGTCGATCAGCAGCCGGGCGAGGCGGTTGGCGCGGGCGTTGAGTTCCGCATAACTCAGTTCCACGTCCTCGAAGACGAGGGCGGTCGCGTCGGGGGTGCGGGCCGCCTGGGCCTGGAACAGTTCCGGCAACGTCGCAGCGGGCACCTCCCGGGCGGTGTCGTTCCACTCGACCAGGACCCGGTTCCGCTCCGCGGGATCGAGGACCTCCACCGTGCTGATCTGCTGGTGCGGCGCTGTTTCCAGGGCGGCGACGACGCCTTCGGCGGCGGTATGGACCATGGCGCACAGTGATTCACCCGAGACGGGTTCGGCGACCTGCACGGTGAGGGTGAATCCGTCACCGGTGTCGTCGACGTTCAGCCCGATCGGGTAGTTCGTCCGCTCCTGGGCGTACAGCATCGCGATGCCGTCAAGGCTGTTGTCCGTTCCTGGCTCAGCGCTCCTGGAGTGCCGGTAATTGAACAGGGAGGTGAACAGCGGGGTGTCCGCCTGGATACCGCTGGCCTGCCGGGCCAGTTTCAAAGGGGCGTGTTCGTGGACGAGCAAGTCCGCCAGCTGGTTTTGCACCGACCGGACCGTGTCCATCACCTGCGCGCCGTGAGTCTGCACCCGTACCGGCAGGGAGTTGATGAACAGGCCCAGAACGCGGTCGGCGCCGCTTCCCGCGGCCATACGGCCGAACAGGACGGTACCGAAGACGACGTCGTCCCGGCCCGTGGTGGCCGCCAGAACCCGCGCCCACACCACGTGCAAGACCGTGGCCGGGCTCACGCCCAGCCGGCGTGACTGGTCCCGCAGTCGCCGCGCGAGTTCCGCATCCATCACGCGACGGGACTCCGCCACGCCGGTGCCGTCGCCGCGGACGTCGAGCAGGCCGAACGGCGCGGTCGGCTCGGTCACGTCCCCCAGCAGGGTGGAGAAGTACCTCTGGTGTTCCTCCTGCGCTACCCGCAGGCGGGCCTGGGCAACGAAGTTCCGGAACGGCAGAGGCGCGGGCAGGGTGTCCTCGCGGCCCGTGATGAACGAGCGCACCTCCTGCAGCAGCACGTCCAGGGTGGTGTGGTCCGAGATCAGGTGATGGGCCTGAACGAGTGCGAGCCACTGACCGTTCACCGGGTCGGTCGCCGTGTACACGCGGATCAGCGGTGCCTGGCCGATGTCCATCGATCCAGGACACGCGGCCAGCATCCGGCCGGTCACCTCGTCGTCAGGCCCCTCGGGCAAGTCAACGCTTTCCACCGGGATCGCAGCACGGCGCACTACCACCTGGACCGGTTCGCGCAGTCCTTCCCACAAGACGGCGGTCCGCAGGATGTCATGCCGGTCGACGACCTTCTGCAGTGCGTCCACAAACCCGTCGAGCCGCTGCCGGGAGTCGAAGCCCAACAGCACGGGCAGCACATACACATCGGTCCCGTCACCGGAGTCACCCATCAGGTGGTGGAAGAGGATCCCTTCCTGCAGCGGAGCCAGCGGGTACACATCCGCCAGGTTGCCCGCTCCGCCGGGAACCCGGGCCACGATCCGGTCGATCTCCCCGCGGGTCAGATCCACCAGGGCGAGCATGTCGGGAGAAATGGTCAGGGCGTTGTCCGGAATCCGGTTCTCCGGCACCGCCACCTCGGCCCGACCATCCGACGCAGCCAGTCCGGCAGCCGTGGGCGCCGCGAACAACGACCGCACGTCAACCGATATCCCCCGGGCGCGCAGCAGCTCGACCACCCGCACCGCGAGCAGTGAGTGGCCGCCCAGTTCGAAGAAGTTGTCGTCCACGCCGACCATGGGCAGGCCCAGGACCTCGGCGAACACCGAGCACAGGAGCTCCTCCTGCACCGTGGCCGGCCCCCGGCCACCGCCAACCGCCTGGTAGTCCGGAGCAGGCAGAGCCTCACGGTCCAGCTTGCCGTTCACCGTCAACGGCAGCACATCCAGCACCACCATCGCGGACGGCACCATGTACTCCGGCAGCATCGCGCCGAGATGGGCGCGCAGGGCAGCGGTATCGACACCGCCTGTGTGACCGGTGGCGGGAACGAGGTAGCCGACCAGGCGCTTGTCCCCGGGGCGGTCCTCACGCACCACCACCGCCGACTGGGCCACGGACGAGTGCGCAGTCAGCGCGGCCTCGACCTCACCCAGCTCGATACGGAAACCCCGGACCTTCACCTGGTCATCTGTACGGCCGAGGTATTCGAGTTGCCCGTCGGCGTTCCACCGGGCCAGGTCGCCGGTGCGGTACATCCGCTCACCCTGACCACCGAACGGGTTCGCGACGAACCGCTGCGCGGTCAGCCCCGGCCGGTCGAGATAGCCGCGGGCCAGGCCCGCGCCGGCGAGGTACAACTCACCCGCCACCCCCGGCGGCACCGGCCGCAGAGCCGAGTCCAGCACATAGACCCGGGTGTTGGGGACGGGCGTGCCGATGTGCGGGGTGCTGTGTTCGTCGGCGGACAGGGGGTTGGTGATGGTGGCGCAGACAGTGGATTCCGTCGGTCCGTAGGCGTTGATGAGACGACGGCCGTCGGCCCAATGGGCAACCAGGTTCTGGCTGAGGGCTTCGCCGCCGGTGATGAGGGTCGTGATCGACGGCAGACTGTCCGGTCCCAGGAGAGCCAGTACGGCGGGAGGCAGGAGTGCGTGTGTGACCGACCGCTCCGCGACCAGGCGGACGAGCGCCTGGCCCGGCAGCAGGTCGTGCGGCGCGCCCGAGACGAGGCAGGCCCCGCTACACAAGGCCATCACCATCTCCCAGGTGGCCGCGTCGAAGCTCGCCGAGGCGAACTGCAGCACCCGGCTACCTGCTGTGATCGCGAATTCCTCCGCCTGCGCGGCGACCAGGCTCGGCAACCCTTGGTGGGTGACGGCCACACCCTTCGGCCACCCGGTGGACCCGGAGGTGTAGATGACATACGCGGGGTGGGCGGGCACCAGGGTGGTACGACGCTCGACGTCGGTGGGGTCGGAGTCGTCGAAATCCTCGAGTGCGGCGGCGGTCCAGGGGTCGTCGACGGCCACGTAGGGCGGGTGGCCGTCGGTGAGGCGGGAGGCCAGATCCGCGCTGGTGAGCACCAGGAGGGGCTGGGCGTCGCTGAGGAGATAGGTGATCCGCTCGGCGGGGTAGTCCGGGTCGATGGGCAGGTAGGCGCCGCCGGCCTTCGTCACCGCGAGGAGAGCGACGATCAGGTCGATGGAGCGCTCCACCATGACTGCGACCAGCGACTCGGGTCCCACCCCACGGTCGATCAGCAGCCGGGCGAGGCGGTTGGCACGCTCGTTGAGCTCGGCGTAGGTCACCTCAGCGCCGGCGAAGGCCACCGCGGTCGCGTCGGGGGTGCGGGCGGCCTGGGTCTGGAACAGTTCCGGCAGCGTCACGGCGGGCACGTCGCGGGCGGTGTCGTTCCACTCGACCAGGATCTTCTTCCGCTCCGCCGGGTCCAGTACCTCGATGGCGTTGATGTGCTGGTGGGGGTTGGCGGTGACGGTGTCCAGGACGCGGACGAACCGTTCGGCCAGGGTCTCCACCGTTTCGCGGTCGAACAGGTCGAGAGCGTAGTCGATAACACCGTGCAGACCGGCCGGACGATTACCAGTACCGGTACCGGTATCGGTGTCGGTGTCGGTGTCGGTGTCGGTGTGGAAGGTCTCGCCCAAGGTGAAGGACAGGTCGAACTTGGCCACCGGCTCGCCGGCGGGTAGCGGTGCGGCGTCGATACCGGGCAGGTCGAGGACGGCTTGGGCGTTGTTCTGCAAGGCGAGCATGACCTGGAAGAGCGGATGGCGGGCCATCGAGCGGGCCGGTGCGAGGTCCT
>NZ_JBHSFK010000095.1:0-5832 GCF_042653945.1 Streptomyces vulcanius | reverse complement strand
TATCCCACCCCACACGACACATCACCCGACCCTCATGCCCCAACCGCAGCGGGTACCTCTTCCGTACCGCACCCCTGCACGACAAGAAGCAGACTATTTGCGGACGAGACAGATGAAAACGACCTCTTAGCCAATCCACCCTCGGGCTCGTCGGCTTGCGCGGCGATGGCTTTGACGATGCCCGGTCTGGCGGCCTCCAGAAGCAGTCGCCCGACCAGGCGTTCGGCGAGTCGGTCAGGGCCGGCGAAGGTGTGCAGGTCCCCCGCTGGGTCGCGGGCCGTGGAGGAAGCCGTCAACACGGAGGCCGACGATGTGATTGAAGTCGACCGCATGCATGCGACACGACCGCCCGTGCTGGGCAACTGTGCGCGAGGGGGTTACTCGCAGCGTCTCCCTAGGACGTGGGCGGGCTCGTAGCCTCAAGGGCATGGACAACCGCAGTGAGGTTCGAGACTTCCTGGTCTCTCGCCGTGGCAAGGTCACTCCTGAGCAGGTGGGCCTTGCCGCTTCCGGTGGCGCCCGCCCCCGCCGGGTCACGGGCCTTCGCCGCAGCGAGGTCGCCCAGCTGGCTGGGGTGTCGGTGGAGTACTACACCCAGATGGAGCGCGGCAACGTGGGCGGTGCCTCCGAGGGCGTGCTGGATGCCGTCGCCCGTGCATTGCTGTTGGACGAGGCCGAGCGGACGCACTTGTTCGACCTGGCCCGGGTGGCCAATACCGGCGCGGTGGTGCGACGCCGTCCGGCCGCACAGCGGATGCGCCCGGTGATCCAGCAGATCCTGGACAGTCAGTTCTCCCCCGCCTGGGTGGGCAATGGCCGCTGCGACATCGTGGGGACCAACCGCCTGGGCCGGGCGTTGAATTCGCCCTTGTTCGACGATCCTGCCCGGCCGGCCAATATCGCGCGGTTCCGGTTCCTGAGCTCGCGGGCGGCCGACTACTTCCGTGACTGGGATGACACCGCCCGCGAGATCGTGGCGGTGCTGCGCACAGAGGTAGGTAAGAACCCCTATGACAGGGCGCTGAGTGATCTCATCGGGGAGCTGTCCACCCGCAGTGAGGAGTTTCGCACGCGATGGGCGGCGCACGACGTGCGGCACCACCGTACGGGCATCAAGCGGCTGCACCATCCGGTGGTCGGTGACCTGGACCTGGCCTACGAGGGGCTGGAGCTGACCGCCGACGCCGGACTGACGCTGGTCATCTTCACCGCCGAGCCGGGTTCGAACTCCCAGCACGCACTCGACCTGCTCGCCAGCTGGGCATCCACACCCGCCGAGCGGGAACGAGACCAGTCGCAGGAGCAGCGCCCGTCCTAGCCGTCGGCGTATCCCGGCTCGCCGTAGACCGACCATACCTCGACCGGATCCGCAACGGTGACGGTGGCGACATCGTCAACATGTCCTCCGTCGCTGGCCGCTCGGCCCGTGCCGGCAACGGCGTGTACGCCGCGGCCCAAATGGGCTTCCACGGATGGTCGGAATCGCTGCGGCACGAGGTGCTGCCCGATGTCCGGTCTGTGTCATCGAGCCCGGCGCGGTCGCGAGGGAACTCCCACCCGCATCGCCCATGGGCAGGCGAAGGCCGTCGCGGAACAGCTCTACAGCCAGGCGACCGTCACCGTGGGCGACATCGCCGAAGTGATCGTCTTCGCCGTGGAGCGGCCCAAACAGCGCCTCGCCATCAACGAGAGCCTTCTGCTCCCCGCCGCCCAAGCCTGAACACCACACAACGCAGCAGCACCTGGGAGATCATCATGATCAAAGCCAAGTCCCACCGCAGACGGCGCCGGCTGGTGCCGACGCTGTTGGGCGCACTCGCTCTCCTTGTCTCGCTGAGCGGTGGTGCGCAAGCCGCTCAGGCCGCGCCCCCGCCCGATCCGGCCGGTTGTTCCACGGACGGCCTGCGGTCGTCCCTGAACATCGACGGGGTGACTGTCGATCGCGCGGAACTCAACACGACGGGGACGTTCGCGCCCGCGCCCGGCACAGAATCCCAGTTCGGTGGTCCGTTCACCGACCTGCCCGCCTACTGCGATGTCACTCTCACCCGCACCGACACGGCGAACAACCGCATCACCATCAAGATGTGGCTGCCCGAGCGCTGGAACGGCCGCTTCCAGGGCGCCGGCGGCGGTGGTTTCTCCTGCGGCATCAACTACGGCCTCATGGCCACCGGCGTGACGACCGGCTACGCCAGCGCGTCCACCAACTGCGGTCACGACAACTCGTGGCTCGACGGCAAGTGGGTCCTCAAGCCCGACCTCACCCTCGACCAGCCGCTGCTGACCACCTTCGCCTCGACCGGCATCCACGAGATGACCGTGACCGGCAAGGCCGTCACCAACGCCTACTACGCCAAGAAGCCCGCCTACTCCTACTTCAACGGCTGCTCCATGGGCGGCCGTATGGGACTCATGGAGGCCCAGCGGTACCCGAAGGACTACGACGGCATCACCTCGGGTGCTCCGGCCGTCAATCAGCCCCAGGTGCTGCCTTCGCTGATCTGGCCTCAACTGGTCATGAAGGAAGCCAACCACCTGCTGCCCACCTGCAAGCAGGAAGCGTTCACAAATGCCGTGGTGAAGGCCTGCGACCGTCTCGACGGCGTCGCCGACGGCGTGATCGGCGCCCCGGCCGACTGCCGCTGGAACCCGAACAGCCTCATCGGCGCCAAGACTGCGTGCGGCACCATCACGCCCAAGGACGCCGCCGTCATTGCCAAGATCTGGCAGGGACCGAAGGTGAACGGACGATTCCTGGGGTACGGCCTCGAGCGGGGCGCCCCGTTGTCCTATCTCGCAGTGACCACTGCTGCCAATGGGGCCTTGAGTGGACAGCCGTTCTCCGTTGGTCTGGACTGGCTCGGCAGCTGGGTCCAGCGCAACCCGGACTGGGACTGGCACACGCTCACCTATGACAAGTTCGTCCAGCTCATCGACCAGTCGGTCAAGGAGTTCCCCGCTTTCTCCACGGACGATCCGGATGTTTCCGCCTTCCGGAACAACGGTGGGAAGCTCGTGCTGTGGCATGGGCAGGCCGACCCACTGATCAGCTCCCAGGGAACGGTCTCCTACTACCAGCGCGTCCAGCAGGCCAACGGCGGAGCCAGAGCAACGAACTCCTTCGCCCGCCTCTTCCTCGCCCCTGGCGCCGGCCATTGCGCCAACGCCGCAGGACCGATCCCCAGTGATCCGCTGGCGGCAGTCGTGAACTGGGTCGAGCACGGCCGCGCACCGGCGACCCTCCCCGCCACACTCACCGATCCCGACACCCAGAAGACGACCGTGACCAGGAGGCTGTGCGCGTACCCGCTGGTCGCCCGCTACAAGGGTCACGGCGACACCGCGAACGCACGTAACTACCACTGCGCGGCCGGCTACACGCACTGATCTCGTCGTGCACACGTAGCTCGGTGTTGTGGGCCGGGCCACCGTCCCGGCCCACAACACCCACGCCTGAGGGGCACTTGAACCGGAGTGTCCGGCGAGGCCGCCAATGGTACGGATGAGGGCGGCGAGGCACGGGTCTCGCCCCCTGGAACGATCAAATAAAACGAACATTCATTCGGAGGTATGTGAGATGGCGTGGACCACTACTGACATCCCGGACCAGCACGGCCGGACGGCCGTGGTGACCGGTGCCAACGGCGGGCTCGGACTGGTGACCGCCCGCGAGCTCGCAGCGAAGGGCGCGCACGTCGTCATGGCGGTACGCAACCGGCAGAAGGCCGTCGACGCGGTCGAGCAGATCCGTGCGAGCGTGCCGGACGCGTCCTTGGAACTGGTGACGCTGGACCTGTCCACGCAGGCTTCGGTACGCGAGGCCGCGACCCAGATCCTGGGCGCGCACCCCCGCCTCCACCTGCTGGTCAACAACGCGGGTGTAATGGGCATCCCCCAGACCAGGACGGTGGACGGCTTCGAGATGCAGTTCGGCGTCGACCACCTGGGCCACTGGACACTCACCGCGCTGCTGCTGCCCGCGCTGCTGCGCACGCCCGGGTCCCGGGTCGTGACGGTCACCAGCACCGCGCACCACACGGGTCGTGCCGTCGACGTCGCCAACCCGCACCTGGAGGACAACTACGGGCCGTGGCGCGCCTACGGCCAGGCCAAGCTTGCGAACTTCCACTTCGGCCTGGGTCTGCAACGCGAGCTGGAGCAGGCCGGTGCGAACACGACCAGTCTGATCGCGCACCCCGGCCTGTCCGACACCGACCTGCAGTCGGTCAGCGTCCAGCAGTCGGGCGGCGGCGCGTCGCAGCGGTTCTTCCACATCTTGGCCCGGTACACCGGCATGTCCGCCGATGGTGGCGCGCTGCCCCAACTGCGCGCCGCCACCGACCCGGCCGCGAAGGGCGGCGAGTTCTACGGCCCACTGTTCGTCAACAACGGAGCGCCGGTGCGCAAGCCGGTCCTGCGCAGGATCGGGATGGAGAGCGCCATCGCCAAGCTGTGGCAGGTCTCCGAGCGCGAGACCGGCGTCGCGATCGACCCTCGTACCTCGAGCACCGCCTGATGGCGGCCCCGACGGACCGGTCGGCGGCCGTACGCGCCGCCCTGCGCACGCCCACCCCGAGGTACCCGGGAGACCTGCTCGCGGGTACGGCTCTTGCGGAGGGCATCGATCTGTCACGGGAGCATGGTCTGCCGGACGACATCGCGGGCTTCCTCACTGCGAGCCGACAGCGCCAGGAGGCGATCGCCCAGCGGCGCAGACGTGTGATCACCGTTCTGGCCACGTTGCTGGTCCTCGCGCTGCTTGCCGGCGCGGGGGCGCTCTGGCAGTGGCAGACGGCTGTCGCTCAACGGGCGGCGGCCCTTTCCCGGCGGCTCGCCACCGAGTCCGGGACGCTGATCAACGTTAACCCTGATCTGTCCTCACTGCTGGCCGTCCAGGCATACCGCACCAGCCGCACGCCCGAGGCCCTCGCAAGCCTGCGCACCGACGCGTACCTCCCCCCGGGCCGGCGTCTGCTCGGGCACTCCGATGCAGTGAACTCGGTGGCGTTCAGCTCCAAAAGTCACACCCTCGCCACCGGGAGTTCCGACGGCACCGTGCGCGTTTGGGATACCGACAGCGGCAAAACCCGCACCAGGCTCAGAGGGCTTTCCGGCGAGGTGAACTCGGTGGCGTTCAGTCCTGACGGCGCCACCATCGCCACCGGAAGTTCCTATAGCGCGTGGCTGTGGGATGCCGACACTGGCAAACCCCGCACCCCCCTGACCGGGCACACCGACACGGTGTTCTCCGTCGTGTTCAGCCCTGACGGCCATACCGTCGCCACCGCCGGCGCAGATGGCACCGCGCGGCTGTGGGATGCCGCCACCGGCAAACCCCGCGCCAAGCTCGCCGGGCACACCGCTTAGGTGCCCTCCGTCGCGTTCAGCCCCGACGGCCGTACCCTCGCCACCGCCGACTCTGGTTGGACCACGGGTCTGTGGGACGCCGACACCGGCAAAAGCCGCATGACCTTGATCGGGCAGCACGCCGAGGAGGTGACTTCAGTTGCGTTCAGTCCGGACGGCCGTATCCTCGCCTCGGGCAGCGGCGACAAGACGGTGCATCTGTGGAATGTAGCCCTCCCTGAACCCTCCGAAGCAATCCGGAAGATCTGCCAAGCCGTCAACCGGGACCTGACCTCGCAGGAACGGACCGCCTATCTCGCAGACCAGTCAGCAGGCCCCGTCTGTTCCTCCCACCCCTAGGGTCCGTCTTCAAAGATCATCGAATGGTGGATCATGATGAGGTGATACGCCGTCATGAACTCACTGACCAGGAGTGGGAGTTACTCGCTCCCCTCATACCGCGGGCTGCGACGGGGCGGCCGC
>NZ_JBHSFK010000094.1:0-5895 GCF_042653945.1 Streptomyces vulcanius | reverse complement strand
CGAACTCGAGGTGCTCGATGTCGGTGAAGCGGACCTCTTCCAGGCTGCCGGCGCGGCGGCCGCCGTCCTGGAAGTACACCTCCTTGAGTGCTTCAGCGGCGAGTTCCTGGAGACGCTGCTCGGCGGCGCCCTGCTCCTGGGCTTCGAAGAGGCGAGCCGCGTACTGCGGGGGCAGGGCGACGGTCAGGTGCCGGATGCGGTCCTGGTCCGTCGACCCGATCGGCGCGGTGTAGCCGAGCCGGGCGCGGGTGTCGATGACGATGCCGCCGGTGGTCGCCGCCTTCTCGCGGGCCTTCGCCCGGATCTGCGGCTGCCAGCGGGCCTTCACCTCGCGCTCCAGGCGCGCGGCGAGGTCCGGGCGGGGCTTCTTGATCTGGTCCTTCACGTACCGCTCGACGGTGCGCTGGGAGATCCGCAGCATCTGGGCGACCGCCTTGGTGCCCTTGAGCTGCTTGACCAGGTACCGCATCTGCGCGCCCGCGCTCTTGGGCGCCGGGCGGGTGAACGCCTTCTGTACCGCGGCGTCCAGGCCGTCCCCGAACACGCTCATGCCTGCCTACTCCCCAATGTCGACGTCGGTGACGGTGCCGTCCTTGATGTACCGGGCGAGGTTGAGCTCCGGTGCGTTGAACTGCTCGCGGACGCCGTCGCCCCACAGCACCTCCTGGGTGCCCTCCCACTTGACCAGGCCCGGGTTGATGCCGAGCTTGAAGCCGCCCGGCAGCGGCTTGCCGTCCTTGTAGGGCAGGAAGTCCAGCGGGCTCTCGCCGTCGGCCGCGTACACGACGCAGTCGGAGAGGATCGCCACCGGGTACTGCCCGGTGAACGCCGCGTGCTTAACGATTTTCCGGTGGAGGTTGATCCGCGTGCGGGAGATGACTGCCGCGCGGATGTCCGGCCGCCATGTCGGGCGGAACAGGTCCACCACCACTGGCAGCGCATTGGCGTGCTGGGAGAGCCGCACCTGCCGCAATGACATCGCGCCGGACACCCCGAGCGCCACCAACGACACGACCAACGCCGCGATCTCCATCGGCCCCCTGCCCTCGCCTCCCAGCGCGACAGCGGGCACACCAGATCATGCGGGAGAACGCCGGCTGTTTCACTTTCGACGCCAGCTGAGGGCTGTCTCGTGCGAAGTCACAACAGGCGAGTACAGGACGGCATAGTCACGGCCGAAGCGGTTGGCCTCCGCTGCAGACCCGGTGAGACGGAGCAGCGCTTCGAGATAGTGATCGAGCTCGAGCCGTGATCCGCTCTTGGTCAGCAGCCGTTCGTGCTGGGCGATCTCGGTGCGGCCGTCGAACACCACGAGCTCGGAGGCGTGCAGCAAGACCCGGACTTGGCGGCCGATGAACCGGGTCGGGACCGAGTAACGGTTGGTGCCGACGGTGATCTGTTCTCTGAACTTCGTCTCGTCACCTGAGCTGTTGATCGACTGTGACCGGGCATCCAGTTGTCGCCGCTTGTCAGGTCGAGCGCTCAGTCTGTAACGCCCTCGAGTGGAAGGTGGTCTCGGTAGTACTCCGACTCCAGCCACTCCTCCTTCACGAAGAGCGGACGTGTGAGCCGCGCTTCCCCGACCCGCTGTTCACGCAGAAGAATCCCGAGATCGGTCAGGGCAAGCGACGCGTCAGAGGTGAATAGGACCCAGTTCCCATGTTCCGCGGCGTGGTCCAGAAGGAACTGTTGGCCTTGTCCTGGATGGCTCCCTGCCAGTGGGAAGCCGGCTAGGAAGACCTGCGGACCGACGACTGCATCGAGCGCGATGCATGCGAGTTTGCCCTCGTCGTAGAACGCTTTCACCCCGCCAGCAAAGTCCTCCTGGCCGTACTCGCCCCCAACCCGTGCCTGCGGCGCGGGGACGAGCAGCGCCTCTGCAACCTCGACCGGAGACATTCCGAAACGCAGCGGCCCCACCCCGACATCGGGCTGTAGCTCCCAGCGTTCCCGTTCCCCATCTGCGCTCATCAATCCACCCCTAGCTTTGATCGTCCCGTATCTGTATACGTTGATCCTGCGCTCCGCAGAACCGGGGCTGGGAGGTCAACGGAGCCGACACCGGAGCGGCGATCGATCTGTGCGAGTTTGTCATTCGCGCCGGCCAGACTCGTCTGGAGTCCTTCAACTTCGCCGAACCAGCCCTCACGTTCGGCTTCGGCGATGCGTGCGATGAGGTTGTCGCGGATCTCCTCGATGCGATGGCGTTGGTCGGAGTCCGGCCAATGCATCGAACATCGCAGGCAGGCGTGTTCATGAATACAAGGGGTTGAGAACGCCCGGCCGCACAGCCCAGTGGCGACCTTGCGCCGTTCGAAGTGGCCGAGGAACTCCTGCCATTCGGCGTCGGTCGGCGTGCGGTACTCCTCGCTGGGCCGCAGGGATCTGCGTCGGGCGAGAAAGGCCAGGTGGGACTTGATCGTCTCCTCCGGATAGACCGCCTTGTAGCCGATGGTCACGGCTATGTCCTGGTGTCCGGCGATGACTTGGGCGATGTGCGGCGGCAGCCCGTTGAGGATCGCGTCGGTGATGAAGATCCGGCGGAAGTCGTGCGGTGTGTAGTGCAGCGGGGTTCCGTCGGCCTGGTCGATCAGACCCGTGCGGGCCAGGGCCTCATCCAGCAGCGAACTGACCCGCTCGCGGGCGATCCGCTGCGGTTCGGTGTCGACGCGGCGCTGGAACAGCAGCGGGGCCGGCGGCATCCACAGCAGCTCGTGGTAGTCCCGGGCCCGGACCAGCGGGACCGCGCCGTCGGCGTTGCGGATCCGGCAGATGATCGCGCTCAGGACGTCGGCCAGTTCGGGGCTGACGACCAGCAGCCGCTCGGTGTCAGTCTTGGACGGGGCAATCTGCAGCAGCGGGACGATCTCGCCGGTGGTCGGAAGCCGGTATTGGACCAGGCTGTGGTGGCTGAGTTCCAGCATCTCCTCGGCGCGGACGCCGGTCAGCCGCAAAACCTCGATGATCGCCCAAGCCCAGAAGGCGTTGTCCTCCTCGCGGTTGAGCAGGCGCCGCTGGCCGGTGGCTGGGCCCTCGGCCCAGATGTTGGCCGGCTTCGCGTGCGGGCGCCGGATCCGGGTCAGGGATTGGCCGACGGCGGTAAACTTCTGTCCGGGTTCTGCCTGCCGTCCGGCGGCGAGCAGGGCCTCGGAGTCCCGGCGCTGCTGGTCGGCGGAGCGGACGAGGATCGGCAGCACTGGGAGCCGTTCCCTGGTGCGGGCATCCATCCGGGCCTTGCGCCGCCGGGTGGTCTTGCGCCGGCTCAGATCCTGCTGGCTGACCGGGCAGGGCGCGACCCACGAGCCCCAGCGGCCCGGCTCCTCCAGCGCCCATTGGGCCAGATCGAGGTAAAACGCGCGGACGCCGGCCAAGATGTCCTGATAGCTGAGCCGTTCGACGACGGACTCGACCCGTTCGCTATTGGTCGTGGTGGTCGTGGGCCTGGTGCGCAGACGCTGCTTCCAGGCCGCGGCGACGTCGGCGGGCAGGCGCAGCGAGTCGATGCCTGGGTGGTGCAGTTCAAGGTCCTGCCAGAAGCACTTGACCAGCTGGTAGGTCTGGCCGCGCAGCGTTCCGTAGTCGAGGGCGGGCTGGCGTTCCTTGAGATACTCCACCAGCAGGTCGCGGATCGGACGGCAGGCGACCGGGTAGCTGTCGACGAGGTCCTCGACGGGGCGTTGTCCGATGCTGCGGATCTCGCGCAGGGTCGGGACGCCGGCGCCGAAGACGCCGGTCTCGCGCAGCGCCCGGAAAGTCGCAGAGCCCGAGCGGCGTTGTCCGCGCAGTTCGGCCTCGACTTCCAGCACCTCCAGCAGGTCGCCGACGACGATGTCGACCACCGTTCCGCCCTTGGCGGCGATGATGACCGCGGTGCGGAACAACGCGGCGCGGCGAGCCATGTCGCTGATCCCATCGTCGGCCCGACAGAAGTCGTCCAGCCGGGCGAAGCCGTCGGCGTCGCGGGCGCGGATCATGTTCCTGGCGAGCTTGCGCTTCTTGCCGCCGGTCAGTAGCCAGGCCAGCGAGGGACGGACCACGTCGGCGCCGATCATGACGACCAGGGAGCTGGTCATGGTCTCCAACCGGGTGCGGGAGAGCTTGCCGTGCTGCTCCAGCCACTGTGCCGGGCCATCGGCCCACTGCTCTCCGGCTGCGTCCGCGCCGCTGGCGTGCCAGCGCTGGTGCCAAGTATCGCCAGGCTGCTCAGCCAGCCAGTCGAGCATCAGCATCAAGCCGCGCCGACGGAAGTCGTGGTTGCGGGGATCCTCCTGCCGCGGCGTCGCCTCGATCCACATGCGCAGCACCTCCTCGCGGCCCTTCACCGCGGCCGGCCAGTGCGCCGCCGAATGCCGCGGGGGGAACTTCTCAGCCTGCTGTTCGGCCGACAGGTGCGGCCTGGAGACCACGGGCGGGGCGGCCAGCCGCCCGGCGGTGATCACGCCAGACCCTTGCCGAACAGCACGTCCATCGTCTCCGGCCGGTAGCCCGGCGCCGGGGTCGGCGCAATGCGCTCAGCCGCCTGCCGGGTCTGCTCGGCGTGATGCGCCAGGACCCGGCGGATCACGTCCTCGGCCCGGGGCGTCAGATAGAGCTGGGTCGTGGTGAGCTGCGCGTGTCCCAGGACCAGCTGCACGTCATGCAGCGGCAGTGCCGGATCCTCGGCCATCCGGAACGCCGCGGTGTGGCGCAGCGCGTGCAACGTCGCCGAGGTTCCCGCCAGCTGGTTCACGCGCTCGAACATGCGATGCACCGCGTGATAGGTCAGCGGTCGGACCGGGCGCCGCAGCGTCCACCACAGCGGCAGCTGACGGCCCTTCGGAACCAGCTCGCCCATCTGGACCTGGTAGAGCCGCAACCAGACGAACGCGTCAGTCGACGCCGGAAGCTCTTGAACAGCACCGGTGCCTTTGCGGACCACCGATATCAGCTGCCGCCCAGGGGCGACACCGCCCTGCAGCGTCGACAACAACTCCGAGGCCCGGGCCCCGGTGGACACGTAGAACGCGACCAGCGCCCGGTCCCGGTGCGAGGGAAGCCGGGCGAAGACCTCGTTGAACTCCTCGTCCGGGATGCTGCGCGGGACCCGCTTGGGCACCCGGGGCCGGTAGAGGCCGGTCCGCTCCTTACGGTGCGGCTCCATCGGATTGTGGTGAGCGTTCGCCCGGCCGCTGCGGCGTGAGCGGTCCAGCGGGAACGGGTTGACCAGGACCGGCCCCTCGGCGATGTCCAGGTGGAAGGCATAGAAGCAGCGCAGCACCGTCTCGTTGTGCGCCCGCACCGAGGCCGCGTATGGCTTCCCGGGACTCGGCGACGGTTCTGACGGCTGGCCAGTCCGCCAGTGTGGACGCACCGGTTGCCCGGCGATCAGCAGCCAACGGCAAAAATCCCGGGCCTCCAGTCGCGTAGCCCGGTCCCACGGCACGTCGATCGCCCACAAGAAGCGGAACCAGCGCAGGAGGTCCATCCCGTAGGAGCGGACCGTCGACTCGGTGCGGCCGGCCGCCTGCAGATCACGGAAGTAGTCGGTCACCGCCTGGACGCCGACACCGGCCGGATCGATCAGACGATAGGGCTCCCACCGGCTTCCGGTAGCCAGCAGCGATCCGACACTGGGAACCACCAGCGTCGCCAGATCCAGATGCTCTTCCTCGTCTCCGACCATGAGCAGGGAACGTAGAACACGGGGACGGTATCTGTCCCCTGAACTGCGAAGTCTCTGCTCGTAGTTCAGTCAACAGAAGGGAGAACCGGTCGACCCGTGGGGTGAACTAGGGTCCGTCTTCAAAGATCATCGAATGGTGGATCATGATGAGGTGATACGCCGTCATGAACTCACTGACCAGGAGTGGGAGTTACTCGCTCCCCTCATACCGCGGGCTGCGACGGGGCGGCCGC
>NZ_JBHSFK010000093.1:0-6081 GCF_042653945.1 Streptomyces vulcanius | reverse complement strand
CGCCACCTTTCCCCTGGAGGACGCGGGCAAGGCATTCGCCGCCTCCCTCGACCCCGAACACGTCAAGGTCCTCGTCACCATGACAGCCCCCTGACCCGGCCGCGCCTGAGCACATGGCACCTTCCCCTGGAGACGCTTCAGGGCCGACCCGCAGTCCGCCCTCGGCCGAAAAGCTGAGGGCGGTGCCGTATGCGCCGCGTGAGAGTGGCATCTTGGCTCAAGGGCCATCCCGCTCGCGACGGGAGATCCCGCACGGACTGCGCACTTCAATGCAAGGAGGACGTGATGGCTCTGACACCACCCCCGTTCGACCGCGAGGCCGCCGCCGCTCTCGCCATGTTCGATGGGTCGTTCCCGCCGTTCACGTCCGACACGATCACCGAACACCGCCAACTCGGGCTCGCGCAGGTCGTGAGCGACGAGCAGTTGGGCCGTGACGGATTCTTCACTGTCGAGGACCGGACTGTGCCGGGTCCCGAAGGCGCTCCCGACATATCGCTGCTGATCTGTCGCTCCACCACGTCCGTCTCTCCGCTGCCGGTCGTCTTCTACATCCACGGTGGCGGGATGGTCATGGGGGACAGCAGGAGCACCCTGGACGTGGTCCTGGACTGGGCACAGGAGTTGGACGCCGTCGTGGTGTCCGTGGAGTACCGGCTAGCTCCCGAACACCCGCACCCCGCCCCGATCGAGGACGTGTACGCCGGGCTGCTGTGGACAGCGGAGCACGCCGACGAGATCGGCGGCGACGCCGAGCGGATCGTCGTCGCGGGCGTCAGCGCAGGCGGTGGTCTGGCGGCCGCGCTGGCGCTCCTCACCCGCGACCGCAAGGGTCCGCGGCCGATCGGCCAGGTGTTGATGTCCCCGATGCTCGACGACCGCAACGACACCCCGTCCGTACACCAGATGGCGGGACTCGACCTCTGGGACCGCGCCGCCAACGAGACCGGCTGGACCGCGCTGCTCGGTGCGCGGCGCGGTGCGGCGGACGTGTCTCCGTACGCCGCGCCGGCCCGGGCCGAGGACCTGTCAGGGCTGCCCCCGGCCTTCCTGGACGTCGGCTCCGCGGAGACCTTCCGTGACGAGGCCGTCACGTACGCCTCCCGCATCTGGCAGGCCGGCGGCGTCGGAGAACTCCACGTCTGGCCCGGCGGCTTCCACGGCTTCGAATTCAACGCCCCGCAGGCAGCGATCTCCGTGGCCACCCGCGCCGCACGCGTCCAGTGGCTGCGCAGGCTACTTGTGGAGTGACGGCGCAGGGCGGGGGCGGCTGGGCAATCAACGGGCCGTACTGAAAGCGCTGTTGCCGCAGAGGCGTCGGCTACGACATCTGGAAACCTGCGGGCCCGCGCACCGCGGCGGCGGCGAGCTCCTTGACCTGGGCAGCGGGCACGGGCACGCCGGGCGCCTCCTTGATCCAGGCCACAAAGTCCTTGGGGGCGAGGCCGGACGGCGGCTGTCCCACGTACGGGATGGCGTGCAGCGGGGTGTTGGGTTCGCAGCGCCAGCTGTCGGCCAGCGTGCCGAGGTCCACCGTGTCGAAGCCGAGGACGTCCAGCAGGCCGGCCACCTCTTGCTTTGCGTCCGGGTCGTCGCCGAATAGCGGCAGCGCGCTGCGGTGGGGGGCTCCGGCCGGGAGGGACAGGTCCACCAGCTGCTTCATGCCGAGGCACTGCAGTGCCTTCACCACCCGGGCGCCGGCGAGGTGGCGCTGCACCAGTTCGCTCGAGGTCACCTTGGTGCTGTCGAGCTCCGGAATCTTCCAGTCGGGCCTCGGCGAGTAGTTCATCGGGTCGATCACGGTCTTGCCGACGAGCTCTGCCTGGGGCAGCTGCTCGTGGGCGGCCAGCGGCATGGACGCGATGATCAGGTCGCCGGCGCTCGCTGCTTCGGCCGGGGTGGCCGCGCGGGCCCGCTGGCCGAGCTCGGCGACGAGACCGGCCAGCGTCTCGGGGCCGCGTGAGTTGCTCAGGACGACGTTCAGGCCGGCGTCGACGGCGCGGTGGGCAACCGCGAGGCCGACGGCGCCGGTGCCGATGACGCCTAGGGTTGTTGTTCTCACTTCTGTTTGTTCTCCGTTCGGATTTCCCGCGTTGCGGCATCCCGTGTGGGAATGGCCGATCCGGCGGGTTCGTACCCGTCACAGCTGGGCTGACGTGCGCGAACAATGACGAGAAGCGCGCGGCAGCGATCACAGCGTGTGATGGATCAGGAAGATGGAACTGAGGGCGCTGCAATATTTGGTGACCGTCGCCGATTACTGACCTTTTCGGCTTGCCTTCGGGTGGTGACGTTGGGTGATTCCTGCGGTATGCCGGTCTTATGCGGTACGCGGATGGTGGGGGCCTGACTGCTGAGCGGCGGGCTGCACGTGAAGGGATCCGGCTGGAGGCCGGGCAGAGGTTCGCACGAGGTGACAGGACTTCGGAGATCGCCAAGGACCTGCGGGTGAGCGAGCGTTCGGTGGAGCAGTGGCGCCGGGCCTGGCGTGAAGGCGGCATGGAGGGTCTGAAGTCGAAGGGGCCCGCGAAACTGCCGAAGCTGTCGGACGAACGGTTCGCCCTGCTGGAAAAGGAGCTGGCCAAGGGGCCGGCCGCGCATGGCTGGGAAGATCAGCGGTGGACGCTGGAACGCGTCAGAACGCTGATCGGCCGCCAGTTCGAGGTCAGTTGCTCGATCGCGGGAGTGTGGCGGCTCCTGCACCGCCACGGCTGGTCCTGGCAGAGCCCGGCCCGTCGCGCGCTGGAACGTGACGAGCACGCGGTCGAGCTCTGGAAGAAGGACGTGTGGCCGCAGGTGGAAGGATCGCGGCGGCGCTCGATGCCTGGGTCGTCTTCGAGGATGAGGCCGGGTTCGCGATGACGCCGCCACGAGCCCGCACGTGGGGCCGGCGCGGGCAGACCCCCGTGGTGCGAGTGCGGGGACGGTCCCGCCGACGGATCTCGGTCGCCGCGATGTGCTGTTACCGGCCCGGCGAGAGGTCCCGGCTGATCTACCGGCCCCGCTTCCACTCGTTGCTCAAAGGAGCACGCAAGAGTTTTGCTTGGCAGGACTACCGAGACCTCCTTGTCCGCGCGCACCTGCAACTCGGCGCCCCGATCGTTGTCGTCTGGGACAATCTGAACACCCATCGTGCCGCCGGACTGCGCGCGTACGCCGCCGGCCACGACTGGCTCACGGTCATCCAACTTCCTTCCTACAGTCCGGACTTGAATCCGGTGGAAGGCGTCTGGTCCCTGTTACGACGAGGGCCGATGGCCAACACTGCATTCGCCGATCCCGACCACCTCACCCGCACCCTCCGCCGAGGCCTTGCCCACATCCAACACCATCCCGAACTCGTCGACGGCTGCCTCACCGAAACCGGCCTGACCCTCAACCCCGGCGCCCGAAGCTAATCCGACAAGGTCAGTGCACTTCGGACACGCGGCGCAACGGCTGCCCATTGCGCAGCCGACGGTGAGACCCCCCCCGGGCTCGAACGCGAGTTGGGCGTGTGCCTGCTCGATCGCGCCTCACGCCGAGTACGGCTCACCCCGGCTGGCGAACGGATGCTCGCGGCGGCCCGCGAGGCCTTCGCTGCGGCGGCCCGAGTGCGGGTGATTGCCGGAGAACCGGCGGGCCGTCCTGCGGATTGGGTGGCGTCCTGCGTCACGGCACGATCGCCGTTACCGTCTTTCCCGCCGCATGGATGCGGACCTGCACGTCGTCCGGCGGACCTGAACTCATCCGACAGCTCCTGCATCAGATGTTCGTCAAGGCGGAGGCCAGGTTCCCGGAGACGGTCAGGGAAGTACAGGCCGCCGCAGTGGAGTACGTGGCTCGGCAGGTGAAGGTGTCGGCCGGAGTTGGTGTCCCGCCTCGGCCCTGAGCGCGCGCTGTCAGGCGTAGACGAGCTCAGCCTGCCACTGGTCCTTCGTCTGGTGGTGCAGGCCGAGATAGACTGCGGCCAGGGCTTCGGGGGCGAAGCGCGGGTCCTCCCCTCCGATCATGCCGGCAACGGTGACTGTGGAGGCGTGCACGCCCGAGTCGCGCTGGTCGTCGTGGAGGGCCTGGACGTAGGCGCGCAGTGCGGCCTTGCCGACCGACAGCGTGGTGTATTCGGGTGAGGGGTGGAGGGCGAATCCGCCGCCGGTGAAGAGCAGGCTGCCCCGGCCGTCCCGCAGGAGCGGGAGGACCGTCCGGGCTGCGACTACGGCACCGGTGACGTTCACCGCGAGGGTCTGCGCCCATGCTGTGGCGTCCAGCCCTGTGGGTGTGTCGGTCTGCAGTACGGCTGCGTTGTAGACGAGTACCTCCGGCGCGCCGAGGTCGTCTACAGCCTGGCTGAGCGAGGCCCGCAGAGCTTCGGGGTCACCGGCATCGGCCTGGTAGGCGCCTGCGGTGAAGCCCTGGCTCGTCAGCTCGGCGGCATACTTCTTGAGGCGTTCCGCGTCGCGGCCGAAGAGCACGACCGGGTGACCGTCACGTGCGAAAGCCTCCGCGAGCGCCAGGCCGAGGCCGGGGCCGACACCGATGATGAGGGCGGTTCCTTTGCTCATTTTTCTGCTCTTCTCCTAGCCTAGTCCGTCATGTCTGCTTGTGGCATTTGACCTTGTGTCGTACGACCAGTCCGCCGTCGGCCGACATGTTAGTCTCCAGGTGTTGACTATAGGGGCGGGGTAATCGATAGTCAACATCTGGGGACTAAGGAGTGGCATGGCAGGCAGACGACCTCGGAACATCGAAGCGACGCGCACCGCGATCCTCGAAGCGGCGCGGCGGCTCTTCACCGAGCACGGCTACGGCGGGGTCGGCGTCCGCGAGATCGCCGAGAGCGCCCGAGCGGACAAGGCGCTGATCACGCGCTACTTCGGATCCAAGGCGGGACTCTTCGCCGAGGCCGTGCCCGCGACGTTCGCTCCCGGCGCTCTGATCGAGGGCGACCGAGCCGACTTCGGGCGGCGGATCGCGACACACATCGTCGAGTACAGCGCCGCCCTCGACTTCGATCCGATGGCCGCCACGATCCGGTCCCTTCCGGACCGGGACGCTTCCGAGCAACTGCGTGCCGGCTTCGAGGAAAAGTACATCGCCCCGCTCGCCGAGTGGATCGGTGCCGACGACGCTCCCCGCAGAGCGGCTTTGCTCGTCGCTCAGATGATGGGCATGACCATCGCGGTCAACGTGCTGTCCCTGACCCCTCTGACCGACCTCGGGAAGGACGAACTCATCGATCTCCTGGCCCCGATCTTCCAGTCGCTGGTGGAAGAAACCGGGTAGCAGCCGGCGCCCAGCGGGGCCGCCGTGAAGGGACCTGTGATTCTGTGCCGCAGAACTCAGCCGGGAGGGCTTTGTGCGGATAGGAGAGCTCGCGTCACGCGCCGGAGTCAGTGTCCGGTCCGTGCGCTACTACGAGGAGCAGGGACTGCTCACCAGTACCCGCAGCCCGAGCGGGCAGCGGCACTACACGGAGGGCGAGGTCGAGCGGCTGGCATTCATCCAGCAGTTGTATGCCGCGGGCCTGTCCAGCCGCACCATCGCCGAGCTCCTGCCCTGCGTTGACACGCCCAGCGAGGAGCACTCCGACTCTGCGCTGGAGCGGCTGGCACTGGAGCGCGAGCGGCTCTCTAGGCACATCGCCGACCTCGTGCGCACCAGGGGCACACTCGACAGGCTGATGGCCACGGCCCGGGCACACCGGGAACAGCTGGGGAAGGTTGCGGCCGGCTGACTGGTAGGTCCGAGCCACCCGCCGGTGGCCTTCCCGTTCGCGGCGGAGGGGCGTCGGAACACTGCGACAACAGAGCCTCCCGGTGCCGCTGGGTAGAGAGCGCCCGAGCTACCGGGAGGCTGTGCCGTTATGCCCTACAGCCGATCACCCGAACAGGAACCCCGTTCGACTGATCAAACCTGCCCAGCGCTGAGCGGAAGGCTTCTGACCCTCTGGACTGCGTCGCCACATGCTCTCCGGCTCCGTCCTCGGACGGCGGGTGTCAGCGGCGAGGAGGCTGCGAGCGGAGGAGGCCGTCGATGAGGCCTTCCATGTCGAGTTCGCCCTGGCGAGTCTGTGCCCCAGCCTTGAGGGCAGCCTGCAGGAAC
>NZ_JBHSFK010000092.1:0-6311 GCF_042653945.1 Streptomyces vulcanius | reverse complement strand
GGAGTGGTTCGAGGAGCAGGACCAGGGGTACCGGGACAGCGTCCTGCCGCCGAACGTGAAGGCACGCGTCGCGGTCGAGGCGGGCATCGGTCTGACCTGGCACAAGTACGTCGGAGAGGCCGGCCGCATCGTTTCCCTGGAGCACTTCGGTGCTTCGGCCGACGGCAAGGTCCTTTTCCAGGAGTACGGCTTCACTGCGGAGAACGTGGCCGCGAAGGCGCGGGACTCGCTTGAATTTGTTTCCGGGCTCGCCGACGCCCAGCGCTGACGCCCACATACGACACGTAGGAGATGCATTTTCCATGACAGACGCACTCAAGCGCCTCTCCGAGGAGGGCGTCGCGATCTGGCTGGACGACCTGTCGCGCAAGCGGATCACGTCCGGCAACCTCGCCGAGCTGATCGACCAGCAGCACGTCGTGGGCGTCACCACCAACCCGTCGATCTTCCAGAAGGCGATCTCGCAGGGCGACGGCTACGACCAGCAGCTCGCCGACCTCGCGGCCCGCAAGGTCACCGTCGAAGAGGCCATCCGCATGATCACCACGGCGGACGTCCGTGACGCCGCCGACATCCTGCGCCCGGTCTTCGAGGCCACCGGCGGCCAGGACGGCCGGGTGTCCATCGAGGTCGACCCGCGCCTGGCGCACAACACCAGGGCGACGGTCGCCGAGGCCAAGCAGCTCGCCTGGCTGGTCGACCGCCCCAACACGCTGATCAAGATCCCGGCCACCAGGGCGGGTCTGCCGGCCATCACCGAGGTCATCGGCAACGGCATCAGCGTCAACGTCACCCTGATCTTCTCGCTGGAGCGCTACCGCGAGGTCATGGACGCCTACCTGGCGGGCCTGGAGAAGGCGAAGGAGAAGGGTCTCGACCTCTCCCTGATCCACTCGGTGGCGTCCTTCTTCGTGTCCCGTGTGGACACCGAGATCGACAAGCGCCTCGACGCGCTGGGCACCGACGAGGCCAAGGCCGCGCGTGGCAAGGCCGCCCTCGCCAACGCCCGGCTCGCCTACCAGGCGTACGAGGAGGTCTTCTCGAACGGCCGCTGGGCCGCGTTGGAGAGCGCGGGCGCCAACAAGCAGCGTCCGCTGTGGGCCTCCACCGGTGTGAAGGACCCCGCGTACAAGGACACCCTGTACGTCGACGACCTGGTGGCGCCGAACACGGTGAACACCATGCCGGAGGCGACCCTCCAGGCCACCGAGGACCACGGCGGGATCACCGGCAACACCATCGCCGGGACCTACGAGCAGGCGCGCGCCGAGCTCGACGCGGTGGAGCGGCTCGGGATCTCGTACGACGACGTCGTGCAGCTCCTCGAGGACGAGGGCGTCGAGAAGTTCGAGGCGTCCTGGAACGACCTGCTGAAGTCGACCGAGGCGGAGCTGGAGCGCCTCGCCCCCACGGAGGGCTGAGACCTTGGCTCCCCTTCCCGGTACCGGAGCGAACCCGCTCCGTGACCCCGCGGACCGACGGCTCCCGCGTATCGCGGGGCCGTCGGGCCTGGTCATCTTCGGCGTCACGGGCGACCTGTCCCGCAAGAAGCTCATGCCCGCCGTGTACGACCTCGCCAACAGGGGTCTGCTGCCGCCGGGCTTCTCCCTGGTGGGCTTCGCCCGCCGCGAGTGGGAGCACGAGGACTTCGCCGCCGAGGTCCACGACGCCGTCAAGGCGCACGCCCGCACGCCCTTCCGCGAGGAGGTCTGGCAGCAGCTCATCCAGGGCATGCGCTTCGTCCAGGGCACCTTCGACGACGACGACGCCTTCGAGCGCCTGCGCGGCACCATCGAGGAGCTCGACAAGGCACAGGGCACCGGCGGCAACTTCGCCTTCTACCTGTCCGTGCCGCCGCGCTCCTTCCCGGTGGTCATCCAGCAGCTGAAGAAGCACGGTCTCGCCGACCAGACGAACGGCTCGTGGCGGCGCGCGGTCATCGAGAAGCCCTTCGGGCACGACCTGGCCTCCGCCGAGGACCTCAACCGGGTCGTCCACGAGGTCTTCGCCCCGGACCAGGTCTTCCGGATCGACCACTACCTGGGCAAGGAGACCGTCCAGAACATCCTGGCGCTGCGCTTCGCCAACACGATGTTCGAGCCGATCTGGAACCGGTCCTTCGTGGACCACGTACAGATCACGATGGCCGAGGACATCGGCATCGGCGGCCGGGCCGGCTACTACGACGGCATCGGCGCCGCCCGTGACGTCATCCAGAACCACCTCCTCCAGCTGATGGCCCTGACGGCCATGGAGGAGCCGGCCTCCTTCGACGCGGACGCGCTGGCCGCCGAGAAGGAGAAGGTGCTCGGGGCCGTACGGCTGCCCGAGGACCTCGGCCGGGACACCGTGCGCGGCCAGTACGCGGCCGGGTGGCAGGGCGGCGAGAAGGCCATCGGCTACCTCGAAGAGGACGGCATCGACCCGAAGTCGAAGACCGACACCTACGCGGCCATCAAGGTGGAGGTCGACAACCGCCGCTGGGCGGGTGTCCCCTTCTACCTGCGCACCGGAAAGCGGCTCGGCCGCCGGGTGACGGAGATCGCGGTCGTCTTCCAGCGGGCCCCGCACTCCCCCTTCGACTCGACGGCCACCGAGGAACTCGGGTCGAACGCGATCGTCATCCGCGTCCAGCCCGACGAGGGCGTCACGGTCCGCTTCGGCTCCAAGGTGCCCGGCACCTCGATGGAGATCCGGGACGTGTCCATGGACTTCGCCTACGGCGAGTCGTTCACGGAGTCCTCGCCCGAGGCGTACGAGCGCCTCATCCTCGACGTCCTCCTGGGCGACTCGAACCTCTTCCCCCGCACGGAAGAGGTGGAGCTGTCCTGGAAGATCCTCGACCCGATCGAGCGCTACTGGGACGCCAACGGCACGCCCGCGCAGTACCCGTCGGGCACCTGGGGCCCCGTCGAGGCGGACGAAATGCTCGCACGAGAGGGACGGAGCTGGCGCCGGCCATGAAGATAGACCTCACGGACACCACCGCCAGCAAGATCAACAAGGCGCTGGTCCAGGGGCGTCGGGCGATCGGCACGCCGGCCGTGGGCATGGTGCTCACGCTGGTCATCGTCACCGACGAGGAGAACGCGTACGACGCGCTCAAGGCCGCCAACGACGCCTCGCGCGAGCACCCCTCGCGCACGCTCGTGGTCATCAAGCGCGTCTCCCGTTCGCCCCGTGACCGCACGCAGTCCCGGCTCGACGCCGAGGTGCGGGTCGGCGCGGACGCGGGCACCGGCGAGACGGTCGTCCTGCGGCTGTACGGCGACGTGTCCGACCACGCCCAGTCGGTCGTCCTGCCGCTGCTGCTGCCGGACGCCCCCGTCGTCGTCTGGTGGCCGGTGAACGCGCCGCTCGACCCGGCCGCCGACCCGCTCGGCGCGCTGGCCCAGCGCCGCGTCACCGACACCTACTCCTCCGAGCAGCCGGTACGTGAGCTCGGCGCCCGCTCCGACGCCTACACCCCCGGCGACACGGACCTGTCGTGGACCCGCATCACGCCCTGGCGTTCGATGCTGGCCGCGGCCCTGGACCAGGTCACCTGCGAGGTGGAGTCGGTCGAGGTGGAGGGCGAGGAGTTCAACCCGAGCTGCGAGCTGCTGGCCATGTGGCTCGCGGACCGGCTGGACGTGCCCGTCCGGCGTTCGCTGTCGAGCGGCCCCGGGCTCACCGCCGTCCGCATGGCGACCTCCTCCGGGCCGATCGTCCTGGACCGGGCGGACGGCTCCCTGGCCACGCTCTCCATCGAGGGCCAGCCCGACCGCGCGGTGGCGCTCAAGCGCCGTGAGACGGCCGAGCTGATCGCGGAGGAGCTGCGCCGGCTCGACCCGGACGACACCTACGCGTCCGCGCTGCGGTTCGGGGTGGAGCGGCTGAACGCGTCGGCCTCGGCGGCGGCGACGGCCCCGGCGGCGTCGCAGTCGAGCGGGGACGCGATCGCGAGGGCCATGGCCGCGGTCGAGAAGGCCGGGGCGGCGGTCGAGCAGGCCGAGGTCGCGATCGAGAAGGCCGAGGTCGAGAAGGCCGAGGTCGAAGCCGAGCCCGCCACGGAGGCCGAGCCGGCCAAAGGAGCCGAAGCCGCCAAAGGAGAACCGGGCGCCCTCGAAGCAGTTGAGGAAGCTTCCGGGGAGAAAGGGGCGGCGCCGGCACCGCTGAAGCCGATCCCTTCCGGGCTGTCCGGAAAGGCGGCCTCGCAGTGACCGCCCCGCAGCTGGTCGTGCACCGCGACAAGGAACTGATGGCCCAGGCCGCCGCGGCCCGGCTCATCACCCGGATCGTGGACGCGCAGGCCTCCCGGGGCACCGCCTCCGTGGTCCTCACGGGCGGACGCAACGGCAACGGCCTGCTGGCCGCCCTGGCCGCCGCGCCCGCCCGGGACGCGATCGACTGGGGCAGGCTCGACCTGTGGTGGGGCGATGAGCGCTTCCTGCCCGAGGCCGACCCGGAGCGCAACGTCACGCAGGCCCGCGAGGCCCTGCTGGACTCCGTACCACTGGACCCGAAGCGCGTGCACGCCATGCCCGCGTCCGACGGTCCGTACGGCGCCGACGTGGAGGCCGCCGCGGAGGCGTACGCCGAGGAGCTGGCCCTGGCGGCCGGCCCCGAGAACCACGGTTCCGTGCCGACCTTCGACGTCCTGATGCTGGGCGTCGGCCCGGACACCCATGTGGCCTCGCTCTTCCCGGAGCTGCCGGCCGTGCGGGAGACCGAGCGCACGGTGGTCGGCGTCCACGGCGCGCCCAAGCCCCCGCCGACCCGCGTCACGCTGACGCTGCCGGCCATCCGGGCGGCCCGTGAGGTGTGGCTGCTCGCGGCGGGCGAGGACAAGGCGAACGCCGCGGCGATCGCCCTCTCCGGCGCGGGCGAGATCCAGGCCCCGGCGGCGGGCGCCCGCGGCCGGGCCCGCACCCTGTGGCTTCTGGACCGGTCGGCGGCCTCTCAGCTGCCGAGGTCGCTGTACCCGCCGGCGACTGCCTGAGGCAGTAGTCCCCCGACAGAGCCCGTACGGTCAACCGCCGTACGGGCTCTGCCCGTTGCGGGCGCCGTACTGGATGTACGGCGATGTCGCCGACGGCGTCGGCGGGGTCTGCGGGGCCGGATGGGCCGTCAGACGGATGCCGTAGCGCTTTCTGAGGCGATGGGCCTCCAGCAGGGCGATCGCCGTGACCGTCACCGGGGCGCCCAGGATGAAGGTGGGGCCCAGGACGCGGCCCAGGCCGTGCATGTCGGTGGTGACGATGTCGGGGACGGCCATCAGCCAGGTCGTCACGGTGGCGAGCAGCGGCGGCAGACAGCGGTGCACGGCGGCGGTGCCGAAGAAGTTGCCGGTGAGGCTGGCCGCGCCGACGAGCACGAAGAAGCAGGCCCACAGGCCCATGCCGCTCAGGACGATCTTCGGGAGCGTCCCGAGCTGGTCGCCCAGCGCGAACAGCGCGAGGGCGGCGAAGGCCGAGCCGATGAACAGTGCCAGCAGTTTCAGCGAGTCGAAGAGCCGCGCCCTCAGCGTGCGCACGGGGCCGCCACGCCGCCAGACCATGAGCATCACGCCGATCGTCAGCGGGGTGACGCAGAGCAGCACGACCGACGCGGTCGCGGCGTTCTTCAGCAGTTCGTCCCAGGCGAAGCCACCCTCGACGAAGCTGTAGACGCCGAGGGCGGCGACGGCGCCGACGACGACCCGGGCGCGCTTGAGCCGCTCCACGGTCGGGTCGAGTGAGCGCGGGATCCAGGCGGGGTGGAACACCGCCCGGGCCACTCGATGCGGCAGCAGGAAGGACCCGACCGTCAGACTTCCGTCGGTCCAGTTCCTGCGGTGTCCGTTGCTGCCCACGCGAGGCCCCCGAGCGATCGTGTGCATGACCGCCCGGGAGTCTACAAGAACGCTTCTGGCTAACGGCCGCGCAGCTGGCGGTACTTGGCGACCAGAGCCTTGGTGGAGGCGTCCAGGCCGGGAACCTCGGTGCCCTCGGTCAGTGCGGGTTCGATGCGCTTGGCGAGGACCTTGCCGAGTTCCACGCCCCACTGGTCGAAGGAGTCGATGTTCCAGATCGCGCCTTGGACGAACACCTTGTGCTCGTAGAGCGCGACCAGCTGACCGAGCACCGACGGGGTCAGTTCGCGGGCCAGGACCGTGGTCGTGGGGTGGTTGCCCTTGAACGTCTTGTGGGCGACCAGCTCCTGCGGCACGCCTTCGGCGCGGACCTCGTCGGGTGTCTTGCCGAAGGCGAGTGCCTGGGTCTGGGCGAAGAAGTTGGCCATCAACAGGTCGTGCTGCGCGGCGAGTTCACCGCTCAGCTCGGCGACCGGGC
>NZ_JBHSFK010000091.1:0-6848 GCF_042653945.1 Streptomyces vulcanius | reverse complement strand
GGGGAAGGTGCCATGTGCTCAGGCGCGGCCGGGTCAGGGGGCTGTCATGGTGACGAGGACCTTGACGTGTTCGGGGTCGAGGGAGGCGGCGAATGCCTTGCCCGCGTCCTCCAGGGGAAAGGTGGCGGTGACGATGTCGTCGGTGGCGATGGCACCCGAGGTGATCAGGGACATCGCGGTGCGATAGTCGTCGGCGGTGTACATCAGGGTGCCCTCGATGCGGATTTCGCGGTCCTGGACGAGGTCGAGGCGGATCGGGGTGGTGCCGGGGGCACCGACGCCGACGACGATGATCTGGCCGCCCTTGGCCACGAGGTCGATGGCCTGGGCCATGGACTGTTCGCGGGCGACGCAGTCGAACACCACGTCTGCCGGGCCGCCGAGGGCCGCGTCGGCCAGGGCGGCGAGGTCGGCCGCGTCGGCCGGCAGGCCGGCGTCCGCGCCGAGCCGTACGGCCCTGTCCCGCTTGGTGTCGAGGAGGTCGGTGACCACGATCCGGGTGGCGCCGGCGTGCCGGGCGGCGGTGAGGACGAGCAGGCCGATGGGGCCGGCGCCCAGCACCGCCACGGTACGGCCGGTGAGGTCTCCGGCCTTGGCGACGGCGTGGACGGGGGTGGCGAGCGGTTCGACGAGGGCGGCCTGGAGGTCGGTCATGCCCTCGGGTACGCGGTGGACGCGGTCGGCGGGGATGGTGAAGAGGTCGGCCATGCCGCCGGGGGTCTGGCAGCCGAACACCTTCAGCTGCCGGCAGATGTTGTAGCGGCCCGAGCGGCACTGGGCGCATTCGCCGCAGTACAGGTTGGGCTCGACGATCACCCTGTCGCCCGGGGCGAAGTCCTCGGCTCCCTTGCCGGCTCCGGTGACCACGCCGACCACTTCGTGTCCGGGTCGGTAGGGCAGGTCGATGAAGGGGTGGTGACCGAGGGCGGCGTGGGTGTCGGAGCCGCACACGCCGACGACCGTGCTGCGGATGAGGAGCTCGTCGTCGCCGGGCACCGGTGCGGGAACCTCTTCGAGGGTGATGTCGTCGATGGAGCGGACGAGCACACGGCGGTTGGGCTGGGACATGGTCTGGGCTCCGTTCGGTGCGGATGGTCAGGCGGGACGAGGAAGGGGCTGGACCTGGATCTTGCGGCCGATGCCGGCCTGGAAGCGGGCGACGGCTTCGGGATAGTCCTCGAGGCGCAGGCGGTCGCTGATGAAGATGTCGGGGTCGATCACCCCGGTGGCGAAGAGGTCGGCGGCCCGTTCGTAACTGTGCAGGACGGCCATGGAACCGGTGATGGTGATCTCCTGGTTGTAGATCTTGTACGGCTCGATCTCGACCCGGGTGGCGTAGTCGGCGACGCCGAACTGCAGGTAGGTGCCGCCCTTGGCGACGCGGCCCAGGCCGTCCTGGATGGCGGCGGCGTTGCCCGTGGCGTCGATGACGACGTCCCAGGCCGGCCGGTCGAGTGCGTCCGCCGTCGCCGCGGCCTCCGAGCAGCCCAGCTGGGTCGCGGTGGCCAGACGGTCGGGATTGATGTCGACGACATCGACGCGGGCCGCGCCGGTGCGCTTGGCGAGCTGCAGCATCATCAGCCCCATGGTTCCGGCACCGTAGATCAGAACGTGGGAGGCGAGGGTGGAGCGCAGCACGTCGTAGCCGCGGACCGCGCAGGACAGCGGTTCCACGAGGGCGGCATCGGCGGTGGAGATGTGATCGGGCAGCGGCACGCAGTTGGCGGCCGGGGCGGCGACGTACTCGGCGGCTGCCCCGGGGTGGGTGACGCCGATGGCCGAGAAGCGCTCGCACAGGTTGTTGCGTCCGATGCGGCAGTAGTGGCAGGTGAAGCAGGGCAGTGAGGGGTCCACGGCGACGCGGGTGCCCACCTGAAGGCCGGTGACGTGGGACCCGACGGCGACGACCTCGCCTGCGAACTCGTGGCCGGGCACGATGGGCAGCGTGGGGGCGAACTCGCCCTGAAGGATGTGCAGGTCGGTGCCGCACAGGCCGCAGGCCGCCACCGCCACCACGACCTCGTCAGGGGCTGGGGCGGGATCGTCGATATCCACCAGTTCGATGCGGCCGGGCGCTGTGATGAGGGCGGCTTTCACTTCACGGCTCCCAGCGACAGGCCCTGGACGAGTTTGTCCTGGGCGGCGAATCCGGCGATGAGCACCGGAAGCGACACGGCGACGGCGGCTGCGCACACCTTGGCGAGGAACAGTCCCTGACTGGTCACGAAGCTGGTGAGGAAGACCGGTGAGGTGATGGAGCGCACCCCGGTCAGGACGCGGGCGAACAGCATCTCGTTCCAGCTGAAGATGAAGCAGATCAGCGACGTCGCGGCGATGCCGGGTGCGGCCATGGGAATGATGATCTTACGGAAGAGCGTGACGAGCCCGGCGCCGTCGATGGCGGCGGCCTCCAGGACGGCGGTGGGGATCTCGGCGAGGAACGAGCGCATCATCCACACGGCGATCGGCAGGTTCATCGATGTGTAGAGGATGACCAGGAGCAGGACGTTGTCCAGCAGTCCGAGGTTCTGGGCGACCAGGTAGATCGGCAGCAGGCCGGCGACGGCGGGCAGCATCTTCGTGGACAGGAAGAAGAACATGACGTCCGACCACTTGCGCACCGGCCGGATCGACAGCGCGTAGGCGGCCGGGATCGCCAGGGCGAGCACCAGGAGGGTGGAAACGACGCTCGCCGACGCGGAGTTGATCAGGGACGGCCAGGGGCTGGCGCCGGTGGAGGAGCCGAAGAACTCGCGGTAGCCGTCAAGGGTCAGCGACGCCGACAGGGACGGGGGGTTGGTCGCGGCGTCCTGTTCGCTGTGGAAGGAGGTGAGCACCATCCACGCGATGGGCAGGAAGAAGAAGACGCCCGCCACCCAGGCAGCCAGCCCCAGCAGGGCACTGTTGCGCCGGGACCTGCCCGGCCGCCTGTCGGCCCTGGTGGGCTTCGGCAGCACGCTCGTGCTCATGTCGTCTCCTCCTTGAGGAGCGAGGACACCAGGCGCAGCGCGACGGTGGCGACGGCCATCGTGCCGATGACCACGATGACACCGGCGGCGGATGCCTGACCGTAGTCGTGTGCCTGGTAGAAGCTCTCGTAGATGGTGTAGGGCAGGTTGGCGGTACCGAGGCCGCCCGAGGTGATCGTGAAGACGGCGTCGAAGTTCTGCACCACGTAGATGGACCCCAGCACGGCGGCCAGTTCCAGGTAGCGGCGCAGGTGCGGCAGGGTCAGGTAGCGGAAGATCTGCCGGCTTCCCGCACCGTCCACCCGGGCGGCCTCGATGGCGTCGAGGGGGCGGCCCTGCAGTCCGGCGAGCAGGATCAGCATCATGAACGGCGTCCACTGCCAGATCAGCGCCGCCGAGACCGCGCCGAGCGGATGTTCGGTGATCCAGGCCGGCTGGGGTGGGTTGTGTGAGCCGAACAGTTCCCAGATCCAGGTCAGCACGCCGTTGAACAGGCCGTATTCGGGGTTGAACAGGGCGTGCTTCCACAGCAGGGCGGCGGCGACCGGGACGACGAGGAACGGTGCGATGAGCATGGTGCGCACCACGGCTCGGCCGCGGAACTTCCGGTCGAGGAGCAGAGCCAGGCCGAGTCCGAGGACCAGGCTGATGAGGACCACCGTGGCGGTGAGCGTGATGGTGGTCAGGACGGAGGAGCGCAGGTCGGCGTCGCTGAAGACGTGGGTGTAGTTGCCGAAGCCGGTGAAGCCGCGCCGGCCGGGTGCCAGGGCGTTCCAGTCCATGAAGGAGATCACCAGGGTCGCCACGAAGGGCAGCTGGGTGACGATCACCATGAACACCAGGGCCGGCAGCAGGGGTGCTCGCCGGGCCCAGGCCACCGCCCGGGCCGACGGTCGGCGGGGCGGCCGGGCCGCCCCGGGGCCGGGGGCGGAGCCCGGCACCCGGGGTGCCCTGCGATGGTGGGTGTGTGTGCTGGTCATGGTGCGTTTCACGCTCCGTGGGTGTCAGCTTCAGCGGTGCTTCGCGGCGACGTCTTCGGCAAGCTTCTGGCCCTTGTCCAGGGCGGCCGAGACCGAGGTGCGGCCGGCGATGGCAGAGCTGACCTCCTGGGACACCTTGGTGCCCAGGTCGGGGAATTCGGGGATGTCGACGAACTGGACTCCGACCGTCGGGCGGGGCTGCACACCGGGGTTGCGCGGATCGGCGCTGTTGATGGCGTCCTCGGTGGCCTGGTAGAAGGCGCCGGCCGCCTTCTGGTAGGCGGGGTTGGTGTAGGTGGAGGCGCGCTTGCCTGCCGGGACCCGCTCCCAGCCCAGCTGCTTGCCGACCAGTTCCTCGTACTCCTTGCTGGAGGCCCAGGCGATGAACTTGGCGGCGTTGTCCTGGTGCTTGGACGCCTTCTGGATCGCCCACGCCCACGAGTACAGCCAGCCGGAACTCTTCGTCTTCTCCACCGGCGCCGCGACGTAGCCGACCTTGCCCGCGACGGGTGAGCCCTTGCTCTCCACCGATCCGGCGGCCGAGGTGGCGTCGTACCACATGGCGGTCTTGCTCTGCTGGAAGCCGTTGAGGCACTCGGTGAAGCCGGCCTGCGGGGCGCCCGCCTCGCCGTGCTTGCGGACGAGGTCGACGTAGAACTTCGTGGCCGCCTCGAACTCGGGCGCGTTGACCTTCGCCTGCCAGTCCTTGGTGAACCACGTACCGCCGAAGGTGTTGACCACCGTCGTGAGGGGAGCGAACACCTGGCCCCAGCCGGGCTGGCCGCGCAGGCAGATGCCCTTCATCCCCGGCTGGGCGCCGTCCACCTTGGCCGCCAGGTCCGCGACCTGCTGCCAGGTCGGGTGGGCCGGCATGGTCAGGCCCTTCTCCTTGAACACGTCCTTGCGGTACATCAGGAACGACGACTCGCCGTAGAAGGGCTCCGCGTACAGCTTGCCGTCCTCGCCCTTGAGGCCTTCCTGGATCGGCTTGAGTACGTCGATCTGCGCGAAGTCCGACCGGCCTGCGACCGTCTTGTCCAGCGGGGAGAGCCAGCCGTTCTTGCCGTAGATCGGGGCCTCGAAGTTGCTGATGGAGGCCACGTCGTAGGTCCCGGCCTGACTGGAGAACTCCTGGCTGATCTTGTCCCGGACGTCGTTCTCCGGCAGCACCGTGTAGTTGACCTTGATCCCGGTCTCCTTGGTGAAGTGCTCGGCGGTCAGCTTCTGCAGGTCCAGCATCTGCGGGTTGTTGACCATCAGCACGTTCACCGACTTGCCGCCGCCACTGCTGCTGCCTCCCCCGGCGCCGGCGCAGCCGGTGACGGCGAGAAGGGCGATGGCGGCTGTGCCGGCGAGGACGGTGTATCTGGGCGATGCCATGCGAGAGACCTCTCCCTCGTGGGTGATGGGGGAAGACACTCCGGCCCGTGTGCAGTACTTCGCGACCGTGAGCGCCGAGACCATGACAGCTACCCTGAGTGACAGAAGGGTCTGTGAATGGATGTGTCTTCCTTGTTAAGCCCTGTTTTTAGTTGGGTTTACGTGGGGCGTCAATGGGCTGGGGGGAAGTTTTTTCAGCCACCCAGCACTGGACAATCGGCCACCAGATCCAGGTCACCCGGGAAGTTCCCCTCCCGCGCCATTGACGTCCCACCGAAACCCAACTAAAAACAAGCATTAACAAGCGAGGTGCGATCCTCACCCTGAGTGAGGTCGAGAGGACGGTCATGTCGGACGCTCTACTGGTGGGCATGGATGTCGGCACCACGTCGTGCAAGGTCACGGTGTGCACGGTCGACGGACGTGAGGCCGCGGCCGGGAAGGCCCCGCTGGGCTGGGAGGTCACCAGCAACGGCGTGGAGACGGACCCGGCCGACGTCCTGCAGGCAGTGGGGGCCGCTACCGCGCAGGCGCTCGCCCAGGTCCCCCCGGGCCCCGTTGTGGGTGTCGGTGTCGCCAGCATGGGCGAAGCGGGTGTGCTGCTCGATCGGCGAGGAGAGCCGATCGCTCCCGTCATCGCCTGGCATGACGACCGCGACCGCGACCTCGCCGACCAACTCGCCGACGACCTGGGGCGCGTGGAGTTCATCAGGTCCACCGGACTCCCCGTCCGACCGCAGTGGTCACTGACCAAACACCGCTGGCTGACCCGGCACTTCCCGGACTCGCAACAGGCAGTACGGCGGCTGGGCATCGCCGAGTGGGTCGTACGGGCCCTGGGCGGTGAGGAGGCCAGCGAGTTCTCCCTCGCCTCCCGCACCGGCTGGCTGCGGATCGACTCCGCGCAGTGGTGGCCCGAGTCATTGGAGTGGTCCGGCGCGAAACCCTCACTGCTTCCCCCGCTCGTCGCGGCGGGAACGCCGCTGGGCCGGGTAAGCGCCTCCTGGGCCGGACCTCGCCTCCTCGGCGCGCACCTGACGGTGGCCGGCCACGACCATCTCGCCGCCGCGATCGGCGCCGACGCAGCGGGCGACGGCGATCAGCTGGACTCGTGCGGCACCGCCGAGGCGCTGGTACGCACCGTCCCGGCCCCCCTCAGCGGGGACGCCGTCCACCGGCTCGTGTCGGCCGACGTCACCGTGGGCCGGCATGCCCTCGCCGGCCGGCTCTCCCTGCTGGGCGACACCCGGGGCGGGCTGCTGCTCCAGAACGTTCAGCGTCTGCTCGGTTTCGACTCCGCACAGCTGCCCGATCTCGACGCCGCCGCGCTGCGGCACCGCGACCGGAGCGTGACCGCCTCGCTGGAGGCGGACGGAACCGTGGCGCTGCGCGGCATCGGCCGCAACGCCACTCCCGACCGGGCCTGGTACGCGGCCCTGACCGCCGGCCTGGAGCGGGCCGTGCGGATGGACTCCGACATGGCCGCGGTCCTCGGCCCGCACCACCGCACCGTCATGAC
>NZ_JBHSFK010000090.1:0-8640 GCF_042653945.1 Streptomyces vulcanius | reverse complement strand
CGACCTCACCACTCCCCCGCGCAGCGCGACGCCCGCGCGTCCGGCCGACCTCATGGCACTCCTCACGGCCTCCGTGACCGACACCCACGCCCCTCCCGGCGATGCCCCCGCCGAGCGGCCGGCAGCTTCCCGACGCGGTCGGGAGCCAGGCCGCCTTTGATGAGGGGGCCACCAGCGACGGCCCCGGGTGCACCCGCCGCAACTGGTCAATCCGTTGACCACCCCGAGGGTGAGCCGGACCAGAGTCCCGACGAGACGGGGCGTGCCGCCGAAGCGGTCAACGCGTTGACCACCGGACCGCCGCCCACCGTCTCCGAGGCCGTCGACGTCGTCCTGGAGGCGCTGAGCAAGGTCGCCGAGGCCCGCGTCCTGCTCGGCGTCGCTCTGCGCGCCGAGCAGGAGAAGACCGGCGCCAGCGCCAACGAACTGGCACAGCGAGTCCACGGCGCGATGTCCCGCCCCCTGGTGCTGCGAGCCCTCCGGAATTCCGACTGACAAGGCACTATCGCCGTCGTTTGCGGCTCCTGGCAGGGTTCTTACCGGCAGCTTGTCGTACCTGACGTGCTCCCTGCCCTCAGCAGCGTGGCGTCGGACAGCAGTCGGCCCTGTCGGATGTCATGGAGGGGTGATGAGCAACCTTGGCACCGGACGTCTGAGGCGGATTGCACATCGCCGGACCGACAGGCAAGGGCGGCGCAGAGGCCGCGAGCCTGGTCGGCGCGGCGCGGCGACGGCGGCACGGGCCGGGCGGAGCGGATGGGCTTGTTGGTAGCAGCCTTGCCGGGCTTGACTGCACTGGTCGCACTCTTGTTCACATGGCTGTCGGTGGACCAGTCGCGGACTGAGCTGCGGATCGCTCAGCAGGGCCAGATCACCAACCGCTTCACTGCCGCGATCAACAATCTCGGCTCGAACTCCGAGGATGTGCGCCTGGGCGGGATTTACGCCCTGCAGCGCATCATGCTGGACTCCGCACGCGACCACCCCGCGATCGTCTCGGTGCTGTCGGCGTATGCGCGCCGGCACGCCCGGGTGCTGGTCAGTGGCTTCGTCAAGGAGCAAGAGGGCATTGAGGAGAGCCTGGAATCCCCGGTCAGGCCATCTACTGATGTAGAGGCCGTTCTGAGTGTGCTGGCCGATCGATCGGCCGACCATGACAAGCAGGCCGGGCTGGACCTCAGGCGCACGGATCTCCGCGGAGCCGAGGTGTTTGGGCGGGGCCAAACACCCAAAAGCCGTGCAGCGTTCCGTGCTGCCATCTTCAACGGAGCGGATCTCCGGCACTCGACGTTCTATTGCGTGGACCTGCGAAATGCCGGCTTCTATCAATCGAACCTGGCAGCAGCAAGATTCGACCACGTGGACCTGTCCGACGCCTCGATGGAGGAGGTGGACCTGACGCGCGCAACGATCTGGCACGCCAACCTGACGAGGGCGGATCTCAATTACGCGGAACTTCACGAAGCTGAGCTGGACTTGGCCGTCAATCTGACCAAGGCAACCCTCCTGACGGCGAATCTCACCGATGCATTCCTGGATGGCGCAAACCTGAGCAACGCCGCTCTCATTGGAGCGAATCTGAGAGGCGCGTCCCTCACCAAGGCGAACCTGCACGGTGCGCGACTGAGCAACGTGGACCAGGAGGCGCTGGCAAGCGAGTTCGGCTGGTATATCGACAAAAACGGCAACCTGGCGAAGGCGGACCTCACAGGGGCAGACCTGACGAACGCGGACCTGCGTGGCGTGGACCTCACTGAAGCAACCCTTGTCGACGCAGATCTGCGAGGCGCCAAGCTCGCCGGCGTGAATCTGACTGGGGCCAAGCTCGACGGTGTACGAGGCTTGCCGCCATCACTCCGCCCTTAACGGCCTTGGCCGGGACCCGGAGCCGGGAGTCCGCCAGGGAGAAGCGACCCAGTAGCTCCGGTGCTCAGGTGGCCCGGTCGTAAGGCAACTGCATTGGCCTTCGCCGACCCCCGGACCCCCGCTTCCGCGGCACCGACCGGCGCGGCCAGGAAGCGGGGGATACCGCGGCCCGTGGCCGCCCGGCGGCGTGATCGGGCGCCAGAGCGGGGTGCAGCCGACGCTGATGTACCAGTACGGGCCGCCGTACGGCCCGAGGTGACGGCCGATGGTCACCAGCTCGGTGTCGGGCAGACCGAGGGCCACGATCAGCGAGACACTGCCGCCGCCGACGCGGGCCATTGCCGTCCACTGGTGGATACGAGGGTCCGTGGGGAAAATGATGCGGGCGGCGCTGTCGTCACTCAGAAGCTGGATCGTCGTGCGCCCGTCCGCCTCCAGCGACCACCGGGCCTGTGAGTCAGCGGCCCGCGCGGTCTCGTCCCTCGGCACCAGCCCGTAGCGGGTGACGAAGTCGTCCACCACCTTCTCGTCCACGTAGTCCCAGGACACCGGGATGTTGGCGGACTGGTTCTGTCGGTAGTTGGTGACGTCAGTTGTTCGTGAAAGCTGACGGCACCAGGTGATGGCCCAGAAAGATGTTCGCGAATTCTGACGTCACCATCGGGGTTGCGGTGTCAAGCTGGATGTGCTCAGTAAAGGAGCACCCCCGATGCCGCCTGGCCAGTCGAAGGTCGAGTTGTACGCCGCGCTGCGGCGCGACTCCCGCGATGGCATGTCGAACCGGGCGTTGCAGTGCAAGTACGGCGTCACCTGGAGCACGGTCAACAAGGCTCTGACCTCGGCTTGGCCGCAGCCACGCACGACAACCGCTTCGGCGCGGCCGTCGAAGCTGGATCCGTTCACGCTGCTGATCGACGAGATCCTGCTCATTGATCTGGACGCGACCAGGAAACAGCGCCACACCGTCACCCCGGATCTACCGCCGTCTGATCGACGAGCACTCCTCGTCCGAGGCGTTGCGTTGACCACTTGAACCCGCACCGATGAGAGGGCGCAAGCGCCCTGCGAGCAACCGCGCGGTCCGGCCAGGGACTGAGAGTCCGGTGTTTATACCTTGCTCGCGACCACCATGTAGTTCTCGGCCTCAAGATCGAACGTGCTCAGTTCCGTTTGGAGTCCGACCCGGTGCAGCTCGACTTCGAGTTCCTCGTACCGGTGGGGCCAGCAGGACAGCAGTTCCGAGCGGACAAGAACCAACCCGGTCGCATCAACTTGCGCGATCGCAATCTCGATGTGGTGCTCCTCCTCCCAATGCGGCGCAATCTCCCAGCGGTAGACCACGACGGCATCGCGACCGTTCCGGCGGACGAGTCGGTCACTGATCTCCAGCCGGGAACCTCTGGCCCTCACGAGTTCCCAAGTGCGGGATGTGAGTACCAAGCGCCCGCCGGGGCGCAGAAGCCGTGACATCGACTCCAGAGCAGCACCCCTGCCTGTCGCGCCCGCGGCATGGTGAAGCGAGTTGCCAACGCAGAACACCATGTCGAACGTGTTGTCCTGGAAATGGTCGGGCAACTCTTCCCAGTTCGCCCGTACGGCCCGGACGGATGCCCCGAACTCCTCAGACAACTCTGCAGTCCGACGAACCATCGCCTCGCTGGCGTCAGTTGCGACAACCTGCATGCCACGACCGGCGAGGCCAACCGCCAACTGTCCGGTTCCGCACGAACAGTCGAGGACGTGAGCGTTCGACGGCAGGAGATTGAGGACGTCGTCGAACGACGCAGCGAACTCGGCTGGAGGCAACTTTGCATCCGAGATGAGCCATTCGTACACCTCGGCAAGCACGTCATAGCCTGTCACAACCACTACCTCCGTCACGCGGCAGACTCACGGTAGGACGTCAGTCCATCAGCGGAGCAAGCCGGGCACCAATGGTTTTCGCAAGGATGGCTCTGACGGTGTTTGTGGGTTGTCAGTTGTCCGTCTGAGTGGATGTCACCGGCTGGTGAGCTGGGAAGTTGTTCGTGAGAAGTAGTGTCACTCGCGGGGTTGCGGTGGCAAGGTAAATGTGCTCAGTGAAGGAGCACCGCCGATGCCGCCTGGTCAGTCGAAGGTCGAGTTGTATGCCGCGCTGCGGCGTGACGCTCGCGAGGGCATGTCGAGCCGGGCGCTGGAGCGCAAGTACCGGGTGGGCTGGCGGACTGTTCAGAAGGCGCTGAGTTCGGCGTGGCCGCAACCTCGGGAACCGTACGCGCCTCGCCGTTCCAAGCTGGATCCGTTCAAGCCGGTGATCGACCAGATGCTGCTGGCTGATCTGGATGCGCCGAGGAAGCAGCGTCACACGGTGGTCCGGATCTATCGCCGGTTGATCAACGAGCACGCGATGGACGACGTGTCCTACCAGGTCGTGCGCGCCTACGTCGCCAAGCGGAAGCCGGAGATTCGGGTCGAGGCCGGCCGTGGCCCGGCGCAGGTGTTCATCGAGCAGTCGCACCTGGCCGGCGCCGAAGCCGAGGTCGACTTCGGCGAGGTCGCGGTCCGTTTGCGGGGCGAGCTGGTGAAGTGCCATTTGTTCTGCCTGCGGTTGTCGTTCTCCGGGAAGGCGGTGCACCGGGTGTTCGCCTCCGGCGGTCAGGAGGCATTCTTCGAGGGGCACGTTCACGCGCTGCGGACGCTGGGCGGTTATGTGGGTGACAACTCTTCCGCGATCTCGCGTTCCCGGCCAGGATGGTCGCTCCCGTCGAGGAGCTCGGATGGCCTGGCAGCCGCAGTTGGAACGACGTGTCGATGCCGTGGGGAACCCTGCGGCATCGCTGGGGCACGCCCTGGTCGACGACTATCTGGAGTTCGTGGCGGCACGCTGCCGGCCGAACACCTTGCTGGCCACCGCCTACGACCTCAAGGTCTTCTTCTCGGTGGTGCCCAAGGAGCCGACCGACATCGTCACCGCGGACATCTTTGCATTCATCACCGCACAGAAGAAACCGCGGCGAGGGCCGAAGGTCGTCCGGCTCGAGGACGGTGAAGCCGGGCTCTCGGCACGGACCATCAAGCGCAGGCTGGCCAGCATCTCCGGGCTGTTCGGCTACCTGATGACCCGCGACGACCTCGCCATCGAACGCAACCCGGTGCCGACGGGGATGGCCAACCGCCGTCGCAGCGTCAACCGCGGGGCACCGTTGCTGCGCACGCCCCGCACCCTCCCGCGCGTCCTCGGACCGGGCGAGGTCGAATCGGTCCTCGGCGCGCCGAACACCGCCCGGGACCGGGCCATGGTCCTGGCGATGCTGCTCGGCGGACTGCGCCGCTGCGAAGTCCTCGGTCTGCGCCTGGGCGACCTCTCACCGGGTGAGCGTCGGCTCTTCATCAGCGAGGGCAAGGGCGGACACCAGCGCCTGATACCCGTCTCCGCGCAGTTCTTCGGCGCGGTCGGCGACTACCTGGACCGTGAGCGTCCGCCAGTCGAGCACGACCGGCTGTTCGTGGTGTTGCGCGGTCCGACCCGGGGCCGACCGCTGTCCGCCGACGGCTTGGACGAGATCCTCGACGGCGTCCGGAAACGGACCGGGCTGCCGCGGCTGACCTGCCACCAGCTGCGGCATACCTGCCTGACCCGGCTGCGGGAGGCAGGCATGGCCCTGGAAGCGGTACAGGCCCAGGCAGGGCACCGCTCCATCGAATCGACCCGGATCTACATCCACCTGGCCAACGCTTGGCTCGTTGAGCAGTACCTCGAGGCAAGTGCCGCCATCGATGCCGACCGGGTGGAGTCCTGATGCGCCGGGCCCGCGCCGCGGCCCTGCCGATCGTGCGCCCGGACCTGGTCGAGTTCTATCTCGCTCACCGGGCCGCGCAGGGCATGAACACCGATCACAAGGTCCGCTGGGGAGCTCGTGCTCTGCTCGCCGCGGTCCCCGACCTGAGCGACTTCTGTCGCCTGCCGCTGGAACATCAGCTCTGCTTCAACCATGAGACCCACCGGTTCATCAGCTGGCTCTCGGTCACTGGACGGATGCAGCCCGGGGCGGACTACCTGGTCGCCCGGCGCCCGCGACTGGGCATCGTGCTCGCCCGCACGGAGCCGGAACTGCACCTGAGGTTCATGGAGACCGCCCGCACGCTCGGCTTTCGCGACACGGTGGCCATGACCCAGTTCAATCTGCTGGCCCACTTCGTCGCACTGTTCGGCAGACAGCCCCACGAGCTGCGGCAGAGCGACTGGGACGAGGGACGCCGCCTGCTGCTGGAGGCCGCTCGGCGCATCCCCAACCGGGGCGTCAAGGCCCTGTCGACTGCCCTGTTCAACCTGGAAGCGACCCTGTTCCACTGCGAGTTGAGCGATCAGCTCCCACGGCGACGTTCACCGGACCGCGCCGACATCCGGGCCCGGGAGTGGGCCTGTGTCCCGGCCGGGATGGCGGACACCATGCACCACTACCTGCAGCAGATCTCCGGAACGATGCGGCCGGGCACCGTGAAGAACGCCGAGCTGACGCTGCGGGAGTTCGCCCTGCTGGTCGCCGCGGAAGACACAGACGTCACCTGCGTCGCCGAGCTCAAGCGACGGCACGTCGAACGCTACCGCCAGTGGCTGCTGGAGCGGCCGGCCGCACGCGGGGGCCCGCTGCACCGGCACACCGTCCGCGACCGCCTCGGCAAACTCCGCGGCTTCTTCCGCCGCCTAGACGAGTGGGACGCCGACGATGCCCCGCTTCCTCGACGACGCGGCGGCCGCCAAGCTGCTGGCCGCCGCCCGCCAAGACCCCGATCCGTTCGCCCGGCTGGCCATCGAAATCCTCGCCCGCACCGGGATGCGCCGCAGCGAGATGCTCGGCCTCACCATCGACGCGGTCGTGCAGATCGGCTCCGCCTACTGGCTCCGCGTCCCGGTCGGCAAGATGCACATCGACCGCTACGTGCCCTTGCACCCGCAGCTGAAGACGCTGCTGGACGACTGGTTGCTGCACCGGCCTGAGGGCCTGCGCTCGAACCCGTTGTTCACCGACCACGCCCGCCCGGTCAATGCCTCCCGCATCGAAGCAGCGGTCCGCAAGGCCGCCGAGCGGGCCGGACTGGGCCGGGTCACCCCGCACCAGCTCCGCCATAATCTGGCCACTCAGGCGATCAACCGGGGTATGTCCCTGGAGGCCATCGCCTCACTCCTGGGCCACAAGTCGCTGTCCATGATGCGTGTCTACGCCCGGATCGCCGACCGGACCGTCGCCGACGAATACTTCGCTGTCTCGGAGAAGGTCGAGGCACTCTACGATGCCCCGCGCCAGCTGCCGGCCGACGCCGAGGGCACGGAGATGGCCAAGCTCCGCCGGGAGATGCACCGCCGGATGCTCGGCAACGGCTATTGCGCACGCCCCGTGGAGATGGACTGCCACTTCGAATCGATCTGTGAGTCCTGCACGTTCTTCGTCACCACGATCGAGTTCCGGCCCACGCTCGAACGTCAGCGGGACGACGCGGCGGCCAAAGGGCAGGTCGCCCGCGAGCAGATCTTCGATGGACTGCTCAGCCGACTAAACGGAGAAGCTTCCTGAGCTCCTCCACACACTGACGATGCAGCTCGGTCAGTGCGGCGGCCAGGGCAGAAGATGGATCACCCCGACCGAGGTCGCCTCGATCGGCGAGGCATAGACGGCGCGGACTGCCCAGCGGCCGGGCCGAATCGGGACGGGCGCTTGCTCCGGCAGGCCACCGCCGGCCGGGTACTCGACGCCCAGCTCGGTCCCGGCTGTCACGGAGTCCATGAGCACGGCCGGGCCATCCGTCTCCCAGACACCGCATTCCTCCCACGCGGTTGTGGGGTCAGCAAGCACCGTCTTGGCCGCGGCGATCAGATCGGCCTCGCAGTTGGCGCCCAGCCAGCGGACGAACGCTTGGTGTTCCGGCAGATAGCAGCTGCTGGCGGGCTCGTCCGCCAAGACAAGTCCTTGGGCGCCCTCCTCGCCGACGGCAATCACCGCGGCCAGACCCTCTACCTCGCAGGCGCGGTCATAGTCGTCCCGAACGTTCCCGTCGCCGACGACCATCCCCGACTCTGTGCAACCATGCCACCCGGCCAATGCGGAAACCGGCACTGCTATCAGTGGGCCACCCATCGATTCGACCCAGACGGGGGACGGCTCGGCTGAGCTGGCGGTGGAGGAGGACGTCTTCACGACGCCAGTATCCCCGCGGCCACTGACAACGAGCTTCGAGCTGATCAGCACGACCCGTGACTTGACGTCGAGACCCGCATATTAGGAGGCGTGCCGTTCGGCAAGATCCGGTATGACAACCTGAAGGCCGCGGTCGCGTCGGTGCTCGGCTTCACGCGGCGCCGGGGTCGAGACCGACCGGTGGACCGCATTTCGGTCCCACTACGGCATCGAGCCGTTCTACTGCACGCCGGGAATCGAGGGCGCCCACGAGAAAGGCGGCGTCGAGGGCCAGATCGGCTGGTTTCGCCGCAACCACTTCGTTCCCGTCCCCGAGATCGACTCGCTGGCGCCGCTGAACATGCTGATCGACGAGTGGGATCTGGCCGACGAGGCCCGGCGGATCGGGACCCGTCCCCGCACGATCGGCGAGCTGTTCGCCGTCGAACGGCCGTCGTTGAAGCCGTTGCCCGTCGAGACGTTCGAGACCGGCCGCTAGGGTCCGTCTTCAAACGGATCTTGCCCAGAGCAGGAATGACGCGAGACTGACCGCTGCCTCGTAAGAGGTGGCGGTCTTGTCGTATCTGGTGGCGATGCCACGAAAGCCCTTGAGGCGGTTGAA
>NZ_JBHSFK010000089.1:0-8745 GCF_042653945.1 Streptomyces vulcanius | reverse complement strand
GGGGGGGGGGGGGGGGGGGGGGGGGGGGGGGGGGGGGGGGGGGGGGGGGGGGGGGAGGTGCCAGGTGGGGGTGTGGTGGGTGGTGGTGTGGAGGGTGGCGAGGGCTTGGTGGAAGGTGGTGGGTTCGGGTTGGTTGCGGCGGAGGGTGTGGAGGGCGGTGGTTTGGGTGTCCTGGATGGTGGGGGTGAGGACGGGGTGGGTGCTGATTTCGAGGTAGGTGTGGTGTCCGGTGTCGGTGAGGGTGGTGATGCCGTGGTGGAAGTGGACTTGTTGGCGGAGGTTTCGGTACCAGTACTGGGCGGTGAGGGTGGGTTGGGTGATCCAGCCGCGGTCGGTGGTGGAGTACATGGGGATGGTCGGCGGCTGGGGTGTGATGGGGGCCAGTAGTTGGGTGAGTTCGTGTTGGATGGTTTCGACGTGGGGGGTGTGGGAGGCGTAGTCGACGGGGATTTTGCGGGCGCGTATGCCGGCTGTGGTGAGGGTGGTGTGGAGGGTGTCGATGGCGTGGGGGTCGCCTGCTGCGACGGTGGAGTGGGGGCCGTTGAGGGTGGCGATGTGGAGGTTGTCGGGGAGGTGGATCTGGTCGGGTGGGAGGGGGATGGAGAGCATGGCGCCGTGTCCGGCGAGGTGGCGGGCGATGGCTTGGCTGCGGAGGGCGACGATGCGTGCGGCGTCGTGGAGGGTGAGGGCTCCGGCGATGTGGGCTGCGGCGATTTCGCCCTGGGAGTGGCCGATGACGGCGTCGGGGGTGATGCCGTGGTGCTGCCAGAGTCGGGCGAGGGCGGTCATGAGGGCGAAGGAGGCGGGTTGGACGACGTCGACGCGGTCGAGTGAGGGTGCGTGGGGGGTTTGGCGCAGGACGTCGGTGAGGTTCCAGTCGACGTAGGGTTTGAGGGCTTCTTCGCAGGCGGTGATGGCGTCGGCGAAGACGGGTGAGGTGTCGAGGAGTCCGGCGCCCATGCCGGCCCATTGGGTGCCTTGTCCGGGGAAGACGAAGACGAGTTTGCCGTCGTTCTGGCCGGCGTTGCCGGTGGTGACGGCTCGGTCGGGGGTGCCGTCGGCGAGGGCGTTGAGGCCGCGCAGGAGTTCTTCCCGGTCGGTGCCGACGATGACGGCGCGGTGTTCGAGGCGGGCTCGTCGCAGGAGGGAGCTGCCGATCTGTGCGGGGGTGAGGTCGGGGTGGCTTTGGGCGTGGTGGTGGAGTCGTCGGGCCATGTCGGCGAGTGCGGTCGGGGTTTTGGCGGACAGCACCCAGGGCACGACGGCCGGCGGCGGCTCTTCCTGGGGAGGCGTCACTTCGGCGTCCTCGGGTGCTTCTTCGAGGATCACGTGCGCGTTCGTCCCGCTGACCCCGAACGCCGAGACGCCGATCCGGCGGGCGCGACGCCCGTCCCGGGGCCACGGCACGGACTCCGTCAGCAGTTCCACCCGGCCGGCCGTCCAGTCGACGTGCGGGGTGGGCGCGTCGACGTGCAGGGTGCGCGGCAGGGTGCCGTGTCGCAGGGCCAGCAGGGACTTGACGACACCGGCGATGCCGGCGGCGGCCTGCGTGTGGCCGATGTTGGACTTGAGCGAGCCCAGCCACAGCGGTCGTTCGTCGCGTCCCTGGCCGTAGGTGTTGATGAGCGCCTGGGCCTCGATCGGGTCGCCGAGCGCGGTGCCGGTGCCGTGTGCCTCCACGGCGTCCACGTCGGCCGGAGTGAGGCCCGCGTTGGCGAGGGCCTGGCGGATGACGCGCTGCTGGGAGGGGCCGTTGGGGGCGGTCAGTCCGTTGGAGGCGCCGTCCTGGTTGACGGCCGTGCCGCGCACGGTGGCGAGGACGGTGTGGCCGTTGCGGCGGGCGTCCGACAGCCGCTCGACCAGCACCACCGCGACGCCCTCCGACCAGCCCGTGCCGTCCGCCGCCGCTGCGAACGGCTTGGGACGGCCGTCCGGAGCCAGTCCGCGCTGCCGGGAGAACTCCACGAACGAGGACGGCCGGGCCATGACCGCGACGCCGCCCGCGAGGGCCAGGTCGCTCTCGCCGGACCGCAGCGACTGCGCGGCCAGGTGCAGCGCGACCAGCGAGGAGGAGCACGCCGTGTCGACGGTGACCGCCGGGCCCTCGAAGCCGAACGTGTACGCCACCCGGCCGGAGACGACGCTCGCGGCCGTGCCCGTGCTGCGGTACCCCTCGGTGTCCTCGGCGGCCTGCGCGAGGCCGAGGTTGTAGTCCTGGTTCATCACGCCCGCGAACACCCCGGCCCGGCTGCCGCGCAGGGCCGTCACATCGATGCCCGCCCGCTCGAAGACCTCCCAGGAGGTCTCCAGGAACAGCCGCTGCTGGGGGTCCATCGCCAGCGCCTCGCGCGGGGAGATGCCGAAGAATCCGGCGTCGAACCCGGCGGCGTCCTGGAGGAAGCCGCCGTCGCGGACGTAGGTGCGTCCGGCCTGCTCGGGGTCGGGGTCGTAGAGTCCGTCGACATCCCAGCCGCGGTCGGCCGGGAACGGGGTGATGCCGTCGAGCCCCTGGTCCACGAGGTCCCACAGCTCCTCGGGAGAGGAGACCCCGCCGGGCAGCCGTACGGCCATGCCGACGATCGCGATCGGGTCGTCGTCGCCCACCGGCGCCGTGGCCGCCGGGACGTCGTCGCCCGGCGCCGGGGCACCGGTCAGCTCGCCCAGCAGGAAGCCGGCCACCGCCCGCGGAGTCGGATGGTCGAAGGCGAGTGTCGCCGGGAGCCGCAGGCCCGTGGTCTCCACCAGCCGGTTGCGCAGCCGGACGGCCTGGACCGAGGTGAACCCCAGCTCCTTGAAGGCCCGTTCCGGTGCGACACCACCCGATAACACCCCCGAGACGTCCGCGGCGGCCGCGCCCACCGCCGCCAGCAGCCTGGCCAGCCGGTCCGTCTCCGGCAACCCGGCGATCTCCGCGCGCAGTTCACCGGCGCGCCCGGCGTTCGCCGACGCCGAGGGGGCGGTGTCGACGATCCCGCGCAGGACGGCGGGGACGGAATCGCCGTACAGGGTCATGGTGTCGAGCCGTACGGTGACGGCCGTCGGCTCGCCCGACATCAGCGCGGCGTCGGTCATGGCGAGGAGGTCCCGGCGGGACAGGGTGCCCACACCCGTCGGCAGCGGGCCGGGGGTGTCGTCCTCGGCCCACGGGCCGACGGACAGCGACAGCGCCGCCAGGCCCCGGTCCCGGCGCCGCAGCGCCAGGGCGTCGCAGTACGCGGCGAACGCGGCGCCCTCGGGATCACCGGCGGCGCCGAGCGTGCCCGACGCCGCCGACAGCAGGACGTACGTCGCCGGGAGGCCGTCGGCGGGGAGTTCGTCCAGCAGTTCGTCCAGTGCCGAGGCACTCGCCACGGCCGACGCGAACGGACCGGACGGGGCGTGCACCACCGCGGAGACGGGCTGCCGCTCGCCGGCCAGGGCCGCGCGCAGTGCCGTCCGGTCGCCGGCGGGGCACGCGGCGACGGCAACCGTGGCTCCCGACTCCCGTGCGGACGAGACGAGTTCGGCGACGGCCGGGTCGCGCTCGCCCCGCTCGGCGATCAGCAGCAGGCGCCGGGCGCCGTGGCCGGTGACCAGATGCCGGGCGACGGCGGATCCCACGGGGGTGTCCGCACCGACGACGACCACCGCGCCCAGGGGACGTACCGGCACGGCGGCGCCGGCCGGCAGCCGCTCCAGGGAGGGGACGAGCAGGCTGCCGGCCCGCAGCGCCAGCCGTCCGTGGACGAAGGCCGTGAGCGGCAGGTCCGTGCCGTCGCCGGTGCCGTCCGTGTCCACGTGGGCCAGCCGCTCGCCCCACCGGGCCCGCAGACCGCCGACCAGACCGGCCACCGCCGCCTGCGCCGGGTCGGCCCGCTCCCCGGGCCGTACGGCGACGGCATCCCGGGTGACGACCACCAGCCGGGCCGACTCGGGGCGTTCGTCGTCGGCCGCCCATTCCCACAGCCGCGTGGTCACGTCCGCGACCAGCTCCGCCGCGTCGGCCGGCGCACCCGGCTCGGACGGCACGGTGAGGACGCTGACGTCGGCGGGCGCCACGTCCTCACCGGCGGGGACGGACGGCAGCGGGGTCCACTCGGTGCGCAGCAGGCTCTCGTAGGAGCCGCTGCCCGCCGCCCGCAGCCGGGCGGGCTCGTCGAGGAGGACGTGGCGGGTCACCTTGCCCGAGCGGGTGCGCGGGATGCGCGTCACCTCGTACAGCTCCTCGGGGACCTTGAAGTAGGTGAGCCGCTCGCGGCACGCGGCGAACAGCGCGTCCGTGTCGAAGCCGTCCGGGCCCGGCACGAGGAAGGCGACCGGGACCTCGCCCAGCACGTCGTGAGGCTTGCCGGCCACCGCGACGTCGGCTACCCCCGGCACCGAGCGGAGCACGTCCTCGATCTCGGCCGGATGGACGTTCTCACCACCCCGGATGATCAGGTCCTTCATCCGGCCGGAGACGGTGAAGTACCCGGCCTCGTCGCGGCGGGCCAGGTCGCCGGTGCGGTACCAGCCACCGCGCAGCGCGGCGGCCGTCTCCTCGGGCCGGTTGTGGTAGCCGACCATCACGTTGGGGCCGCTGACCCACACCTCCCCCTCGGCGCCGGCGGGTACGTCCTGGCCCGACTCCGGGTCGACGAGCCGTACGTTCAGCCCGGGCACGGGCAGCCCGCAGGACCCTTCGACGCGCGCACCGCCCGGCCAGTTGACCGTGATGGAGCCGCAGGTCTCGGTGGAGCCGTAGGCGTCCAGCAGCGGCACGCCGAAGGTCTCCTCGAACGACCTGTGCAGCGCCGCCGACGTCACCGCGCCGCCGACCAGGCCGATCCGCAGGTCCGGCGCCGAGACGCCGTGCCGCCGCGCGGCCCGCACCAGCTGGTGGTACAGGGCGGGCACGCCGGCGAGGAAGGTCGGCCTCTCCTGGCGCATCGCGGCGAGGACCTCGTCGGCGGAGTAGCCGTCGACGATGCGCGCGGTCGCGCCGACCGCGGTCACCGCCAGCACGCACGCGATGTGCGACAGACTGTGAAACAGCGGCAGCGGCCACAGCACCCGGTCCGCCGGGCCCAGCTCCAGGGCGGGCGCGTAGCAGGCGGCCACCGACCACAGGCAGTTGCGCTGGGTGGACAGCACACCCTTCGGCCGGCCGGTGGTCCCGGAGGTGTAGAGCATCCACGCGACGTCGTCCAGGTCCAGGCCGTCGCGTGCGGCCGTCGCCGGCTCGGTGCCGGCCAGGGTCTCGAAGGAGACCGTCCCGGCCGGTCCCGGCTCCCGGCCCGTGACGACGATCCGCGGGCGGTCCGCGTCGCCGAGCACCCGGGCCACCTGTCCGGCGTGGGCGGGGTCGGTGACGATCACCCGGGCACCGCTGTCGGAGAGGAACCAGGCGAGCTCCGCGTCGGAGGAGTGCGGGTTGAGCGGCACTCCGATCGCGTCGGCCCGGGTGACGGCGAGATAGCTCTCGACCGTCTCGACCCGGTTGCCGAGGTAGATCGCGACCCGGTCGCCGGGGTGCACGCTCAGCCCGGCCAGATGTCCGGCGATGCGCCGGGTGCGCAGTTCCAGTTCCCCATAGGTGACGTGACGCTGGGCATCGGCGAAGGCGGTCTTCCCGCCGAAGCGCTCGGCGTGTTCGGTGAGAATCTCGGGCAACGGCCTGATGAGTTCCGTGCGCAGCATCCGGTATCACTCCTAGGAAAAGGCGAGACATGGAAGTGGAATATGTCGCCGTGGAAAGTCTTGCGTGAATTCGGGAGCGCGGATCCCCTATCAAATCCCCTAGGACATCCCTGAGTTCACTGCGGGGATTCGGCGTCCCGCTGTGCGGGCCAGCCGAAGAACGCGCGGTATTCGGGGACCTGCTGCTGAAGCATGTGGATTCCGTGGTGCACGGGGCGGCCCAGCGCGGCCGCGGCGCGCAGCAGTGCCGTCTCGTGGGGCTTCATGACGACGTCGGCGACCAGGGCGCCGGGCGGTACGTCCGCCGGGTCGAAGGGCAGGGGGTCCTCCGGCCGCATCCCGAGCGGGGTGGCGTTGACGGCGATGCCGGCGTGCGCGAGGTCGCCGGGCCCGGCCGCGTACGCCCCCGTGAGGCGCCCCTCGCCGAGCCGCGCGAGCAGGCCCGCCAGCCGTGCCGCGTCCGGGTCCCGCACGGCGACCCGGGCGGCGCCTGCCGCCAGCAGGGCCGCCGTGACGGCGCCGCCCGCGCCACCGGCGCCGGCCACGAAGACCTGCGCGCCCCGGACAGGCCGCCCCGCCGCCCGCAGGCCCCGGACGAACCCGAGCCCGTCGAAGTTCTCGGCGAGCAGCCGGCCGTCCGCCTCGCGACGCACCGCGTTCGCGGTCCCGGTCACCGCGGCGGCCGGCCCCAGCTCGTCCACCAGGGCGCACACGGCGGCCTTGTGCGGGACCGTCACCAGCAGCCCGTCCACGTTCCCGGCCCGCGTCAGTCCTCGTACGACGTCGGCGAGGTCCCCGGGGCGCACGTGCACCGGCACGACGACGGCGTCGGCTCCGAGGCCGGCCAGCAGCGGGTTCAGCAGCATGGGCGCCCGGACCTGGGCCACGGGATCGCCGAGCACGGCGTACAGCCGGGTGGTGCCGGAGACGTGGACGCCGGCTGTCATGCCCCACTCCCGACCGCGCGGCTGTACCGGGTGTGCCGGTTGTATGGGTGAATTCTTGTAACAGAGGAGATGGAGATGGCACCCTGGAGGCCCCAGGAAGGAGCCGGAACATGCCGCAAGCGAAGATCGACGCCGGTGACGAGATCGCGGTGGAGGCCTGTCCCGTCCGTGAGGTGCTGGACCGGGTGGCCGGGAAGTGGAGCATCCTGATCATCGTGGCCGCCGCCCGCGGCCCGGTGCGCTTCACCGAACTGGAGCGCTCGATCGAGGGCATCAGCCGGCGGATGCTCACCCTGACCCTGCGCCACCTCGAACGGGACGGTCTGCTCAAGCGCACCGTGTACGCCACGGTGCCCCCTCGCGTCGATTACGAACTCACGGACATCGCACGGGAACTGCATCAGTCGCTCCTGTCGCTGACGGACTGGGCCGAACGCCATCGGGCGGCCATCTCGGCCGCGCGGGTCGCCTACGACGCGGAGCGCCTGGCCGCGGCGGGCTGAGACCGCCTGGGACGCCGGTGCGAGGAGACGGTCCCCAGGTCGGCGGGCAGGTCCCGGCGCCGTTTCACGTCGAGCTTGCGGTAGACCCTCGTCAGGTGCTGCTCCACGGTGCTGGAGGTGACGTAGAGCTTTGCCGCGATCTCGCGGTTGGTGTAGCCGAGCACCGCGAGATGGGCGACGCGTCGCTCCGACTCGGTGAGCTGCCGGGCGTCCGTCGTGCGGGGCACCGAGGCGCGGGTGGGCTCCTGGACCGCGAGCAGCTCCTCGGCCAGCGGGGCCGCCCCGCAGGAAACGGCGAGATGGCGGGCACGGCGCAGTGTGGTGCGGGCCCGGGAGCTGTCGCCGAGCGCGGAGTAGGCGCGGCCGAGATCGGCGAGGACCTGCGCCTGCTCGTACTGGTCCCCGTTGTCCTCGAACAACTCGACGGCTTCCAGCAGAAGTTGGGGCCGGCGTTCCGGTGCGCTCACCGCCGCCAGCATGCGCAGCGAACGGCCCCGGCCCGCGCCGTCGGCGGCGGGCGAACGGGTCAGCTGGTCGCGGACCAGCCGGCGGGCCCGGTCCTCGCCCCCGAGCCGCAGCCAGGCCTCGGCGGCGCTGGTCCGCCACGGAACCTGTGCGGCGGCCTCCAGACCCAGGGACCGCACGAGGTCCCCGCAGGCCAGGAAGTCGGACAGGCCGGCGTAGGCGCGCCCGGCGGCCAGGTGGTGCAGGCCGCGTGCGTGCAGGTAGTACAGCCCGTAGCGGCTGGTGAACATGGCTTCCGGAGGGGCGAACGCCAGGTGCCGGCCGGCCTCGTCGAAGTGGCCGGAACGCACCGCCGCCGTGATCAGCGTGCCGAGCGGGAAGCCGACGGCCACCCCCCACGCGTGCGGCGGCAGCAACGTCAGCGCCTCCCGCGCGCCGCGCAGGGCCCCGGCCAGGTCGCCCCGGCGCAGCAGCGCCTCCGCGCGCAGCGCCCCGAGCAGCGCGTGCCACACCGGCGCCCGTGTCGCGTCGCCGTCGTCCGCGAGCGCGGCGCCCCGCTCCAGCACGATGTCCGGCAGCCCGGCGTCGAGCAGCGCGAGCAGCGCCAGCGCGGCGGTCTCCTCGGCCCACGCACCCCGCTCACTCGGCCGCAGGGTCCGCAGCGACTGCTCCACCCACTCCACCCGCTCCCCGGCCCGCCCGCTCACGAACAGTTCGGCCAACGCCCCGGCGGTAACCGGCCAGGAATCGCTCCCGGTCAACCCCCGCGGCCCGCCCCCACCCACCCACGCCCACCCACCACCGCGCCACGCCGATACGGAGACCGCGGTGAGCACGGGCTCGGGAGCGGCGGTGGTCGCGGTCGGGGGGGTTGCAGGGGTGCGGCGGGTCGGGGCCGGGGGGTCGGTGGGCAGTGTTCGGGGACCGGGCCGGGCCGGGGCCGACTGCCCGGAGCTGTGCCGGGCGGTCGTCGGTACCGGGGTCGCGGTGGGGGGAGTCGTCGGGACTTCCCTGGGATGTGCCCGGGGGACCGGGGTCTGTCGTAGCGCCGTCGGCGCGGTGGGTGCAGCACGGCGGGCCGGCGCCGGGAGCTCGGTGGGGCGGGTTGGTGTCGGGGGTGCGGCGTGGCGGGTTGGTGTCGGGGGTTCGGTGGGGTGGGTCGGTGTGGGGGG
>NZ_JBHSFK010000088.1:0-8862 GCF_042653945.1 Streptomyces vulcanius | reverse complement strand
CCGCCTTCGTCGCCGCCACCGGCGTGGACGCACTGGCCGTCGCCGTCGGAACCTCCCACGCCATGCTCACCCGAAACGCCGAGCTCGACTACGAGCTCATCGCCGCCCTGCGCACGGCAGTGCCCGTGCCCCTCGTCCTGCACGGCTCCTCAGGGGTGTCCGACGCGGATCTGCTCGAGGCGGTCCGCCACGGCATGACCAAGATCAACATATCGACGCACCTCAACAACGCGTTCACCACGGCCGTACGCGACTACCTCCCCGCCCACCCCACCACCGTCGACCCGCGCAAGTATCTCGGGGCGGGCCGCGACGCGGTCACGGCCGAGGTCACGCGCCTGCTGGGCAGGCTCTCGGTCTCCCAGAACGCATGAGACCTTCCCGTGCCCCACGCGGTTGGGGTCCCTGAGGAGGAGCGGCATTAGTACTGCGGTACTGGTTCTCCGGTGGAATCGGTCCTGCGGTGCCGGGGTGGCACGGAAATCCGCGCCTACGTTGAGGACGGCCCGATCGGGCCCCTCCTCTCGTACCGACCTTCCTCTCCTGGTGGGAGTACTTCCGTGGCCACCCTTCTCTACCGCCTGGGCCGACTTGCGTTCCGGCGACGACGGCTCTTCCTCATTGCGTGGATCGTCGTCCTGGCCGCCGTCGGCATAGGCGCCGCCAGTGTCTCCGGCAAGACGACCGACGACTTCACCCTGCCCGGCACCCAGTCCCAGACGGCCATCGACCTGCTGGAGAAGGAGTTCCCGCAGGCCTCCGCCGCCGGCGCGACCGCACGGGTCGTCTTCGAGGCGCCCGCCGGGCAGAAGCTGACGTCCGCGGCGAGCAAGTCAGAGATCGGCGCCCTGGTCGCCGAGCTGAAGCAGGCGCCGCAGGTGGCGAGCGTCTCCGAGCCGTTCACCAATGGCCTGGTCAGCGAGGACGGCACGATCGCCTATACCCAGGTCACCTACGAGGTCCCCAAGGCGGACATCACCACCGCCGCCTCCGACGCCCTGCACACCGTGGCCGACCAGGGCGAGAAGGCCGGCCTGACGGTGAGCCTGGGCGGCAACGCCGTCCAGGACAAGGCGGGCGGCAGCGCTGCCGAGCTGATCGGCCTCGTGGTCGCCGCCCTTGTCCTGGTGATCACCTTCGGCTCGATGATCGCCGCCGGACTTCCGCTGCTGACCGCGATCTTCGGCGTGGGGGTGGCGATCACGTGCATCACCATCGCCACGTCGTTCGTGGACATGTCCTCCTCCTCGTCGACGCTGGCCCTGATGCTGGGCCTGGCGGTGGCCATCGACTACGCGTTGTTCATCGTCTCCCGCTACCGCGGTGAGATCCGGGACGGCCATGAGCCGGAGGAGGCCGCCGGGCGCGCGCTCGGCACGGCCGGGTCGGCCGTCGTCTTCGCCGGTCTCACCGTGATCATCGCGCTGGCCGGACTGAGCGTCATCGGCATCAAGATGCTCACCTCCATGGGCCTGGCCGCCGCCTTCGCGGTCGCCGTCGCCGTGGTCGTCGCGCTCACCCCGCTGCCCGCCGTCCTCGGCTTCGCCGGGATGCGGATCATGAAGGGCAGGCTGACCACCAAGCGGCTGCGGGCGCAGGAGCGCGGCGAGGGCGAGACGATGGGCGTGCGCTGGGGCCGCTTCGTCACCCGCAACCCGGTGAAGATGCTCTTCGTCTCGTTGATCGGCCTGGGTGTACTGGCCGTTCCGGCGCTGTCGCTCAGGCTGACCCTGCCCGACGACAGCATGGCCGCCCCCGGCTCCACCCAACGCGTAGCCTACGACACGTTGAGCACGGGATTCGGGCCCGGTTTCAACGGCACGCTGACGGTCGTCGTGGACGCCCGTGACAGCGATGACCCGAAGGCCGCAGCCCAGGACGCGTACACGGTGATAGGCAAGCTGGACGATGTCGCCGCCGTACGGCCCGCCGCCTTCAACGCCGCCGGTGACGTGGCCCTGATCGGCGCCATCCCGAAGAGCTCACCCAACAGTCAGGCGACCAAGGACCTGGTCTCCGCCATCCGCGACCACAGCGCGGCCCTGCACAAGGACACCGGCGCCGACCTGATGGTCACCGGCACCACGGCCGTCAACATCGACGTCTCCAGCAAGCTCGGCCAGGCGATGGTGCCCTATCTGGCGATCGTCGTCGGCCTGGCCCTGGTCCTGCTCCTGCTGGTGTTCCGTTCGATCCTGGTCCCGCTGAAGGCGGCGCTCGGCTTCCTGCTCAGTGTGGTGTCCACGCTCGGTGTGCTGGTCGCTGTCTTCCAGTGGGGCTGGCTGAAGGACCTCTTCGGCATCGACCAGACCGCACCGATCGTCAGCGTCCTGCCGATCCTGCTGATCGGGGTCGTCTTCGGGCTCGCCATGGACTACGAGGTCTTCCTCGTCACCCGGATGCGTGAGGAGTACGTCCACGGCGCCGGGCCCACCGAGGCGATCGTCGCGGGCTTCCGGCACGGTGCCCGGGTGGTCACCGCGGCGGCCGTCATCATGATCTCCGTGTTCGCCGGGTTCCTCCTGGACGACGTCGCCCTGGTGAAGTCCATCGGCCTGGGCCTGGCCTCCGCCGTCCTCTTCGACGCGTTCGTCGTCCGCATGACCATCGTCCCGGCCGTCATGACCCTGATCGGCCGCAGCGCCTGGGCCCTGCCGAAGTGGCTCGACCGGATCCTGCCCGACGTCGACGTCGAAGGGGAGAAACTGCGCCAGGTCCTCACCGCCCGGCAACAGGCGAACACCAGCGCCGCCAGCGACGGCTCCGAGGTGCCGGCACCGGCCACGCCGACACGGCAGGGCTGACCGCGAACAGCCGCTGGCACGGCCGTACGATCCCCACCTCGGCGGCGGATCCCGGCCCGCCGCTCCTGAGAGCCCCGTCCGCCGGTCCACTCCCCCAGACCGGCGGACGGCCCCGCCTGCACCGTGAAGGGCGACCCCCTGTGACCGCACCGAACCCATCCGCACCGGCGGGCCCCTACACGCGGCTTCCGGGCCGGCTCCCCGAGTCGCTGACGAGCGATCCGGAACAGCGCGTGATCGTCTCGATCATCTCCCGGCTGGCCGGCTGGCGGCTGGCCGACCAGGCCCATCCCCAGGTCCGGCGCTGGGGAGTGCCCGCCGTGTGCGCCGCCCTCGGCATCCCTGCCCTGCTCAACTCCGCCGACCATGCGGGCGTGCCGGTCCAGCTCGCGGTGACCCTGGCCCTCGCCGTTCCGCTGCTGTGGCGGGAGCAACGCCCGGTACTGGTGTTCGCCCTCACCACCGTGGTGTCCGTAGTGGCTCTTCCCCTCGGGGCCTTCAGCGGCACCGAGGCCGCCCGCGCCGTCGCCCTGTACAACGTCGGCCGCAATGGCACCCCCCGCCAACTGGTCATCGCCCTCTGCGTCACCCTCGCGCAACTCGGCGCCTGGGCCGCGGTCTATTGGACCGGCGGACAACTGGAGCAAACCACCCGCCCCGAAGCCGTGACGGCCCTGGCGATGGCCGCGGTGACGGCGTTCGCCGGTCTCGGCCTGGCCGGGCGGCTGGTGAACGTCGTCATCGCCGCCCTGGAGAAGGAACGCGACCAGCAGGCCCGGCTGGCGACCGCCCAGGAACGCGCCCGCGTCTCCCGGGAGATGCACGACATCCTCGGCCACACCCTCGCCGTCATCGTGGGCCTCGCCGACGGTGCCTCGGCCCTTGCCCCAAAGTGCCCCGAGCGCGGCGCCGAGACCCTGGGGATCATCGCGGACAGCGGCCGTGCCGCCCTCGACGAACTACGCCGCCTGCTCGCCGTCATCGGCGACGAGGACACCCCACGCGAGGCTGCCCCACTCGCCCCCCAACCGGGTCTCTCGGACCTCGAATCCCTGCTGGAGAGGTTCCGGGCCGCCGGCCCCACCGCCACACTGCACACCGAGGGCGACCTGAGCAGACTCGGCCAAGGTCTACAACTCGCCGTCTACCGCATCGTCCAGGAAGCGCTCACCAACACGCTCAAACACGCGGCCCCCGACACCTCGGTCACCATCACCCTGACCGCCGCCCCCGACGCGATCCACGTCACCGTCGAGGACACCGGACCCCCGCGCGCCAAGGGGGCCGGCGTCCGAAGCAGCGGCAAGGGGCTGGTGGGCATGCGCGAACGCGCCGCCCTCTACCAGGGCGCGGTCAACTGCGGCACCAACTCCCGCGGCGGCTGGACCGTCCGCACCCGTCTCGTCCCCACCACGCCCACCGCCCCTCCGGAGGGTCACCCCGCATGACCACCGTTCTCGTCGTCGACGACCAGTCCCTGCAACGCCTCGGCTTCCGCATGCTCCTGCAGGCCCAGCCCGACATGACCGTCGTGGGCGAAGCCGCCAACGGCAGCGAAGCCGTCCGTCTGACCGCCGAACTCCGTCCCGACGTCGTCCTGATGGACGTCCGGATGCCCGGCATGGACGGCATCGAGGCCACCCGCCGCATCGCCGAGTCCGGCGGCCGCTCCCGCGTTCTCGTGCTGACCACCTTCGACCTCGACGAGTACGCCTACGAAGCCCTGCGTGCCGGAGCCAGCGGCTTCTTCCTCAAGGACGCCCGCCCCGACGAACTCGTCGTAGGCATCCGCGCGGTCGCCGCCGGCGACTCCGTCATCTCGCCTGGCCTCACCCGCAAACTCATCGACGCCTACACGCAACACGCCCTCGGCGGCCACGGCGCCGCACAGGAACGCCAACTCGCCCAACTCACCAACCGCGAGCGTGAGGTCCTCACCGCCGTCGCCACCGGCTGGACCAACACCGAGATCGCGGAGAACCTCCACCTCGCCGAATCCACCGTCAAGTCCCACGTAGGCCGCGTCCTCATGAAGATCGGCGCCCGGGACCGCGTCCAGGCCGTGATCTTCGCCTACGACACCGGATTGGTCCGGCCGACATGAGTGTGCGACTGGAACGGTGCGGCCCTCTGGCCAAGCTCGGGCCGGACGCACCCACCCCGCGCGAGGGTTGGACCACCCTCGACGCCGTCGCAGAGCCGATACGGACCCGCTGGACAGCACCGGAACGGCTCTTCACCGACCACACCCTGCAAGCCCCCGGGCCTTCCGCACACACGGCGTCGAGCGCTCGGAGCGTCGAACAAGCGCCATGGTCGGCAGTGGTCGCTCAGTCGCGCTCTTTCGCCACGTCGTAGCTCTCCCGCGCCTTCTCCACTTGGTCCATCCGCTCGTTGGTCCACAGCGCCAGCGCGCGGACCTGTTCGGCTGCCTCGCGGCCCAAGTCCGTCAGGGAGTAGCCAACGTGGGGCGGGATCACCGGCTTGACATCGCGGTTGACCAGACCGTCCCGCTCCAGGCTCTGCAGAGTCTGCCCGAGCATCTTCTCGCTGACCGGACCGACAGGGGTGATGGAGCGGCGCAGTTCGGCGAAGCGGTGCGGGCGCTCCAGCAGCCGGATCAGGACGAGGACGCCCCAGCGGCTGGTGACGTGCTCCATGGTCAGGCGCTGAGGACACAGGACCTTGGCGCCGACTCCGCCGGCCACCATGCCGTCCGCTGCGGTACTACTAACAGCCATATCCGTACCGTACTTCAAAGTACGTACTCACGCAGAGTGACTTCAACTCCTAGGGTTGGCGCCAGAGCCATTCACGAGGAGTTGTCGGAAACATGAGCATTTTCGTGACCGGAGCCGCCGGGAATCTCGGCCGTTTTGTTGTCCAGGGCCTGCTGGAGAAGGTCCCCGCCGACCAGATCACCGCTGTCGTGCGGAGCAAGGAGAAGGGCGCCGACTTCGAGGCCCTCGGTGTACGCGTCGCGATAGCCGACTACAACGCGCCCGAGACCTTCGACGGCCTCTTCTCGGCGGGTGACAAAGTCCTCTTGATCTCCAGCAGCGAGATGACCCAGGACCGCGTGGCCCAGCACAAGGTCGTCATCGATGCCGCCCGGGCTTCCGGGGTCGCGCTGCTCGCCTACACCAGCGCCACCGGCACCCACGACGCTCCACTCGCCGAAGCGCACCGCGGGACGGAGAAGGTGCTGGTGGCGTCCGGGCTGCCGTACGTCCTGCTGCGCAACAACTGGTACAGCGAGATGTTCGTCGACGGACTGGACAGCGTGATCGAGCGCGGTGTCCTCGTCCGGGCCGCAGGAGAGGGCCGCATCGCGTCCGCGACCCGCGCAGACTTCGCGGCCGGCGCCGCCGCGGTGCTCACCGGGGAGGGCCACGAGAACAGGACGTACGAGCTGGGCGGGGACCACGCCTGGAACTTCACCGAGTTCACCGCTGAGCTGGGCAAGCAGACCGGCAAGGAGATCGTCTACGCACCGGTCGGCGTGGAGGCCTACGTCGACCTGTTGATCGGCGCGGGGATGCCCGGGCTGTACGCCGAGATTCTCGCGGGCGCGGAGGCGTCCTTCGCCAAGGGTGAGCTGGCTGGAACGAACGGCGACCTGTCCCGGCTGATCGGGCGCCCGACCACGCCGATCGCCGACACCATCACGGCCGCGCTCCAGCGGGTGTGACCTGGGGTTTGAAGAGAGCACCGCTGTGACTTCGCGTATCACCACACCGTTCACCGCCGCGTCCACGGCCGCCGACGTCATGGCCGGCATCAGCCTGACCGGTCGCCGGGCGGTCGTCACCGGTGGATCGTCCGGCATCGGTGCCGAGACCGCCCGTGCGCTGGCCGGCGCGGGCGCGGAAGTGACCCTGGCCGTGCGCGACCTCACTGCCGGACAGCGCACGGCAGAGGCCATCATCACCGGCACCGGCAACCAGCAGGTCCTCGTCACACCGCTGGACCTCGCCGACCAGGAGTCGGTCACGGCCTTCGTCGCCGACTGGACCGGCCCACTGCACATTCTGGTCAACAACGCCGGAGTGATGGGGCCCCCGCTGACCCGCACCCCGGAGGCCTGGGAGCTGCACTTCGCCACCAACCACCTGGGCCACTTCGCGCCGACCACCAAACTGCACCCGGCACTCGCCGCAGCCGCCGGGGCCCGGGTGGTGTCGGTCAGCTCCTCACAACACCGGCTCTCACCAGTCGTGTTCGAGGACATCCACTTCGAGCATCACCCCTACGACCCGCAGACCGCCTACGGGCAGTCGAAGACGGCCAACGCGCTGTTCGCAGTCGAAGCCGCCAAGCGATGGGCCCACGACGGCATCACCGTCAACGCCGTCATGCCCGGCGTGGTCCTCACCAACCTGATGCGACACATCAGCCCCGAGGACATGGCGCGAGTACGTCAGCAGGGCGGCCCACAGCTGCCGTGGCAAACGGTGGAGCAGGGTGCGGCCACCTCCACCCTGGTCGCGACCTCTCCGCTGCTCGAAGGCGTCAGCGGGCGCTACTTCGAGGACTGCAACGAGGCCGAGCCCATCCGCCCGGACACACCGCACGGTGGCGTTGCCGCCCATGCACGGGACTCCGCCGACGCCGCCCGCCTGTGGGGGATCTCCGTCCAGAGCCTGGCCACGCGGCGACGAGACCCGCGGTGACGGGTGAGCGGGCGCGCGGCGGTGTGCGCACCGCAGGCTGCGATCCAACACGCCAGGCCTGGCCACCAGTTCGGTCCACCCAGGTCGACGACGGTCAGCACCCCTTGCAACGGAACCGTTGTTCCGCCACAGAAGGAGCTACATGCACACCATCCTCGTCAGCGGGGGCAACAGCGGAATCGGCCTGCAGGCGGCGCGGGAGTTCCTCGCGCGCGGCCACCGCGTCGTCCTCCTCGGCCGCGACCGGCGCAAGGGCGAGGACGCGATCGCGTCCTTCGGCGACGCGGCCGACCGGGCGTCGTTCCTCTCCGTCGAGCTGTCGACCCACGACGGCGTCCGGGACGCCGCCCGGCGGGTCCTCGCCGAGCACGACAACCTCGACGCGCTCCTGCACTCGACCGGGCTCCTCACCTTCAAGGAGCTGCGCACGGCGGACGGACTCCACCCGTTCTTCTCCGTCAACTACCTGAGCCGCTACCACCTCACGCAACTCCTGCTGCCCGCACTGCGCCGCGCCCAACACGCCCGCGTCGTCATGATGACGGCGAGCATCCCGCCGTCCAAAACAGCCGATTTCCGGAGGTTCCCCGCGTTCGAGCCGTTCAACTTCCGGCACGACAGGGAGCCGATCCAACTCGCCAACCACCACTACGCCGCCCACCTCACCCGTACCGAACCGGGGCTCCGCGCCGGGGTGGTGAACGCAGGCGCCGCGAAGACCGACATCCTGCGCATGTCGCCGTGGTACATGCGGGCGACGGCCAAGGTCGCGGGCCCGCTCTTCTTCGATTCCGTCGACACGAGCGCCCACAACGTCGTCGAAGCCTGCCTGCGCGAGAACTGGCCCGCCGCGACGTACTGGCCGAAGCCCGGGGACTTCGAGCAGCGCACACCGATCACTCTCGACGAACCGACCACGCACCGCGTCATGGACATCTCCCGGGACATCACGGGCGTCTGAGGACGGCTGCGCGGTTCCCCCCTCCCGTCGGGGTCACCAGTCCTGGCGGGTGGGGTGGACGACGATGTCGTTGACAGTGACGTCTGCCGGCTGGTCGAGGGCGTAGACGACGACGTCGGCGACGTGCTCGGGGCTGATGGCGCCCTCGTTGAGGTTCTGGGCCGTCTGCTTGGCCTCGTCGTGGGTGACCTTTTCGTACTGTCGTCGAACGCACCTGGGGCACGAAACGGTTCAACCACCCCACAGTCGGCCGTCTCGATATCACCTACGAAGCCCTCACCCTCCCCGGCGAGCCGGACTAAGAACTCCTAACTAAATGGCGCTTATCCCCTTGGAATGTGCGAGCCTGACGGGTTGTTGGCTTGCGCATGAGGAGGGGTGAGCAGTTGCCGTGGATCGTGTCCGATGAGCTGTGGGCGCGGAT
>NZ_JBHSFK010000087.1:0-11225 GCF_042653945.1 Streptomyces vulcanius | reverse complement strand
TCTGCCACACCAGGCCCAGGCCGCTGTCGTGGGCCACCGCGTTCTGGATGATCAGCGCCTGCAGCCGCTCCGGATGCGCCATGGCCATCCGGAAGCCGACCGGTCCGCCGTAGTCCTGTACGACGAGCGTGTAGCGCGCGACACCGAGTTCCTCCACGAAGGCGTTCATCACCTGGGCGAGGCGGTCGAAGGTGTACGCGAAGTCGGCCGGCGCCGGAGCGCTGCTGTGCCCGAACCCGGGGAAGTCGGGGGCTATCAGCCGCGCCCGGTCGGACAGGCGCTGCAGGAGTGGTTCGAACATCCGTGACGAGGACGGGAAGCCGTGCAGGAGCAGCAGGACGGGGGCGTCCGCATCGCCGGCCTCGCGGTAGAAGATCTCGAGATCGTCGACCTTGAGAGTGCGGTAGTGCGTCATGGGAAACCTTTCTCTCCGCGACCGCGTCCCGCGCGACCTGGTCGTGCAGGTCCTTGAACGCGGCGAGGCGGATCTCCGAAAGGTGGAAGACGGCTGGATCTCCGGATCCTGTCCCGCAGTACGTCCAGCGGTATGCGGGCTCGGACGGCCGGAGCGCCCGATACCCGTACCACCTGGAAGTGTTGGCCGGTGGGGGTGTCCGGGTCGAGCCCGGACCCAACGCCGTGTCGATCTCCTGCGCCCGGTCGGCGTCGGGCACCGCCACGAGGACGACTTCACTTTACATGTCCATGGTTTGCGCTCCCCGGAGGTTGGACGACCTCGGGTTGCCCAGAACCCGGGGAGTCGGTATCGGCCCTTCGGGTCTGCTGTCAGAGGCGGCCGACGCCCCTGGCGGCCTGGTCGAACGTCTCCGGGGCCTCGTCGGGCACGTATGCAGATCCGCGGCGAGCCCGGCCTCGATGACGTCGTGGCGTGGGCCACCCTGATGGTCCTGCCGAGGGCTCGCCCGTTGATCAGGACAGCCGCCCTCCGGGTGGGCATGTCTATGAGCCGACCCGGGAGACGTGGTACTGGCGGATCTGCCAGCCGTCGGCGCTGTGCTCGAGTAGCAGCGAGAGGTGGACCCGATCCTCCACGTCCTTCGGGTCGCGGAAGGCGAGGCCGACGAAACCACCGACGATCCCGACACCGATGGCGTAGCTGTGGAGGACGCTGACGTCCGTCGCGGTCCGGTACACCGGCACCGCCTCGTAGTATCCGCGGACCGCGTCGCGGCCGACAAGGACATCCGGACCGAAGCCCTGGAACAGTGCGTCGGGGGCGAACAGTTCCGCCATCCGGTCCGGCTGGTGCCCGTTGAAGGCAACCCTCCACCGTTCAACCATCTCCTGGACCACCTTGTTCATCGCGTCAGGCCTCCTCTTCGACCAGCTGACAACCGACCGGTCTGCAATGGGGGCCGAGATCCGCGAGGCCGCGGACCGGCCCAAGGACCGCTTCTCCCGCTTCTCCGAGCCCAAAGGGCGCTCGCCCGACTGTCCCCGACGGGCACTGGGACGCTCAACGCAGTGGCCCGGGCAGGATCCGCACGACGGTCACGACGAAGCGGAGGCACCCCCGCGGCTGTGTCGGCCGTTCGAGGGGCTTCGCCGCCCCATGCGCGGTCAGCAGGGCCGCGGGACCACCTCCGGACGGGCGTGCGCCTACTTCAGCACCTGCAGCAGCCGATCCGCGACAACCGCGGCCGATGCGGGGTTCTGCCCGGTGATCAGGTTGCGGTCCTCCACCAGGTACGGCTGCCACATCTCGCCGCGGCTGAACTCGACACCGATCTTGTCCTTCAGCTCGTCCTCCAGGAGCCACGGTGCCTTGTCGGCCAGCCCGACACCTTCCTCCTCTTCGTTGGTGAAGCCGGTGACCCGGTATCCCTTGAAGGGCGAGACGCCATGGATCCTCGTGGACAGGATCGCGGCGGGGGCGTGGCATACGATCGCGAGCGGCTTGCCCGAGGCGAGCTGTGCGGTCAGGATCCGTCCCGCGTCGGCGTCCACCCACAGGTCCTGCATCGGGCCGTGGCCGCCGGGCAGGTACACCGCGTCGTAGTCCTCGATGCGGGCATCCGACAACTGCAGGGGCCGCCGCATCACCTCGGCGGAACGGATGATGGCCTCCAGCTCGAGGGCTCCCTCCACACCGCCCGCCATCGAGGGGCGCAGGCTCATCATGTCGACGTTCGGAGTCACGCCGCCGGGTGTCGCCACCACCACCTCGTGGCCGGCTTCCGTGAGCGCCTTGTACGGGGCCGCGAACTCCTCGGCCCAGTAACCCGTGGCGTGCCTCGTACCGTCCTTCAACGTCCAGTACGTGGCTCCGCTCACCACGAAAAGTATCTTCGCCATCGGTCCATCACTCCCGTCGTCCAGGTCTCGTGGCCTGCGTCTGCGTCGCCGGCCTCCACCTACGTCCACGGTCCGGCACGAAGCGGGTCGTCGCACCAGTAGGACACCCTGGTCACCGTCCCTGGTCCGCGCGGCGGCAGGTCAGGCGCCGGACCCGTGCCGACGCCACAACCCGTCCACCGGCACGTCCGAGACCAGCCCGCCCGTGGAAGCCGTGCACCCGCCCCGTGGGCTGCCCGCACGCCGGGCACTGCACCGGATCGTCCCGCGTCCGCGCGACACCCAGATGGCGTCTCCCCGTCCGTCGTCCCCTCGGCGACGAGGGGACGACAGTCCGAAAACACCACACAAGCCCGTTGACATCGCGCACAGCACGCCAACGACAACCGTCGCCCTCGTTACCACCGATTACGGCACCAAACCTTGCGGGCGTTCCCCATCAAGGAGCACGCCCGCGAGGACGGCCCGCTCAGGGCCGAAGCTGTCAGTCCAGGCGGGAGACCTGGTAGTGCGCGATGGACCAGTCGCCCCGGACACCGGTCACGAGAACGGAGAGTTTCACGTCCAGCGGGGACCGGTCCGTGAACGAGAACTCGACGGCGAGGTAGCCGAGGACGAGGTCGTCGGCAGGCCGTCGGGTCTCGAGGATGCTGTACTCCGCCTTCATACCGATGGGCTGGGAGTCGTAGTAGTCGGCGACCCCCTGGCGTCCGACGCTGTAGGGGCGCAGCCCCTGAAAGACCGCGTCCTGCGCGAAGAGGGCGGCGACGCGCTCGGGTTGGTGTGCGTCGACCGCGGCTTTCCACTGGTCCAGCACCCGGCGCAGGATTGCCGTGTCGTCGTGCTTGGTAGTCATGCCCGTTCCTTGATCAGTCACTTGACGTACTGCTCAGTGTCCGGCGCTCATGCCGCCGTCGACGTGCAGGATCTCGCCGGTGACGAACGGCGCCGTCTCCAGGAAGAGCACCGCGTCGACGATATCGCCGACTTCACCCAACCGGTTGACCGGGTGCAGGGCGGCGAGGAACTCGTGGGTCTCGTCCGGGTGCATGGGGGTCTTGATGGTGCCGGGCGAGACCGCGTTGACGCGGATGCCGCGGGTGGCGTACTCGATGGCCAGGGACTTGGTGGCAGCCTGCAGGCCGCCCTTGGTCAGCGAGGCGAGGACGGAGGGGACGCGGGCGTCCGGGCTGTCGACCAGACTGGTGGTGACGCTGACGATGTGTCCGCCGCCCTGGGCGAGCAGGTGCGGCAGGGCCAGCTGGGTGAGGTGGAAGAAGCCGTCGAGGTTGATGGCTGTCACGGCGGCGTAGTCCTCGGCCGTGTAGTCGGTGAAGGGCTTGGCGACGAACACGCCCGCGTTGTTGACCACGGTGTCGATCCGGCCGAACCGCTTGACGGCGGCGCCTACGACACGCTCTGCGGTCTCCGGGTCCGCGATGTCGCCCTGGACGGTGAGGATGTCGGCGTCGTCGACGGGGGCGATGCTCCGCGAGGTGGCGACGACGGCGTGGCCGAGCTTGCGGTAGCCCTCGACGAGTGCGGCGCCGATGCCCTGCGATGCGCCGGTGATGATCGTGGTCTTCTGGTGCTGTGTGCTCATGCTGACCTTCTCCGAATTAACTGAACGATTACTAGCCGACCGGTCGACTATTTGAAGGTAGGCCAGACCGCCCTGCGCCGGAAGGACCGGCTTCCTACTGTCTGGGAGGCGCAGTCTCCCAGCACAGGTCAGCTCTGGACCGCGTACGGATCGTCAGTGGGCAGCCAGGCGTCCGGGGCGTGGATTCCGAGGTCGCCGACGCCCTCGCACAGGGCGTCGACCACGGTCAGGACTTCGCTACGGTCCTCGTTCTCGCGCCAGACCAGGGACCAGGTCCAGTACACCTTCGGTGCGACGATCTCGCGGCGGACCAGGTCGGGCGGAAGCGGAGCGGTCTGGCCCTTGGGCGAGTTGAGGACAGGGCGGATGCAGCGGCGGACGTGGTCGAAGTAGGCGGGACCGGTGATGGCACCGTCGGAGATGCGCACCGCGCGGGCCCCGGTGACCTGCGTCAGTTCCTGCGCGTACGCGTTCCAGGAGGCCCAGGCGGTGAGGTCGTCGTCGATCAGGACGTCGGTGTCCCGGACCGCCACATCCAGCGCCTCGCCGCTGTCGCCGCCCTTGGCTACGGCGTAGAGCCGGTCGGCGCCGATCAGGCGGGCCCGCAGGCCCAGCCGCTGGAGGTCCTCGGTGCTCACCCAGCAGACGGCGAGGTCCAGACTGCCGTCGGCGACCCGCGCGGCCTGGGTGTGCGAGGGGGCGACCCAGGCGTCGATGTGCACCTGGGCAATCGCGGCCGTCCGTGAAGTCAGGTCCGGCGGAAGCCAGTTGACGTATCCGAGCCTTACCGGCTGCGAGCCCGACAGTCGGCCGGCCCGGCGTCTGAGGTCCTCGGCCCGCTCCAGCAATTCACGCGTGTGCGGGAGCAGGGCGGCGCCGGCCTGCGTGAGGGCGACCGAGCGACGGTCCCGGTCGAACAGCCGGAGGCCGAGGTCGCGCTCCAGCGCCTTGATCTGCTGGGAGAGCGAGGGGCCCGCGATGAGCAACCGCTCCGCGGCCCGCCCGAAGTTCAGCTCCTCGGCCACGGCGACGAAGTACCTGAGTTGGCGCAGTTCCACGCGCGTCATGCTACGCGCGCCGAGAGGCCGCGCCTGTCGGCAGCGAGGCAGCCGGTCGTGGCATCGGTCCTGGTAGGGACGCACGATGAGCCCGCCGGTGACGGAGGGGGGTGGTGCGGAGGTGGCCAGGGACTTGCTCGCCGGAAAGGCGGACAGGTCCTCCATGTCCATCCGCCGGGGTCTGCGCCGATGGTCAACGATCCGGAGGTCGACGACGGGTGGGCGATGTGGTTTGCGGAGTAGCCACGGTCGAGCAAGTGTTCAGCGGCGCACGCGGCGACGGTAATCCTCAGCGGATCGGCCCGCAGCCACTTGCCGCGCACGGTTGCGGAGCGCGAGCACAGCGCGTAGAGAAGAATCGGATCTCCGCGCCCGAGGTCAAGCCTCGCTCTCCACGAGTTCTGCACAACTCCAGGGGAGAGGTGCGCGGCGCGCTCCACCGTGTCCAATTTTCGTCCCCAGTCGCGGACGCCGTCGGCGAGGCCATCAACCACCTGTGGAGCGACGACGAACTGCGCTCCAAACTCCACACCACATTGACCTCCTGGTTCCGCAGCGACCAGGAGACGCTCCGCAGGGCTGCCGCCAGCGCGTTCCTCAACCTGACGCTGCATCTCGACGACAGCGGCCGACCCTCACTGCTCGGCGACGACTCGGCTCCGGTCCCCAACTGGGTGATCGACGGCTGGCGCACCGTCCTGGAAGCCAACGATCCCAGCCCTCTCGCCCGACGCTCCTGCATCGCCTGGCTGGACTCGGCGGCAATCCATCAGCTTGCAGCGGAACGGATTTTGACCACCCTCGTGCTCGCTGTCCACGACACGCCCACCGGCGACCTCCGCGGCCAGCGCTTCCTGAACCTGGTACGCCTCGCCGAGCGCTGGATGCTCCAAGGCCGCGCTCTCGACGAGGACGGACGCAACACGTTGCGCGCCGACCTCCTCCGCCGCACCCAGCTCGCGGATCCTCACCGGCCCCGGCCCCGGCCGCAGGGCAGTACGGCAGATGTTTGGACGCCGTTCCCCACCCACACGCTCGGGCTCCATCGACCTTGCATTCACCGCCGCAAGCGCTGACGACGGCTACCACTTCGACGTTCACGCGAACGGCCAGTGGGAAGCGGACGATGCCCAGCATCACGATCCATCAGCCGCCGCCTGCCATGTCATCGACGCTGTCGTGGTCCTGGCAGCCGACTGCCCGATCCTCGCCGGCACCGAGCTGGAGTTCCGTGCCAACGCACGCCTGGGGCGACCGGCGAACCTGGCCGACCCGGGCGTACGCGTGCAGTGGCCCACCGTGCACGTTCATGCCCGGCCGGAGGATCTGCAGGATGCCCGGGCCCGCGCGCGCATCCGCGCCGCGGAAAGCGCCGCCCGGGAAGAACAGCGACTCCGCGTCACCCAGTACGTTCAGTTCCGCGACCTGCTGCGCGAGGACCCGACCAGCGCACTGGCGCAGCTGCTGCTGGAGACCCCGGCCACGGTCAGTACCGAAACCGTGACCGCCATGGACGAGATCGCCAGGCAGGTGGCGGCAACGGCGCCGGGAGCCGCGCGGGTGGAGACCGCGCGGCTCCCGGAGAAGTCCTTCAGCGATCTGCCCACGGACGCCGAGCAGTTCATCATCGACCGTCTGTGCACAGTGCTGATGGAGTTCGGGGCCAAAGAGCCGGCCGAGCGACTGCGGACCGTGCACAGCGACACGCGCGCAAAGGCCGGTTGGGAAGCGCGGACCTGACGGGGGCTTGTGGAAAACCTTGGAGAAAATCCAGGAAGTGGTCTCCGGTGAGGATCACAAGCCCGCCGGTCAGATGTGGTGCGACGCTCTCCGCACGGTCACTGGCAGGCAACGCGACGAACCAATGGCCGACCAGGGACGGCTTGGCGGATGCGCGCGAGCGGGGGCCGGTTCCTGTCGACGGGGTCGGATTCAGCCGGTGGTCTTCGCGGGTACCTCGCCCTGCCGGTCGACAACCCCGCGTTCCATGACGGCGTCAATGCCGAACAGCACGTCGCTCTTGGTGCCCCTGGCCTTGGCCCCGCCGCTGATGAAGTACGCCTGCGAGCCGATGTAAGCGAGAGTGTCCTTGTCGAAGATCAACACGTACCTGGTCGCGGAACCGACGTCGCTGTGGGTGATGCCGATGCCGTGGCGCCCGGCCGCGTCGACGGCATCGGGGATCCGGGTGATGCCGGGAACCTTGGCGACGGCCTTGTACAGAGCAGAGGCGGTGGCGGGCGGCATGATCACACTGCCCAGCAGGTCGCCGATCGTCCTGAAGACGGCCTCATCCTCCGATTCCCCCTGTTCCACCGTGGTCTGGCTGGCGAGCAGCTTGAGCAGGCTGTCGCTGTCGGTCGGCAGCGAGGCCAGCCATGCGTAGGTGGGGTACCAGAGACCGGGTCGCACGGATGTCGTGGATGTGATGGGCAGGAGTTGACCAGGCATTATGGCGTCTTTCCCGCTTGATCGGAGCCAGCCGGTCGTGGTCGATGGACCGGGCTTCTGAGCTATCCACATCTCTTCCCTGTGCGTCGCGCCGAGCACCGCCGGGCCGCTGAAGGCGCCCTTGTTCTCGCGCGCCAGGCGCTGGACGTACACGAACTGGTTTTCCTTCACCGGCGTGGCGTCTGTCTTCATGGCCGCGGCGGCGATCCGACCGAGGGTGACGGTCGCGCTGTTCACCTGGGCCGGCGCGGAAGCGGTGGGCCCGCCCGCGGGGGCGGAGCCGCGGTCGCCGACGGAGGCCGCGATGGCAAGGGCGCCGACCAAGCCCAGCGACATGGCGGGCAATGCCAGAGCCAGGCGAGGCAGCCTGCGGCGATTCGGAGCGGGCGACCTTTCGGCGGAAGCGCTGTCGTCGTGGTCGATCTGCCGCAGCAGAGTGTCCTTGTAGTGGAGAAGGCGGCTCGACGAGAGGTCCCAGTCGGCCGAAGCCGCCAGTAGTTCCTCGGCCTCACTCCGGGCAGAGCCGGCGCGCAGGTTGTCGGTTGTCATCGGGTTTCCTCCTGCAGGAATAGGGCCGCGATCGCGGCTTCACTTTTTTGCTCTCCGCGACGGCCACGCGGTTCCGCATTTTTTTGAGGTGTCGGACCGGAGCTGTACCGGGCCAGTCGCGTCCGGGCACGCGAGAGCCGCGACCTCACGGTGCCGACCGGAATGCCCAGCGCCTCGGCGGCCTGCTGGTAGTCCAGCCCGGCGCCCACGCACAGAGCGATCACCTCACGGTCCGAGCGACCCAGTTGACGCAAGGCGCCGTGGATCAGCGCGAGGCGGCGGGCATCGTCGATCCGGCCGGCCGTCTCGTTCGCGAAGTCCTCCACCGGCCGGGGCTCCGGGCTGCGAGTCAGGAACGCGAGCCGCCGGCGCAGACCGCGGTTGACGTTGTGTGCCTTGTGCGTCGCGATGCCGAGCAGCCACGGTGTGAGTGATCCGCCCTCCGGATCCACCGTCCCCCGGGTGCGCCAGGCGCCGAGGAAGGCCTCGGACATCACTTCCTCGGCGTCCGACCAGTTGCCGGTCAGCCGCAGGGCATGGTTGTAGACCGCGCGAGCGTTTTGGTCGTACAGGTCGGCGAACGCCGCACGATCCCCTGCCCGTACTCGCGCGCGCAATGACTCGCTGGGTTGTGTATGTCTCACACTTTGTTCTCTCCGTCGTCCCGACCCTGTTCCCGTGTCTTGCGCCACATCGCCGCGACAGGGGGCAGGCAGCCGCAGCGGACCTGTGAAGCCAACGGGTCTGCTTGAGCCGAGGCGCCCGGAAAGCTGGCATGCCCGGTTCTGAGGGGGCCGGGCCGCGGCAACGCGACCTGCTACCCGACCGGGCCTTCTTCCGCTCCGCGTTCGCCGCGCTGGCCGAGCCGGCCTTCCGCACCTCCTACGACAAGAAGACCGCCCAGGGAAACACCACACCCAGGCCCTTCTCTGCCCGGCCAGACGCCGGGTCGACGTGCTCTTCGCCATGTCCGCGACATGACCTTCCGTCAGCCGCCAGCCCCGATCACCCATCGCCTTTGATCAAAGTCAGAGGGCTCCCGGAGTGCCAAGACGTCCGGATCGCGGCATTGCGAGCGACGTCGTGCGACGGCTCATTCACCGCTGAATTGTCCGGTGGAGCAGCCGCACGGGGTGGCCGGAGGGGGTATCGATTCCCGGCCGGGGCGGTCCCGGGCCGGACTGGACGTACATGGCCAGACCGGTTACCGTGTATTGCATGGTACCTGGCGCGGCAAGTAAGGACGGCTCGGGGAAGGCGGAAAGCCAGCTCCGCAAGGGAGTGCTGGAGTACTGCGTCCTGGGGCTTCTGCGCGATGGCGCTCGCTACGGTGTAGAGCTGCTTGAGGTGCTTGGCACGGTGAACGTGATGACTACCAGCCAGGGGACGATCTATCCTTTGCTCGCCCGGTTGCGCCGTGAGGGCTTGGTGGACACCACCTGGCAGGAGTCCCCAAGTGGGCCGCCCCGTCGTTACTACATGCTGACCTCTCAGGGAGAGGCGGCGCTGGCGGAGTTCACGGAGATCTGGCCGCATTTCCGCGACGCCGTGGACCGCTTCATCACCGATTGAACGACCGGACTCCCCACTGCTTTTACCTGGAGATTCACTATGAAGACCGTCGAGCACCCTCTTGCGGTGGCCTACCTCGAGGCTGTGGCGCGCGAAGCCGCAGCCCTGGCTCCGGAGCGCCGGGGCGAACTTCTTGCCGATCTGACGGAGCACATCGCGGTGGCGTTCGCCGAGCAGCCGGCCCGCGACGACGCGGAGGTGACAGCCGTCCTGGACCGTCTCGGCGACCCCCGCACCATCGTGGCAACCGCCCGCGAAGGCGAGACCACTGCGCTGCCGGTCAGCAAGTGGCGCAGCCTTGCCCCGTTGATTCTGCTGCCGGTAGCCGCACTTCTCGGAGGCGTCAGTCTCGTCCTGGGCGGGATTGCCATGATCGCGGGCTTCGTGCTGCTGTGGGCGGCACCTCACTGGAGCAGGCGCGACAAGACCATCGGCACCGCGGCCGCGCTTCCGGTCCTCATAGCGCTTGTCGGCATGGCCCTCACCGGAGCGGCAACGGGGCCGCTCGACCCGGGGCTGCTCGCTCTCGTCGCCCCCGGAGTGCTCGTCCCGGCGGCCGCGTCGGTGTACCTCTTCTTCCGGGCAGGGCAGCGCATGTCGTCATGATGGGGAATCGCCCGTGCCGGCACCGTCACCGACCGCGTGGCGTGGACCGGGCGGCCCGACGGCCGGCGCGAGTTCCAGGCGCTTTCCCCTGACGAGGCGGATGGTGTCGTACGGGTTGGCGTTCGACCAGAACTACACGGTCAAACGCCGTTGGTTCGTGTCCCGGTCACGGGTCGACAAATCGGCCAACGACGATCCGGCACACGATGACGTCTGGCGCTGCCGGCTCTCCCCTTCGGGTCACATCCCGCTGATCCGCTCTGCGTAAGGCAGGCCATCGGGAGGGGCCGGACCTTCAGGGAGCCCGTCATGGCGCCGTCGGCGGTCGGCTCTGCGGGGGCGCGGCGGACATGCCGCCTCAGGCGCTCGCGGTTCCGCGGCCGTGCTTGCTCGCGCCATACCTGAGGCTGTCCATCAGCAGGTCCAGGAGCCGGCGGGCAAGGTCACGCTGACCGGGGTCTCCCGCGATGAGTGTGATGCCGCCGAGGCTCATCAGTACGTCTTCAGGGGAGACGTCCGGGCGGAACGTGCCGTCTTCGGCGCCCGTCCGGACGAGAGAAGCCAGTGCCTCGGTGAGCAGGTCCCTGGTCTGCATGCGCAGGTCGCCGTCGGCGACGAGCACCGCGTGGAGTGCGTCTGCCATGGCGTGCTTGGTCGCGATGAAATCGACGAAGCGGTCCATCCAGGCGCGGAGCGCCTCGTCGGCCGGGGATGATGCCAGCAGATCCGGTGCGGCAGCGCAGAGCTTGGTGGTCTCGTTGCGGTACGTCGCCTCGACCAGGCGCTCGCGCGAGGGAAAGCGACGGTAGAGCGTGTCGCCCCCGACTTCCCCGGGTTCGGGCACAGCAGCGCTCCGGCGCCGGCCGACTTCGCGTACACCTTCGACCGCCTCGCCCAGGTGATGAACGCCTTCGTGGAGGAACTCGGTGTCGCGCGCTACACCCTCGTCGTACAGGACTACGGCGGACCGGTCGGCTTCCGGATGGCCATGGCGCATCCGGAGCGGCTGCAGGCGCTGATCATCCAGAACGCGGTGGCCCACGACAGCGGCCTGGGCCTGGTGTGGCAGA
>NZ_JBHSFK010000086.1:0-11290 GCF_042653945.1 Streptomyces vulcanius | reverse complement strand
CCCCGTACCCCTCCCCCGAACCCGCCCCCGCCCCGAACCCGCCGGCTCGCGGCCCCGCCGTGCGCACGATCGTGCTGTCGCGGCTGCGGCCCGAAGACGTCGGCACCTGGCTGGCGCAGCGGTTGCGGGCGGTGCCCGACGCCGATCTGGTACGGCGGGCCCACGGGCTGAGCCGCGGCATCCCCGGGGCACTCGACGCACTGCTCGTCGAGTGGGCGGCGCAGGGCGCGATACGCGTGGTCGACCGGCATGCGTTCCTGGCCACCGGGGCGCCGGTCCCGGTGCTGCCGGACGACGACCGCCACGTCGCGGCGCTGCGGGCGCTGGGCGAGCCCTGCTGGACGGTGGCCGGGGCGCTGAGCGTCCTGTGGCCGCTGGGCCGGCCTGCCGCGGCGCTGGTCGCGGCGTCGACCGGCCTCTCCGCCGAGGCCGTCGGCGAGGGCATCGGCGCGCTGCTGGACGAGGGCATCGTGGACGACCTGCCCGGACCGGACGGCGCCGCGTCGCGCGGGTGGACGTTCCGCCTGCCGCTGATGGCGCACACCGTCCGGGAGCGGCTGGGCCCCTTCGACCGCGCCCGGCTGTCCGCCGCCGCGGTCGACGCGCTGTGGACGGCCGGTACCCCGGCGGGCCCCGGGGTCCCGCCGGCGATCCTCGCCGAGGCGGACGCGGTGGCCTACCTTCCGGACCGGATCGCCGACGCCGGCCTCCTGGTCGACCGCGAACGCGCGGTGGCGGAACTGACGGCCGCCGCGGGAGCGCTGTACCCCGACCACGAGCGCCGGGGGATGGTGCGCTGGTTTCTCGGAGCCGTCCGTCTCATCGAGGAGCCGTCGGCCCGCGAACGGGCGGTACTGCGCTGCGCCCAGGCCGCCTTCGGCTGCGGTGACTTCCGGATGGCCCGGGCGGCGGCGGAGCGGATCGTGAACGGCCCGGCCAAGGGCCTCGACCCGCTGACGCTCCACGAGGCCGCGACCCTGCTGGTGGCTGCGGCGGCCGTCGAGCAGGACTGGCCGGCGCTGTCCCGGATGGGCACGGCGGTGTGGTGGGACGGACTGCGGCTGCCCGCCCTGGCCACCGTGTCCGGCCGGGTCCAGGCGCTGTGGCAGCTGGAGAAGTGGCAGGAGGCGCTGGCCCTGCTCGCACAGACCGAGGCGGTGTGGCAGAGCACCCCGGGCACCCGCTCGCTGCTGGAGTTGTTCGGCCGGGTCGGGGAGTTCGTGCTGGGCCGGCCCGAGCGGTTCAGACAGGATCTGGCCCTGCCGGAGGTGCCGGACGTGCCTCCCAACAAGGCGTTCGCGCAGAACATCGCCCAGTTCGACGTACTGCTCGGCATCGGCGACCTGCGCGGGGGAAGGGACCTGCTGTCCGTCCGGGAGCTGACACCCGAACTGCTGCCCGAGTCCAGCCGGTTCCTGTTGCACCACCTCGAGGGGCGGTGGGACGAGGCGCTCGCGCTGGCCCGTCGGATCCTGGTCAACGGCAGGGTGCTGACGGTCGTCCCCGGACACCGCCTGCTCCCCGCCCGGACGGCGGCCATCCTCCTGGCGCGGGGACGCGTCACCGGCGCCGACCGGCTGATCAGCACCGTCCGCGGGCAGCTGGACGGGCCGCTCGAACACGTCCTGGACCACGTCGACGCCGAGGTACTGCGCACCCTGGGCGATCTCGACCGGGCCGAGCGGGTACTGCGGCGCGGCCTGCGCGCGGCGGACGAGCGCGGATCCGTCTACTGCACCGACGAGCTGTGGGCCTCCCTCGCCGCGGTGCACGCGGAGACGGGAGACACCGGCCGGGCGGCGGCCTGCCTGACCCGCCTCGAACAGCTGGCCGAGCAGATGGACAGCGGACGGACGCGGCTGCTGTATCTGCTGACGTCCGGCAGCGCCGTGCGGCCGGGCTCCGCGGACGCCGGCCGGCAGCTGCGCGAAGCGGTCGACCTGGCCCGCTCACGCAGCCAGCCGTTCGAGACGGCGGTCACGCTCTCGGCCGCCGCGCGCGCGAACGCGGGCCCGGCGAAACTGCTGCACGAGGCGTACGAACTGTTCGGCGAGACGGGCGCCGCGCTGTGGCGTTTCCACACCAGGACCGCGATGCGCGAGGCCGGTCTTGTCGTACCCGGCCGCGCGCAGGCCATGGCGGAGAACCAGCGGCTGCTGGCCACCCTGCTCGCCGAGGGCCTCACCAACCGCCAGATCGCCCAGGTGCTGCGGCTGAGCGAGGACGCGGTCGCGAACCGCCTGTCCAGGCTGTTCGCACGCACCGGTATGCGGTCGCGCACGGAGGTCGTGACAGCCGTGCTCACGGGCGGTCCGCTCACCGGGGACAGCCGCTGAACCGCTCATGCCAGTTTTCCCTGCCGTCAACGGACGATGTGCCTCCGGAAGCGAATCGGGGCAACCCCGCATGCCACGATCGGCCTCCTGAACCGCATGGACCGACTTGAGTTCCCGATTGGGGGGCCGATGCCTCAGCAGGTGCTCACCGAAGCTGTGCGCGTGGCGATTCACTCACCCGACCCCATCATCCGCGCCGGGCTGGTCAGCTACGTCAGGGACGACCGTCGCACCTGCGAGGTCCCACCGGACAAACAGCAGGAGGCCGACGTCATCGTGGTCGCCGTGGAGAACGCGGACGCGGCGGCGCTGGAGCTGCTGAGCAGTCTGTCCGACCGGCCCGACGTGTGTTTCGCGCTCATCGTGGGAAACCAGTGGCAGGCCGACATCTCGGCCGCGGTCGACCGGGGGGTCCGCGCCGTGCTCTGGCGGGACTCCTTCAGCCCCGCCGGTTTCATCCGCACCCTGCTCGCCCTCGCGGAGGGCGGCGGCAGCCTCCCGCACACCCTCCAGGGCGCCCTGATGCAGCGCATCCAGTGGGTGCAGCGGGAGGTCCTCGACCCACGCGGCCTGGCGGCGTCGGGAATCGCCCCGCGCGAGGTCGACGTGCTGCGGCTGGTCGCCGACGGCAAGGAGTTCGCCGAGATCGCGACGAAGCTCTCGTACTCCGAACGCACCGTCAAATACATCCTGTACGGCGTGATGAAGCGCATGCGGCTGCGCAACCGCGCCCATGCCGTCTCCTACGCCATACGCGCCGGACTCATCTGACCCGCACCCGGTCGCGGTCGGCCTCAGCGGCTCTCCCCCGGCGGAAGCGCCGACCGGCCCGGAGTTCGCGGAGGCGGGCGCCGAACCCGAAGACCACCGGGATCAGCGGGTGTCGACCCTGAGGGGTTCTGAGGGCTGGGCAGGGGTCGCCGGGGTGAACGAGGCCTCGGCGGGGGCTTCGGCCGGCCTGGCCGGCGGCGTCGGCAGGATGCGGTCCTCCCACCAGGACATGGCCATCACGACGGCGAGCAGGACGAAGGGGGTCGAAGCGGGAACGATCAGTACGTACATGTGTGCGGCCTGGTGTGGGATGGCGTGCGACGCTGCGGGCAGCAGATCGGTGCCCGCTCGGGGCGCATCGAGGCTCGCCGGGATCGCGCGACGACGGGCGCGTGCGGAAAGCGCCTCGCTCGTGACGCGGCGGGGGTTCCGGCACCGATGCGCGGGGTGCGCCCTCTGGGGAGCGCGCTGACGGTGCGACGCTGCCGGGGGCACGGGCGGCACTTCGCACGCTAGCCCTCGCCGCGGTTCCCCGACAGGTGTGAAGCAGCCATCCGTGCCGGAGCAGGAAGCGCTCACGTCGGACGGTATCCGCAGCCTTTGTGCAGGGCTACGCTGTGGGTGAGGCCCGAGTCCCCGGTTTTGACGCAGTGTTCCGCTCCCGGGAGGCCCGCCGTGTTCGTCCTGCTCCTCATCCTCATCGTGCTTCTGCTCGGCTTCGGCTTCCTCCATCCCCTGTGGTGGGTGGCCTCGGCGGTGCTGGTCTATGCCGCCGCCCGGCACGGCCGCGATCGTGGCGGAGGCCAGGGCCATGACGGCGGTACCGATCTCGGGGAGTACCGGGGCTACCGGGAGCGCCGGGAGCGTGAGGAACGCTGGGACCGCCGCTACAGCCGCCAGAACCGGGCGCGCTGGAGGCGCGAGGACCGTCGGGACCGCGAACACCGCGAGTGACCCGTGAACAGTCCGGAACAGTCCGGAACAGTCCGGCAGCCAGAGGCTCCGGGGCGGCTTCAGCCGGGCCGGACACGTCGAGATCACCAAGAGGTGCATGCCATGCGACGCACAAACGTGGTCCAGGACGAGTGGTGGGATCCGCGGGCCGAAGCCACATGGGGGCACGCGACGGCTGGGCAGGACGTCCTCGCGCTGCGCGCCGAGAACGATCAGCTGCGGCGGACGCAGGCCGGCTGTGCGGTCATCGATCAGGCCTGCGGCATGGTGATGGTCCTGGCGCCCTGCCGCTGCGGGCCGGCCAGGAACCTGCTGGTGGACATGTCGCAGCAGTGCGACACCAGACTTCCGGAGGTGGCTGCGGCCATGGTCGCCGCCTGGGAGGGGGAGCCGCTCTCCTGGCGGATGCAGCGGGCGCTGCGACGGGCGCTGCGACGGCTCTACGCGGAAGACAGAGGGTGCGGTTCGCCACCGGCGGATGAGCCGTCCGGAAGGGGAAGGTCATGATTCACGCAGCCGACATCCGAGAATGGCGCGACCTCGATGTCGTCGACACCGAGTCCCACAAGATCGGTGTCCTGGAGGCGGTCTATGTGGACACCACCACCGATGAGCCGGCCATGGCCACGGTACGGACCGGACTGCCCACCCGGCGCCGTCTGGTCTTCGTCCCTCTCGAGGACGCGATCGCCGGACCGGACTATCTCAGGGTCGGCTATGTCAGAACGCTGGTGAGGCAGGCCCCTTCGATCGGCACCGACGACGTGCTGCCCGCCGAGCAGGAGGAAGCGATCTTCAAGCACTACGGCCTGCCCTACGAGCCCGGCGCGGCCGGCGAACGGCAACTGGCGCGCCGCTGACCACCTGGGACGAGAAGAGCGGTGGCGGGCCCCCGCCGGGGCACGGGTCAGGACCCGAGACCGGCGAGGGGTTCGGAGTCGTCGATGAAGGCGCGGGCCACATCGGCCAGGCGCCGGTTGTGGGCGCGGGCGTAGCCGCGCAGCGCGCTGAACGCCTGCTCCATGTCGATGCCCTGGCGTTCGGCGAACTTCCCCTTGGCCTGTTCGATCAGCACCCGGCTGTTCAGTGCCGTCTGCAGCTGCTCGTTGAGTACCGTGCTGCGGTGGGCGGTGCGTTGTTGCAGCAGGCTGATGGTGGCGACGTCGGCCAGCGCCTGGGCGATGAGTGTGGCGGTCGGGTCGAAGGGGCCGGGCGCGGCGCGGAAAAGGTTCAGGGCGCCCACGGTCTCGTCCCGCAGGCGCATGGGCAGGGCCTGGACGGCCCCGAATCCGCTGCGGTGGGCCGCCGTGACAAAGCGCGGCCAGCGATCGACCTCCCGGGTCAGGTCGTGGATGATCACCGGTACGCCGGTGTGGAAGCACTGGAGACAGGGGCCTTCGTCGTTCTGGAGCTGGAAGAGTTCCAGCAGACGCACCTGTTCGTCGGAGGCGGCCATGACGCGGAGTTTGCCGTCCCGGTCGGCGAGCAGCAGCCCGGCGGCGCTCGCGTCGAGCATGCCGACACAGCGGTCGGTCAGCAGGCGCAGGAAGTCGATGAGGTCGAAGTCGGCGACCAGGTTGTCGGCCAGCTCGACAAAGGTCTTGGCCAGAAGCTGTTCATCCATCGTGGGCACCCTCGATTGAGACCGGTCCCTGCCCGAAAAGGGCGGGAAGTAAGGCGCGTTCCTCGCGCCGGCGGTGATACGTCACGTTTCCTCCTCGGCCCGATCCGGCTCCGCGTCCGGCTCCGCGTCCGGTGGGAAACGAAGGCGACGGGCCACCACGTCCGCGGCCACGTCGGCGAGCCGGCGTCCCTGCGCATAGGCGTGGGCGCGGAGCCGGACGAAGGCTTCTTCGATGCCGACTCCGAGCTGGACCGTGAGCATCCCGCTGGCCTGGTCGATCTCCGCCCGGTACGCGCCCAGGTCCTCGAAGCCGCGCTCCGGCACCGGTCCGTCGGCAGGCGCGCCCGTCTCGCCGATCCTCGCACCGAGCAGGAGGACGGTCGCGAGATCGGCGAACGCCAGTGCGTCGGCCAGTTCCTCCGTGTCGAGTACGGTCGGAATGCCGGCGTACAGGTCCAGAACTCCCGGGCTGATCGCCCCCATCTGCAGGGGGAGCGAGAACACCGCGCGGGCTCCGGCCTCCAGGGCCGCATCGGCGAACACGGCCCAGTGATCCTGCAGTTCGACGGCGAGCAGATCAGGTGTCAGGACGGCCGAGCCGCGTAGATGGGCGTCCACGCAGGGCCCCTCGCCCAGCGTGAGCTGGAGCTCCTCCAGTCGCTCGCTGATGCCGTCGGTGCTGCACAGCGGATGGCTCGCCGCGGTGCGGGACATCGCCGACAGTCCGGCCCCGCCGACCGGCAGCGCGGCCACGGCCGCGGTGCACACGTCCACCACACCGACCCGGGCACCGCGTTGGGCCGCCTGTTCGGCCACCAGGACCCGGATGCGGGCCGACCGGCTGTCAGGGCCCACCCGGGCCACCGCCCCCAGGCATCGCGCCAAGGCCCTCCAGCCTCGCCGTGGTGCGTTCCCCGAGGGGAAGTACCAGCGCGCGGAACGTGGTGGGGCCGGCCGGCCTGCGAAGCTCTCCGATGTCCAGCCACCCCCAGGAGCGGAGCGCGGCGAGGGCCTTGCGGTCGGCGCGGTCCACCAAGGTGGCGCCGAGTGATGCCTGGTGGTCGGTCAGCAGCCTCTCCTGCACCTGCCGGGCGAGGCCACGGTCCTGCGGATGTGGCCGGATCAGGATGTCGGCGAACGCGAAGACCCTGCCGGACAGGGTGAGTTGCCCGACGCCACGCGGCAGCGCTCCGTCGAAGCCGAACCACCAGGAGCCGTCGCCGCGTACCGGGAATCCGAAGGCGCATCCCATCAGGCTGTCCGTCTGGGCGACCACCATGGCGAATCCCGGTCGGCGCATGTACGCGATGAGACCGTCCGAGAAGTCCTGGCGGCTGGGACGGCGGTACGCATCACCCGGCGCCGACGCGCGGGAGGCCGTATACAGGTCCGCCAGATCCTCACGCAGGCCCTCCACCAGCCAACGGTTCAGCCGGCGCAACCGCGTCCGAGCCATGACGGAGGGCTCGCCGACCCCGGGCTTCGGCGACGGTCCGTGCCCGGGACCGGCCGTCATCGCACATCGCCCAAGAGAACGGACGTGAGCGGGACGGACCGGTGCCGCGGGGCTGGAAGGGGCGCGGCCGGGGTGTCGCCGAGCGGGGGTGGCAGGTGGCCGAACGGAAGGCCGAGGAGCAGGAACCCGCAGTCGGCGAGGTCGAGAATCCGAGCCAGCGTCGTCGGCGGGTGGTGCAGCCGCAGGGTCCCGCCCACCACGGTGATCCGCTGCGCGGCGCGGAGGAATTCGTTGAGCCCGCTGCAGTCGCAGAAAGTGACCTGTGTGAGGTCGACGTAGATGGTGCGGATACCGTCTTGAAGGCACCGCTCCAGGGACGCCCGCACCAACGGCGCGGATTCGAGGTCGATCTCACCGCCCAGGGTGATCAGCGCCCGGTTCCTTCGGTCATGGCGGTGGACGGTCAGCTGTGCAAGGGACATGACGCCTCGGTTCGGAAGACCATCCGGGAGCCGGCACGTCGGTACCGGAGTTCCGGCCCCGGGTGTGCTCCCGGCAGGGGCGTACGTTCGGCGGAGGCAGAGCGACGGCCGGTCCACAGCCTGTGTGGCAGGACGGAGGATCCACCCGGTTCCCTCCAGGGGTGCGCCGGGTGACAGACGAAGAGTCCGCACCCCGCAGCGATCTGTGTTCAGGAACTGCATGCCGCCGGGGTCTGGGACGTCTGCACAGCAGCATAGTCCTCGCATCGGGTGGTGAACCGTCCGAAGCGGCCCGATCCCAGGATGTGGGCGCGAAAACGCGGCCGTGAGGTGTCGCTTCTCGGAGCCCCCTGTCGGACTCGAACCGACGACCTTCGCTTTACAAGAGCGGTGCTCTACCAGCTGAGCTAAGGAGGCATGCACGCAGGTGGGTCGTGTGCGTGCCCGTGCAGTGTACCCAGGTCGGCTGGGCGCCCTGTCGAAAATTTCCGCGAAGTTCACATGCCTCCGGGTACTGACAGATCCCGCGAACGCAAGGTAGCGTCCTGAGCCAGTTCACTCCGGTGGACTACACCACCACCTTCCTACAACGGATCGTCCGGCACGTTCCTGCCGGTAGAAGGGGGCCTCAGAGCCATGGCCACTGTTACGTTCGACAAGGCGACCCGGGTCTACCCGGGCTCCACGAAGCCCGCCGTCGACGCCCTCGAGATCGACATCGAGGACGGCGAGTTCCTCGTCCTCGTCGGCCCGTCCGGCTGCGGCAAGTCCACCTCGCTCCGCATGCTCGCGGGGCTCGAGGACGTCAACGCCGGCGCCATCCGCATCGGCGAGCGCGACGTCACCCACCTGCCGCCGAAGGACCGGGACATCGCCATGGTGTTCCAGAACTACGCGCTCTACCCGCACATGTCGGTCGCCGACAACATGGGCTTCGCGCTCAAGATCGCCGGCGTCAACAAGGCGGAGATCCGGAAGAAGGTCGAGGAGGCCGCGAAGATCCTCGACCTCACCGAGTACCTGGACCGCAAGCCGAAGGCCCTCTCCGGCGGTCAGCGCCAGCGTGTCGCCATGGGCCGCGCCATCGTCCGTGAGCCGCAGGTCTTCCTCATGGACGAGCCGCTGTCCAACCTCGACGCCAAGCTCCGTGTGTCGACGCGTACGCAGATCGCCTCGCTCCAGCGCCGTCTCGGCATCACCACCGTCTACGTCACCCACGACCAGGTCGAGGCCCTCACCATGGGCGACCGGGTCGCGGTCCTCAAGGACGGTCTGCTCCAGCAGGTCGACACCCCGCGCAACATGTACGACAAGCCCGCCAACCTCTTCGTGGCCGGCTTCATCGGCTCCCCGGCGATGAACCTCGTCGAGGTCCCGATCGCCGACGGCGGCGTGAAGTTCGGCAACTCGGTGGTGCCGGTGCAGCGCGACGCGCTCTCCTCCGCCACCGACAAGACGGTCACCGTGGGCGTCCGCCCCGAGCACTTCGACGCCTCCACGGAGTCCGAGACGGGCCTCGCGGTCGTCGTGAACGTGGTCGAGGAGCTCGGCTCCGACGCCTTCGTCTACGGCACCGCCCAGGTCGGCGGCGAGTCGAAGGACCTCGTGGTCCGCGTCGGCGGCCGTGACGTCCCGGAGAAGGGCAGCACGCTGCACGTCGTCCCGCGCGCCGGCGAGACCCACGTGTTCTCGACGTCGACGGGCGAGCGCCTCTCCGACTGATCCCGGTTCACCGAGGAAAGGGCCCCGCAGGCTGCTGCGGGGCCCTTTCCCGTGCCCTTCTCGGTGCCTCCGCCCTCGTATCCGTCAACGCCCTACCCAAAAAGAGGCACACCTTCATCCCCCGTCCGGGTGACTAAATGTCGCCATATCATTACCGGGCGCTACCCTCTCACGCGTGAAGCACTCCGCGAACCACTCCACCACCCAGCGCATGCGAAGCGGCCAGGGCGGCCCAGCCCGCCGGATCGGCCGCTCGCTCGCCCTCGTCCTGCCCGTCGTCATGGTGCTCTCGGGAACCCTCGCGGTCACCCGGGTCAACTGGTCGGGGAACCCTTCGGACTCGGTGCTCACCGCCTCCGACATCTCCACCGCCCACCGCACCTCCCACGGCTCCGCCGCCCAGGCCCCGGAGGAAGTCCTGCGCGACCAGCTGCTGGCCGAGCTCCAGGAGAAGGACCCGGGCATCGCCCTGACCCACCTCCAGGCCGCCGTGAACGGCAAGCCATCGCTGGCAAAGCACTGCGTCTCCATCGCCCGCGCCCTGGGCCGCGCCGCGGTCCGCGCGTACGGCCCCACACGCGCCCAGTCCTTCGCCCGCCCCGTCTGCGACACCTCCTTCGCCTCGGGCGTCCTCGCCGCCCACAGCTGAGCCCCGACGGCCCGTGTGCACCCCGCACCCAGCGGAACACCCCCACACGGGCCACCCGGCCCTCTCCGCCCCAGCCCCACACAGCCCCCTCCTCCGCCCCAGCCCCACACAGCCCCTCCGAGGCAGCCGCACACAGGCCGCCCCGGCCGCCCTCCGACACAACCGCACACGGCCCGCCCTCCGGCGCAGCCCCCACACAGACCAACCCCGCCGCCCCTCTAGGCAGCCGCACACGCTCCCGTCCCGGCCACCCTTCGAGGCCCCCACAGGCCAAACCCCGACGCCCTCCGGGACAGCCGCACACGGACCGCCCCCACCGCCCTCCGGCCCAGCCGCACACGGGCCGCCCCCCACGCCCTTGAGGGCAGCTCTTCGGGCAGCTCTTCGGGCACCCCTCGCGGCACCTCCTACGGCGCGGCAACCCGCGCCGCGTACAGTGCGGCCATGACGCACCCGCACGCCGTGTCCCACCCCACGCAAGCCGTCGTCCTGGCCGGTGGCCAGGGGTCCCGGCTGCGCCCGTACACCGACGACCGGCCCAAGCCGATGGTCGAGATCCCCGGCACCGGCACGCCCATCATCGGCCACCAGCTCGACTGGCTCGCCGAGGAGGGCGTCACCGACGTCGTCGTCTCCTGCGGCCACCTCGCCGAGGTCCTCCAGGACTGGCTGAAGTCGGCCGACCTGCCGGTGAACGTCACCACGGTCGTCGAGACCGAGCCCCTCGGCCGCGGCGGCGGCCTGAAGTACGCGGCGGCCCGGCTCCCCCACCCCGACCGGCCCTGGTACGCCACCAACGGCGACATCTGGACCCGTTTCTCGCTGCGCGAGATGGCCGGCTTCCACACCGAGCGCGACGCGGTCGCGACCCTCGCGCTGGCGCGTCCGCGCATTCCGTGGGGTGCCGTGAAGACCGACGGCTTCGGGCACATCACCGACTTCATCGAGGCCCCGCCGTCGACGTTCGAGATCAACGCGGGTGTGTACGTGTTCTCCCCCGAGTTCGCCGGACTGCTGCCCGAGCGCGGGGACCACGAGCGGACCACGTTCCCGCACCTAGCCCGCGAACGCCGGCTGGCGGGCTACCCGATCCCGCAGGGGGCGTACTGGCGAGCCATCGACACGGCGAAGGACCTCACGGAGGCCGCGAAGGAACTGGCCGCGCTGAGCCGGTGAGCGGTCCGCGGGCCCGTCGTGGCCGATCGCGCAGTTCCCCGCGCGCCCCTAAGACGGCGATGGGGGTGCCGGGACCGCGAGGAAAGCACCGGGGTCGTGGGACGGCTGCCGTGGTCTCAG
>NZ_JBHSFK010000085.1:0-12523 GCF_042653945.1 Streptomyces vulcanius | reverse complement strand
GTGTGGGTCGGGGGTGTGGTGCGGGTGTCGTTGAGGGGGGTTGCGTCGGTGGGGCGCGTCGCGAGGGGGGCGCCGAGCGGGGGCTTCGTGGGGGCCGCCGGGGGGATGGGCGCGGGGGTGGACTGCTGGGGGGTGTTCTTCATGGGGGCGCCCAGGCCTGTACGGCGGTGGGGTGCCGGTGCGGTGGCTCGCTGGACGGCGGGCGTGGCGGGTGTGAGCGGCCTCCGCTGGACGGCGGGTTCGGCGGGCTTCGGTGAGGTGTGCTCCTGGGCCGTCGGCGCCGGGGGGTGTGGCGTGGTGGCGCGCTGTACCGAGAGGGGCGCGGTGGGCGCCGGTGCCTGGCCGGGCGTGGGCGCGTCGGCCTGTGTCCGAGTGGTGGGGGCCGGGATGCGGGGGACCGCTCGTTGGACGGCCGTCGTCGCGGAGTCGGGCTGCCCGGGCGTCGGTGAGGTGGCCGACCGCTGGACCGGGTTCCCGGCGGACGGGGTGGGTGCCACGCCCGCCGCCGGCGTGCTCGGGGCGGGTCCCGGCGCGGGTTCCTTGGCGGGGGCCGGAGCACCGCCGTCGGTGTCCGTGCCCCGGGGTGCGGCCGGAGCCGGTGCGGCGGGGGCCGACGGCAGCCGGACGGGCAGCGTACGCCGCTGTACCGGGGCCGGGGCCGACCTGGTCAGGGGCATCGGACGCGTCGCCGTACGGGGTGACGTCGGGGACACCTGGATACCCCGTGCCGGGGCGGCGGGTGCCACCGTGCGCGGCGCGGGAGCCGGTACGGCCGACTGCGGGGCCGTAGGGGAGGAGGGCGCAGAGGGGGAAACGGCCGGGTTGGGCCCGTACGGCGTATGCAGGGTCGGTGAGGACAACGCCGGCGAGGATCCCGCCGGTGCCGTCGCCCCGAGCCGAAGCGGTACCACTGCCTGCGGCTGGGCTGCCGCCCGCTGAACGGGAAGCGCACCGGCCGACGGCCCGGGTTGCGGCGCTGTCGCCGCCGGCGGACGTGCTGCTGTGCCCTGCGGCTGGGCTGCCGCCCGCTGGACCGGGTGCGGGGTTCCACCGGCGGATGGGCCTGGCGTCTGCGACGGCCCCGGCTGCGGTGCTGTGGCAGCCGACGGGCTGGGTGCCTGCGGCGGACGTGCTGCTGTGCCCTGCGGCTGGGCTGCCGCCCGCTGGACCGGGTGCGGGGTTCCACCGGCCGCCGGGCTCGCCCCCTGCGAGGCCCCCGCACCCGGACGCGGCGCCGTGGCCGCCGAAGGGCCCGGCGTCTGCGACGGACGCGACGGTGACGCCGCCGAGGGACCCGGGTGCGACGCGCTCCCGGCCGGCGGCTGAGCTGCCGCCTGCTGGACGGGAGGAGACGTTCCACCGGCGGATGGGCCGGGCGCCTGTGACGGCGCGGGTCGCGGTGTTGTGGCCGACGAGGGGCTCGGCGTCTGCGGCTGGGCTGCCGTCCTCTGAACCGGGCGCGGTGCTGTGGCCGCCGTCAATGGGCTGGGTGCCTGCGGCTGAACTGCCGTCCTCTGAACCGGACGTGAGGTTCCACCGGCGGATGGGCCGGGCGCCTGCGACGGCGCGGGTCGCGGTGCTGTGGTCGCCGACGGGCTCGGCGTCTGCGGCTGGGCTGCCGTCCTCTGAACCGGGCGCGGTGCTGTGGCCGCCGACGAGGGGCTGGGTGTCTGCGACGGCGCGGGTTGCGGTGTTGTGGTCGCCGAGGGGCTCGGCGTTTGCGGCTGGGCTGCCGTCCTCTGAACCGGAGGTGAGGTTCCACCGGCCGATGGGCTGGGCGCTTGCGGCTGAACTGCCGCCCTCTGAACCGGACGCGGCGCTGTGGCCGCCGTCGAGGGGCTGGGTGCCTGCGGCTGAACTGCCGTCCTCTGGACCGGGGTTCCACCGGCCGACGGCCCGGGTCGCTGTGCTGTGGCCGCCGACGAGCCCGGGCTCAACGGCACCCCAGCCGAGGAGAGGTTCGGGCCGACGGCCGGGTGTGACGGAGTCCCGGCCGAAGACGGGCCCGCGTCGATGACCTGGCGCAACGGAACCCCAGCCGAGGAGAGGTTCGGGCCGACGGCCGGGCGTGATGGAGCCCCGGCCGCCGACGGGCTCGGTGCCTGCGGCGGGCGGGACGCCGTGGCCTGCGGCAGACCGGCTGCCCTCTGGACCGGGCGCGGTGCCGCACCGGCCGACGGGTTCGCCGTCGGCAACCGGCGCGGTCGGACGGCCGCCGGTGGCGGAGCCGGGCGTGACGGGGCCGCCATCGGCGCGCCCGGCAGCGCACGCCGCGGTGTCGGTGGCGTGGGAGACGTCGCCCTCAAGGGCGCCGCCTGGAGCGGGACGAGCGGAGACGCGGTCGCGCGGAACGTGCCGGGCATCGCCGCATGCGTCGGCCGGGGCGGCGCCTGCTGAGGCTGGGTCGGCACCGGCACCGGCACCGGCTCCGCGCCCGCGTGGGCCGTCGGTGTGCCGTCCAGGGACCAGCCCAGGACCCCCGGTGAACGCACGCTCGTGAAGCTGGGGTTCTGCCAGGTGGCCAGCCGTCCCCCGAAGCCGGAGTCGGCGATGGACGAGGACGTGCCCGAGGCCGCCACCGCCCGCTGGATGGGCGGCAGTCCGGACCACTCGGCCGGCCTCCGCACCGGCGGCATCTCCCCGGCACCGGCAACGGCACCCGAATCCGCCGGTACGTCAGCCGCCGGTACATGAGTAGCCCGCGCAGCACCCCATGCCCCGCTCGCGCCCCCGCCTCCGCCCCGGAAGCGATCCAGAAAGCCCACGGTTCAGCCCTCCGTTCCGCTCCGGGTCACCAAAGACGTGATGTGGTTCGTGTAGCGGCGGCGGTCGTGGTGTTCGAGGTCCAGGATGTCGTCCTGGGACCAGTGGAAGTGGTAGGCGACGTACGCGATCTCCTCGTGCAGTCGGTCGGTCGCGTACGTCACGATTCCCCCAGGCGGCTCCCGCCCAGTTCCACCTCGAACGGCTCCGCGCAGTGCGGGCACTCCACCGTGGCGCGGGTGTGGCCCTCGGCGTTGATCTGGCGGTAGAAGTCCTGAAGGAACGCGAGGTCGGAGGCGAACATGCTCTCCACCACCCCGTCGTGGACCAACGGCAGCGTGCCGAGCCGGGTGATGACCCGGCCCAGCAGCACGACCGAGAGGTACGCCGGGTTCTCCTGGACGCGGATGTCGCGCAGCGGGACGAGTTCGTCCCGTGCCGTCGACAGCCGCATCACACCGTCGCGGTGGACCGTGCCCGCCTCGTCGACATAGCCGCGGGGCAGCTCGAAGGGGAACTCCGTCTGCAGGGTCTGCCGCTGGACCGGCGCCGGTGCGGGCGCCGAGGGCGGGAGCGGGGCGGCCTCCTGAGAAGGCTGCTCCACTTCCGCCTGCGGTGCCCGCACCGCCGTACGCCGCATTACTCGATGACCAGTTCTTCGAACGTGATCGTCACGGTCTCGGTCAGCGCGGACGCCTCGCCCGCCTTCACCGTGCTGGTGTCGATCTTGCTGCACCAGGCGTTGCGCATGTTGTACCGCTTGACCGGGTTGTTCTGGTAGTCCATCACCATGATCGTGGCGTTCTTGCGGGCGGTGCCCATCACGCCGTTGATCGACTCGGTGATCCACTGGTTGAACGCGGCGGACTGGGTCATACCGCGCACGACCGTGCAGGTGCCCGCCTTCTTCACGCCCGGCAGCTTCTTGGTGATCGGCTTGCCCTGCGAGGAGACCTGCTGGTACTCGATGACGTCCTGCTCGATGCTGAGGCCGCTGACCTCGGCGAGGTACTCGACCATCACGCCGTCGATCTGCAGGCCGAAATTGTGCGATGTTAGGGCGTCACCCGGCTGGAGACTCATCTTGCTTTCCTTCTAAGTCAGTTGAGGGAGGGGAGAGGAGGGGAGGACCGATGGATGGAGTCGGAACTACTCCTCCAGCTCCCCGCTCCCGCTGGAGAACTGGGCCAGCCGGAAGATCACGAACTCGGCGGGCTTGACCGGGGCGATGCCGATCTCGCACACCACCCGGCCGACGTCGACCGACTCCGGCGGGTTGGTCTCCTCGTCGCACTTGACGTAGAACGCGTCCTCGGGCCGGGCACCGAAGAGGGCGCCCGCGCGCCACTCGTTGACCAGGAACGCCGAGACGTTGCGCCGGATCCGGGCCCACAGCGCGTGGTCGTTCGGCTCGAACACCACCCACTGGGTGCCGATCAGGATCGACTCCTCCAGGTAGTTGAAGTACCGGCGGATGTTCAGGTAGCGCCAGGCCGGGTCGGAGGACAGCGTGCGCGCGCCCCAGATGCGGATGCCCCGGCCCGGGAAGGCGCGGATGCAGTTCACGCCGATGGGGTTCAGCAGGTCCTGCTCGCCCCGGGTGATCTGGATCTCCAGGTCGACCGCGCCGCGTACGACCTCGTTCGCGGGGGCCTTGTGCACACCGCGCTCGGAGTCGTTGCGGGCCCAGACGCCGGCCACATGGCCGCTCGGCGGGATCAGCCGGGCCTGGCCGCTGGCCGGGTCGAAGGACTTGATCCACGGGTAGTACAGGGCCGCGTACTTGGAGTCGTAGCCGGCCGTCTCCTGGCGCCAGACCCGGATCTGACGGGCGTTCAGGCTGGGCGGCGGGTCGATGACCGCGACGCGGTCGCCCATCAGTTCGCAGTGCGCGATCAGGCCCAGCTGGACGGCCTTGACGGCCTCCAGGTCGATCGCGCCGCGCTGGTAGGCGGCCATCAGGTCGGGCACCGCGACCATGGAGATCTCGTCGACGGCCTCCAGGCCGCCGAAGCCGGTGCGGTCGGAGCTGTCGCCCAGGTAGTGGGCCGGTCCGACCGAGCTCACTTCCTCCGCGGGCGCGGCGGGGGCGCCGCCGGCCGGGGCGGCGGGCAGCGCGACCGTCTGGTTGTCGGGGCGGGCCAGCTGCGCGGCCGGCGCTGCCTCGGTCACGGTGATGAGCTTCGAGCGCTCCTTCACCTGGGTGACCACGTAGGCGCGGTTGCCCTTCTTGGCGCTCACGTCGAACGTCTCGACCGCGCGGTCGCCGTCCTTGACGATCAGCTTGAACCGCTCGGCGGGGCCCTCGCCCTCCGCGTCCGCGACCTCCACGCTGAGGTTTCCGGGCGCCACGGCGGTCACCGCGAAGGTGCCCAGCTGCTTCGGCTCGCCGGCCGGAAGCGCGGCCGGGGCGGTGGAACCGCCCACCGCGGCGGGGGACTTGGTGTCGCCGGACGCGCCCGCCGGGGAACCGCCCACGCGGACGACGTACGCCGCCGAACCACCGTTGTTGAAGAAGCCGTAGACGGAGTGCGCGAGGTAGTACCCGTCGGTGAAGTCACCGAAGGCCGCCACGTACTGGGTCCAGTTGGTCACCAGCGTCGGCTCGTTGAGCGGGCCGGTCGGGGCGAGCCCCACGAAGGCGGCAACCGAGGTGCCCACACCTTCGATCGGGCGGGAGCCGCTGGCCACCTCCTCGACGTATACGCCGGGCGACAGGTAGGACGGCATGCTGTGCTCTCCTCGGGGTACGCGTCAGGACTCTGCCACCCTCACGCGCGAAGCGCGTGCTCCGAAACGGCCTCGGGTGCACGTTCGAGGGCACGCTTGTTGCCCGCGAGGACAACAGGGGGCACAGGGGGCACCGCGGTCACGGGCGGCGCACCCGTACGGTCAGCGGGTTCACGAAGTCGCCGGCGCCGTTCGCGTACTGCTTGTCGTGGAAGGTCTGGCCCGGCTGGGAGCCGTAGAGGCGGAAGAACCACTTGCCCTGCCACTCCAGGTCCTTCTGGCCGAGGGCCTGGAACTCGGCCTGCGCCTGGTCGCGGGTGGCGCCGGTCAGCTTCTGGAGCATCTGCGTGATCCGGTCGCCCAGTTCGCCCTTGGGCTGTTTCCCCTTGTAGCCGTTGAGCAGCGACCTGGTCTTCTGGAGGTAGGAGTTCATCAGCTTGCCCTCCAGTTCGAGCAGGGCGTTGTCGGCGTTGGAGTTGCGGGTGTAGTTCTCCAGGGTCACCCAGTCGTTGCCGTCGAGGGCGCGGGCGACGACCCCGGCGAAGTGGTAGTTCCACACGGAGGTGCCGGCCCGGTCGGTGAACGTCTCTCCGGCGGGGACCGTCGCGTAGTCCTTCTCGTCCTGGTCGCCGATCGAGAGGGTGGCGAAGGCCTCGCCGACCTCGGGCCGGACGTGGTTGTTGATGCCCATGTCCCGGGCGGCGTCGTCGGCCTCGCCCGGCTGCTGCCGCAGGGTGGAGCCGTACGCCGGGGCGACGTCCCGGTCGAAGGCCCCCGGGCCGTTTTCGGCGGCGGCCGCCGCACCGGCGGCGTCCGTGGTGCCGCCGTTTCGCACGGTCTCCGTGAGGTGGTGGGCCAGCCGTTCGCCGCCGCTGTGCGCCCAGGTCGCCGTACTGGTGCCGTCGCCGGCGACGATGCGCATCGGACGGCCGGCGCCGACGACCTTCCGTGCCACCTCGATGCACTGGGTCTGGATCAGGGCGGCGAACCCGGCCGCGGTGCGCTGCGCGGCGCCGTTCGACGTCTCCGGGGTGACCTTGGACAGGGTCCCGGCCTCGGTCTTGATCTGTCCGCCGCCACGGACGAGCGTGTAGTCGCTGTTGACCGCCGCCAGCTGGGCCACCGCCTGCTGGAAGACCTGGTCCGACGCGTAGAACTCCTTGGGCTCCCGGGCGGTGTCGTGGACGGCGAGCGTCCCGTCGTCCGAGATCTGGAGGCTGACGTCGGCCGGGTGGTGGTGCTGGACGTCCACGTGGTCGACGTCGTGGTTGATCATGCCGTTCGGGGAGGGGCCGTCGCGCAGGACGCCCTCCGGGGCCTGGGTGGTGAAGTAGGCGTTGTCGCCGCCGATGGTGCTCACTCCGGTGGGGCGGCCGGTGCGGGCCCGCTGCACGGCGGTGACGGCCGAGTTCCCGGCGGCCCGCTGGAGGGCGAGGACGGCCTCGGGCGAGCCCGTGTCGAGGGCACGGTGCAGGGGTACGGAGGAAGGGGCCGGGGCCCGACGGAGGCCGGGGGCCGGCTGCCGCCCGCTCCGGTCCGCCCTGCTCGACGTGCCCGACCTGTCCGGCACCTGCTCGTGGCTGCGCATAGTCATCCAGTCCTACCCCGCCCTCGCCTCTGCCCGGCAGGACCGCCCGGGCAGACCTGGCGGGCATCCGCTCTGCCCCGTGGCCTCTGACCTCTCCCGCCGCGTCCGCCGTAACGTCGACAGGTGACTCTGTGGACCTCCCTCGAACCCGCCTCCGCCACCGTCGATCCCGGCAGCCGGACGACCGTACGGCTGCGGGTGCGCAACACCGGCGACGTCGTGGACGAGTACCGCTTCGAGCCGATCGGCCCCATCGCCCCCTGGACCACGGTGGAGCCGCCCACACTGCGGCTGTACCCGGGTACGACCGGCACGGTGGAGCTGGCCTTCTCGCCGCCCCGCACCTCCGACGCCACGGCGGGCCCGAACCCGTACGCCGTACGCATCACCCCCACCGAGCACCCGGACGCGGTGACGGTCCCGGAGGGGAACCTCACGGTCACCCCGTTCACGGAGGTGCGCGCCGAGCTGGTGCCGCCCACCGTGAAGGGACGCTTCCGGGGCCGCCCGCGGCTCGCGATCGACAACCTCGGCAACACCAAGGTCACCGCCTCCCTCAGCGGCAGCGACCAGGGCGACCGGCTGTCGTACGAGATCCAGCCGGGCAGTGTGCAGATCGAACCCGGGCGGGCCGTCTTCGTCGACACCACCCTGCGCCCCCGGCAGATCATCTGGTTCGGCTCGAAGGAGGAGCAGCCCTACGCCCTGGCGGTGCGCCGCTCGGGCGCGCAGCCCCTGTTGGTCGACGGTACGTTCGTGCAGCGCGGGTTCCTGCCGCGGTGGCTGGCGACCGCGCTGAGCATCTCGGTCGCGCTGGCGATCGCCTTCGTGATGATCTGGATCAGCTACAAGCCGCAGGTCGGCAGCAAGGCCACCGAGCGGCTCGTGACGGCCGGCAGCACCGCGCTGCCCAGCCCCTCGGCCCCGATCTCCAGCGCCCCGCCGCCGCCCGTGAGCAGCGCGCCCGCCGAGCAGGCCGCCCCCGCGCAGACGAGCGGCGGCGACACGGCCGGGAGCGGCAGCGGCAGCGGTAGTGGCAGTGGCGGCAGCAGTGGCTCGGGCGGCGGGGGTGAGTCGAAGAAGCCCACGACGCCGAAGAAGCAGACCGCCGCCGACGCCGTGCAGGCGCTGGCCGCGCGCAGCGACGGACGGCACATCTGCTACCGCGCCTATGTCGCCGACCGCGGCTGGCAGGACCCGGTGTGCGACGGCGCCATCGCGGGCACGACCGGCAAGAGCCTGCCCATCAAGGAGCTGAACATCGCTTCGGTGGGCACCAACGGCGTCACCGGCAACGCCGCCCATGTGAACGAGGGCTGGCTGACCGGCCCCAAGTGGTCGAAGGCGGCCGACGGCGTCGACATGTACCTCGGCAGCCTCAAGGAGGCGGTCTCGCCGCTCCAGGGCTTCACCATCGGGCTGGGGGACGGCAGCTCCGTCTGCCAGAACGCGCACATCAAGGACAAGGGCTGGCGCGGTGTGGGCTGCTCGGACCCCAACGCCAAGGACAAGTGGGTCTACGGCGGCAGCCCCATGGACTGGAAGCTCCAGCTGGAGGCGGTGCGCTTCACGCTCTGAGACCGGCCTGCGAACGGTCTGAGACCGGTCCGAAACGGGCGGGCGGGGCACGGCTGTCCGTCCCTTTCGGGCAGCCGCCGTGCCCCGCGGCTTCCTGACGTGCTCTTGTCCATGGCTTTAGCGTCGACAGGTGACCCTGTGGACTTCTCTGGAACCGGCTGCCGCGACCGTGGACCCCGGCGGCAGTACGACGGTACGGCTGCGGGTGCGCAACACCGGTGACGTCGTCGACGAGTACCGTTTCGAGCCCGTCGGCCCGGTGGCCCCCTGGACGCTGGTGGAACCACCCACACTGCGGCTGTACCCGGGTACCACGGGCACCGTCGAGCTGACCTTCTCGCCGCCCCGCACCCCGGACGCCACGGCGGGCCCGAACCCCTACGCCGTACGCATCACCCCGACCGAACACCCCGACGCGGTGACCGTGCCCGAGGGCAACCTCACCATCACCCCGTTCACCGAGGTGCGCGCCGAGCTGGTGCCGCCCACCGTGAAGGGCCGCTTCAAGGGCCGGCCGAGGCTCGCGATCGACAACCTGGGCAACTCGCGCGTCACGGCGTCCGTCGCGGGGGCGGACGCCGGGGACAACCTGTCGTACGAGATCCGGCCGGGCAGTGTGCAGATCGAGCCGGGGCGGGCCGTCTTCGTCGACACCACCCTGCGCCCCCGGCAGATCATCTGGTTCGGCTCGAAGGAACAGCGCCCGTACGCGCTGACCGTGCAACGGTCCGGAGTGCTCCCGCTGTCGGTGGACGGTACGTTCGTGCAGCGCGGGTTCCTGCCGCGGTGGCTGGCGACCGCGCTGAGCATCTCGGTCGCGCTGGCGATCGCCTTCGTGATGATCTGGATCAGCTACAAGCCGCAGGTCGGCAGCAAGGCCACCGAGCGGCTGGAGGCGGCCGGCAGCACCGCGCTGCCCAGCCCGTCCGTCTCCGCGCCGGTGTCCGTGCCGAAGACCGACAACTCCGCCGAGGCCCCGGCCGAGCAGCCGCCGGTGTCCTCCGCGCCGCCGAAGCAGAGCGGCTCCGGGGGCTCGGGCTCAGGTTCGGGCTCCGGGTCCGGTTCCGGGTCGGGCGGCTCCTCCTCCACCTCCGGTGGCAGCGGCGGCGGTTCGTCCACCACCGACAAGGGCACCACCACCAAGGTGGTCGGCCGGCTGATCATCGGCCAGGGCTCCAACCGGTGCATCGACGTCCCCGACGCCACGAAGGGCAAGGGCAAGGACGGCACCCCGCTGCAGATCTGGGACTGCGCCTCGACCGCCAACCAGAAGTGGGACTTCCGCAGCGACGGCACGGTCCGCTCGGTCGGGTTCTGCATGGACGTCGCCTGGGGCTCGCGGGACGACGGCGCGGTCATCCAGATCGCCCGGTGCAGCGGCAACCCCGCACAGCAGTGGGTACTGAGCCAGGCCGGTGACCTGGTCAACCCGCAGGCGGACAAGTGCGTGGACGTCAAGGACAACGGCACCGGCAACGGCGCGAAGCTCCAACTGTGGACCTGCTCGGGCACCCCGAACCAGAAGTGGCGCGTGGAGTAGGCCGCCGGATCACATCACGGGTCTCTCCTCGCCCGAGTCGAGCAGGACGTGGGCGGCGGCTCGCCACCGCTAACGCCTGCCGACCAAACCGCTCAACCGGCCAGGCAACGACTGACGTTGCCTCGCCTCCCCGAAAGGACACTTCCATGCAGTCAGCACGCCGGCGTCGGATCAACGAGACGGCGCAGTTCAGGGTTTTCGGCAGGCGCGTCGGCCGCCGGAGCCTGCTGGTGACGACGGGCTTCGCTCTCGCTCTCGCCATCGGGGGCACCGCCCTCGCCCAGACGCACCAGCTCGGCACCCATCAGGTCGACCGTGCCAGCCTCATCATCGAGTCCCGGCACCAGAGCATCCTCAACCCCTAGTTGCAGATCACGATGATCCGGACCAGCGCGGCCACTCCGATGTCCGGGGTGACCCTCGGCGTGAGTCCGGTGACTGACGTGGGCTGATCACGTCAAGAGGTCTCTGGACCTCTTGACGTCCACGACCGCCTCTGACCGGGCCGACCCTGGCAGGGACTACCAGTTGGCCTCGCCCGGTACCAGGCGGCCTGCCTTGCGGTATTCGCGGCGGGCGCCCTCCAGGAGGTCGCCGTCGCCGACCTCCGCGCCGTGCCGGTGGCGGTGTCCAGCGCCCACAACTGGCCGTCGTTACCGCCGAAGAGGACCAGGCCGCCGGCCACCACCGGCGTGGACCGCACCATGCCGCCCGTCCTGACCTTCCACGCTCCCGGCCCGGGACGGCGTCCACCGCGTACCGGCATTTATCCCAACTGCCGGTGTAGATGGTGCCGTTGGCGACCACCGGCGACGCGGTCGGCACGCCGCCGATCCTGCACCGCCAGCGTTCCTCGCCGGACCTGGAGTCGACGGCCCACCGCAGGTGTTCCAACTGCCCACATAAACGGTACCGTCGACCACCGCGGGTGACGACTCCTTCACCGCTCTGCCGGTGTCCGGCTGCCGGCGCAGGGCACCGCGTCGCTGACCGTCGCCGCAACCTTTTCAGCCCTCCGGTTCGCCCTCCTGAGGCGTGTCGCCGGGTCGTTCCGGCATGCCGATGACGTACGTCCCCTTCGCGGGCAGAGTCGCCACGAGCCCGCGTTTCCGCAGTTCGACGACGGCGCGCCGCACAGTGCCGATGCTCACGCGGTGTAGTTCCGTCATGGCTCGCTCGCCCGGCAGCGCGGCCCCCTGGGGCAGTTTGCCGGAGCCGATGTCCGCCGCGATGGCATCGGCGAGTTTCACATACTCGTAGCGCGGAAGCTCACTCATCCCTCCACCGTGACGCAGCCCAGCGCGTAGCGCAGGGTTGGAACGCGTCTTGCAGCGGTGGGACGCGGTAGCAATCAGAAGGGTGCGGAGGGACGCGGTTCCCGGTATGGTCGGAAACGACAGACCCCGGCGAGGTGGCTAGACCTCCCGGGGCACGGCCAACGCTGAGAAAGAGCGTCGACATGTACGACCCTATCCGCCGCGCCCTCGAATGGCTGCGACTCCTCTTCGCCCCGGGCACCGGCCAACGCCGCCGCACCCGCCATCACCTCCGCACCCGTCTCGCCCCCGTACCCCCCGCGGCCCCCCTGCCCTGCCACCGTTCGCCGTACGGCCTGGTCACCCCTCTCGACGGCACGGCCTCCGCGCTCGTACGCCCCTACCTCGCCGCCCATGACGGGGAAGCCGCGCTTCAGCAGCGCCGCCGTCTCGCCCTCGTTCTCGCCGCCGACTTCGGGATCGACCTCGACCAGCACATCGTCGGCGCACGCGAGGTGGCCGCCTGATGGAACACGTCAACGGCGCGTGCGCCCCCCGGCTCCTGCCCTGGCCGACCCCTGAGGGCAAACCCTGCTACCTGGTGACCGATGACACCGGCAGCCGCCTCTCCCGTCTCGCCGACGACCTGGAGGCCGTCCAGCTCGCCACCGGCACGGACGTCCTCGGCCTCGCCCGCGAGGTGCTGGACGACCCCGGATCGCCGTACACCGAGGTCCGTTACGCCGGCATCAGGCTCGCCGAGTGCCTGACCGACGCCCTGCGCGTCGCGGAGTCCCGGGGACTGCGCCTGCCCGCGCCGGGCACCGAGGACGAGGTTCAGCCTCGGTAGCGGGCAACGGTGTAGGCGCTCGGACCAACCAGGGCGCCCGCACCGGTTCCGTTGGTGATCTCAACGACGTCGAAGCCGGAAAGCGTGGCGTAGAACGGCCATCCCGTCTATGCGAACAGCAGGGTGGGCTCGGCGAGGATGTCACGGCCCAACTCGCTCTTGTAGATCAGGTCGATGCTGCCGAAGCGGGCCTCGTCGTAGTCCAGGCCGAGCCAGGC
>NZ_JBHSFK010000084.1:0-15379 GCF_042653945.1 Streptomyces vulcanius | reverse complement strand
TCCACAGCAGGCGGGTCATGTCGTCATAGCCGTAGCGGCGGCGGCCGTCCCCGCCGCGCTCGGGCTCCGGCAGCAGACCGATCTCGTGGTAGTGGCGGATGGCGCGTGGGGTGATCCCGGCGAACGCCGCGGCGTCACCGATCTTGACCTGCCGGGGAGGCGTGAGGGAGGGGTACATCGCAGACAGAGCCCTTCGTGCTGTGGTGCCCCGACCCCACCACATGCCGCTACGGCATGTGCAACAACCCCATCCAGGTGCCACCGGAGCCAGGCCCTAGCTGCCGCCGGGACCGATCAAGAACGACGAACCAGCCGGGAACGCAGAGTGACCACCGGCGGCCAGATAGCTCCCCGCCAAGTGGCCGCCGCTGGGGAATTCCCACTGATCGCCGACACTGGAGAGCAGCAAGCACAACAGGATGCTGTGGGGCAGACGCCAGGCCGCCGCCCTCCGGTCCCCGCGCAGTCTGGGTGATCCATCGGCGTCCACGGATGCACTGGCTGAGTCCTGTGGGCGTCGCGCTCACGGCAGATCCAGGCCGGAGCCTGCCCCGGGCCGGCATGCGCGACTGAGGCGCCGACCGCGCCAGCAATTCTGGCTAGGACACCTCGGTCGGGCACGTGAGCGTGAGGCACTACAACGGCGCCAGCTTCTCGACCGGCGCACTACGTATGCGAGGGGCGGCTCTCGGGCACCCCCCTACTTCATCCGGAACGGTTCCAAATGATCAAAAGCCCACGTGCGGTAGCTCCGGGCTGGACGCCCGAGCAACTCGGGGACCGTCGGATATGCATGCTTTTTCGTGCCCAGATTTCCACGGGCCGCGCTCTCCAGCAGTGCTTGGGCCACCGGGGCTGGGTAGCGTTCCAGAAGCACACGTGCAGCCTGGTCGTCCGGCAGTTGCTCGAATCGCAGCGGCCGGCCCAGCAGGCCGGCGAGGATTTCGGTCTGCTCTACGGCGGTGAGTGCCGCAGGTCCGGTGAGGGTGTAAACCCGCTGTGAGTGAGCCTCCGGTTCTGTCAGCGCCAGCGCCGCGACGTCCGCGATGTCCCTGGGGTCGACTGTGGCGTTGAGGGCCGTGCCATGCACGGCGCGCACCACGCCCTCCGTACGGATAGACCGAGCCCAGCTGAGGGTATTGGACATGAAGGCGCGGGGACGCAGCAGTGTCCAGGACAGGTGGGAGGCGCGCAGCTGGCGCTCGTTCTCTCGCTGCCACTCGGTAATGAGGTCGCTGGCCCCGGGATCGCTCACTGCCTCGGCCGACAGCTTCACCACATGATGCACGCCTGCTGCGCGGGCGACCGCCAGGAAGTTCACGTCGTGGGCGCGGGTAAGTGGGTCCGCAGTCACGAGAAGTGCGGTGCGCACGCCGACCAGCGCCGTGCGCAGAGAACTGGGGTCCTCAAAGTCCCCGCCGACTACGTCGGTTCGGGGGCCTCTGAGGACAGCAGCTCGATGTGGGTTCCGTGCCAGGATCCTCACCGGCAGAGTGTTGGACAACCGCTCGACGACCAGTCGGCCGACGGTGCCGGTGGCCCCGGTGACCAGGATCATGACTCGGTGAGGTCGAGCGAGGCGACGACGCGCTCGGCGCGTTCCGCGTTGGTTTCGAGGCGCAGGAGCAGACTGGGCACAGCAATCGCAGGCAGGATGTGTGTCCACAGCGCGGAAATTCTGTCGGCAAGGTCTTCGCGGTTAGTCAGTGCCCGCGACATCACTTGGATGCCCGCGAATGCGCCGACCAGCAGGTCCACGGTCGCCCTAGACTCCACCGTGGGCAGCAGTTCGCCTTGCTCCCGGGCCTGTTCCATGAGAACCAACAGCCGCTCCGGCCACTGGCGGAACGGGCCGCTGTGATCGACCCCGGGCGGCGTGGTCTGATCGACCGTCAGCCGTACACTGCCGCGCAGCAGGGCGTTGGTCTGCAGCCCGTGCGCGACCATGAACGTCATGTCGATGACTTCCTGCAACCTGCAGGACTGCGGCGGAACGGTGCCGAACGGTACCTGTTCATCTAACACTCCCTGCGCCAACGCCTCCTTCGAGGGGAAATGGAAATACAGAGCGCCCTTCGTGACCTTGGCTCGTTCCAGAACCATTGCGATCGTGGCGGGGTCGTAGCCGTGTTCGTCGAAGATGGCTCCCGCCGCTTCGAGGATTGCCCTTCGCTTCTTGATGGCCCGGTCCTGTATCGCCATAAGAGCCCTTCCACGCGTTGAGTTGACCAGTCCGAAACCGTGATCAGAACTGCTCCGATCATAGGGCGTAGCCGAGGCCACCTCGCTGAAAACAAACCGACCGCCTCGTACGTCCACGCCGCAATGAACACCCGGCTCGCGCGCTTCCCGTCAGCCAACCAGCCTCACTTCGACCCGAAAAGACAAAATTCGCCCGACTCGACGGCTTCTCGGGTATCACGGCGCGCTGTGATCATGTCACTGCTTGCCACTGCCACGGCCGTGGTCCATGCCGGCCTTGGATACATGCGAGCCGGTAGGCCGCCTGGTCCTTCGCGTTGGGGTCGTGATCCGCTGCCTTGAAGGCGAAGGTGACGAGCCTGAGTTCCCGGGTGCCCCGGAGAGCGAGGTAGCCGTCCCAGGTCATCACGTCATGGCCGTGCGACTCGCAGAACTTGGCGTCGGCGGTGGGCGGGCCGGAGACGCGGTATGGCCAGGGCCGCGACCGGATGCCGCACTTGGGTCCATTCTCAGATCCGCGGGGGGCAGAGCCTGGGAGAGACCGCACAGGGCGTTTTCGTGTGTGCGCTCAGGTCAGCGCAGGCCGTCTGTGTCGTCGTGCTCTTCGCCGACTGGGAGTGGCCGACGGTCGTCCCCCGGGTCCTCGCTGTAGACGGCCGCGGAGACCGCGCTGTCGTAGGCGCCGTTGAGGCCGTTGCCGCTTGTGCCGAGCATGTTCTCCCAGTCGATTCCCATGCCTACGAGCCTAAACCGTATGGAGAACCGGCGCCTCGCTCGCAAGTTGGCGCGAGTTGCCGCCACTCTGAGTGACGGTAGAGCCGCAATTGCGGGAGGTGCCGGTCATGTTCGAGCGTACGTATGCCGGGCTGGATATTCACGCCGGTTCGGTCGTGGGGGCCGTGATCTATGGAGTTTCCGGGGAGATCCGGTCGCTGCGGCTGGCGCCGCAGACGGAGGCGGTGTGGGGCCCTCGAGCAGATGGCCACCGTCTCGCCGTTCGCGCCGGTGGTGAGGCGGCTGGGGTGCCTGCGCGGGGGTCAGCGTACTGACTGCCTTCGGGCCGGCCGTCGAGGTCGGCGACTGGTATCCCTTCACCGGCGCCACCATCAGCTCCTATCTGGGCCTGGTGCCGTCGGATGCCTCCAGCTGCCAGCGCCGGGCGCAGGGTCCGATCACCAAAACCGGCAACAGCCACGCCCGCCGGCTGCTGCTGGTGGAGGCGTCCTGGCACCACCGCAAGCGGTACCGTCCCAGCCAGGAGCTGATGCGCCGCCAGGCCAGTCAGCCGCCCGCCGTCCGGGACCGGGCCGAGCGGGGCAACCGGTGCCTTAACCAGCCGTGGAAGCGATTCGACGCCCGCGACAAACGGCCCACCATCGCCGCTGTGGCCGTCGCCTGCCTCGGCCACCCCGCCGCCGGCGCGGAAGCGGTTGATCTCGGGCTGCGCCGTCTGCACGACCCGCAGGTAGCGCGGGTCTTGCAGCATCTCGACCGAGCGGCGCTGGCTCTCCCGTCTGCGCGCCGGGCCTAACACCGACCTCGCCGAGGCTCTGGTGCCACTCACCGAACGCAACACAGCCAGTCCGGGCTGTGGCTGAGCACTTCGGCCACAGCCTGCGCCGCAGTGCCTCCACTCTGCGGCTGGCTCGGCTGCTGTGGGGCGTTCGGCCCCAGGGCACCCCCTGCTCCGCTGCCTTGTTCCGATCTAGCCTCGCACTTCGCAGGTCACCCGATCGTGAAGATCAACCGGCCGAGATCGGTGTGTTTGATGCAACATGAGGAAGGGATCAGCGGAATCTCTCCGGGTGCCGCGCGTGTGCTCCTGCTGTGCCCGCCGTCGGTCTCACCTCACGGTCGCATGCTCTCGGGGGCTGCTTCGACACGAGCAACGCGGTCGCTTATCTCCTGGAGCTTGGCGTTGAAGTGCTCCTCTGGGTTGGCAACGAAGGAGTGCAGTGCGACCAACGCGGTGACTGCAACATCCACGAGCTCGTCGGTCACCTGGTGGACGCCGCTCGTTGGCGCCTTCCGGGGGTTCCGCCCCCGGGAGGTGATGTACGCCTGGGCGGCTTCGCCCGCTTCCTCGGCGACCTTCAGAAGACGCATTGCCGTCTCGTGCCAGTCTCGGCCGTTGTGACGATCGAGCCATTCAACGAAGCTGCGTAGCGTCGGCCAGAGGTCGGCGCTGGGGGCTGCGGGACGTGTGGCCATCGCTTCTCCAAGAGGCATGGTGTTGGGACGGCGGTGAAGTCCTTCTGAGCTAGCCGCCGAAACGCCGCTGCCTTGAGGCATAGAAGTCCAGGGCGCGATCGAAGTCGGCGCGTGAGTAATCCGGCCACAGGCAATCGGAGAAGTACAGCTCCGCCCAGGCGGCCTGCCAGATAGACATGTCGGACATCCTCTGCTCGCCCGACGAGCGAATCACAAGGTCGAGCTCTGGCTGGTGGTTCTGGGCGAGATGGGCGGTCACTGCCTCGGGTGTCACATCCGAGGCGGCCACAGTCAGGGCTTTGATCGCCGCAACGATGCTGATCCGTCCGCTGTGCCCAATCCCGCATATCAGCACAGGCCCGTTGAACCCGTCGGTCGCCTCCACGGCACGGAGGCAGGAGGCCGATAGCGCGTCGGGGAGCAGGCTTAGGTCGCCGGTGACGGCGAGACGCCAGCGGCGCTGCTCGACGATTCCCCACATCAGGGCTTCGATCACGCGCAGAAGCGCTGACACCTCTTCCGCGGGCCGGTTGGTCACGTTGCTCTCGTTGATCAGCCATGCCGTAACCGTGGTGACACCAGCGTCGTCGCACCATGACAAGAATTCGATCAGTCGGGCGGCGCCCACTGCGTAGGCCGCCTGGATGGTTGCGCGGTGCTCTCGCGCCCAGCGGCGGTTGCCATCCATTATCACGCCTATGTGACCGGGAGTAGCAGACAGCGCGCTGGCAAAGATGGGCTCGTTGAGCTGGTGCGGGGGGTTCACGTGGTTCCTGCCGTGGTTCGGAGGTGGGTTGGCGTCCACGCCTGCTGGGCGTGACACGGGGCCGGCCGCGCAGGCTCGTGACGCGCACTCGGAAGGATCTCCGCCTGGCGCTCCAGGAACCACCGGTAGTCGACGAAGTACTCGGCAGGCACAGGTCAGGCCGCCTGGGGGGCGTGCTCGGCCGCGGGGCCGCCGAACTCCGCGTCGAAGGCGGAGAGGGTCGCGGGGTGGCCGGTCACCCGGCGGAAGATCTCGCCGCCCTCGGCCAGCACACGCTCGTGCTGCTTCTCCTCGGCCACCTTCGCCAGGTAGTCGGTCAGGGGCAGCGCGGCCGCATCGGCCAGCGCCTGCAGCGTGTCCCGGGTGGCGCCGTCGACCTCGATAGACATGGGTCGAGTATGCCGCGCGGGACCCGGCTCGTACCATCCACTATACAAGGAGGCTGTGACCTGCCCTTCTATGTCTTCCGGGATGGCTCCTCGAACCTGCCGAAGAGCGGGACGGCGTCCAGGGGATCGTGCTTGCTGGTGTCGATGGTCCCGTCGGGTCGGTTGTAGACGTCGTCGGCGAGGGTCGAGTCCGCCTTCCAGTCGCCGCCCGTGTTGCGCTCAGAGAGCGGGACCAGTGCCCGGCGAGGTCGGTGTTCGGCCCGGCGCGCAGGGAGTGGGAGGTGACCTTGAGGCCGTTGATGATGGACACCCCGACGGCCCGCGCGCGGGCCTTGACCATCTCGTTGACCGCGCGGCTGCTGAGGAACAGGCCGCGCACTTTGGCGTTCGCCCGGCGCTTGAGGTTGCCGAGCGTGGTCAGGGCGCGGAAGAGGGGCTTGTTCGGCTGGTACGCGGGCCCGCCGCCGACGGGGTTCTGGTCGTGCTCTATGGGCTCGCGCAGGTCGCCGAGTCAGGCCCGGACCCGGGTGACGATCCGCAGGTCGGCGCGGTCGCGGATGAACCGCCACCGGCCCTTGCCCTTCCTGCGGGTCTTGCTCTTCTCGGTCCACACCCACACGCCGTCGGTGTCCACGCGGATCTGCTTGACGAGCAGGTTGGTGACCTCGACGGACCGGTAGAGCTTGCCGTACTGGAGCACGAGCATGCCGCGTCGCGGCGGCCGATCCGGGTGGTCTCGTCAATCTTATCGAGCACCTTGACCAGGAATTTCAGGGTGAGGCCAGCGGACTGCTCCTTCTCCCCGCCGGCCGGGATGTACTCCTCCAGCCGGTAGTCCTCGATCATCTCACTGACCAGGGAGCCGTCCGGGCGCTCGCCCTTCGGGTATCAGGTGACGATCCGGGTGCAGTAGGCGAGCAGGGAGTCCGGGCTGTACGTGACGTACGAGGCGCCGGGCTTCCCCTTCGCTCCAGGAGGTAGGCGAAGTAGGCGGCGACGTTCGCCGTGGTGGTGGTCGGCTGCGCGATGCGGCCTTCCTGCTCGCACCACTTCTCGAAGCGGGCCAGGGTGGTGTCACGGTTGACGCGGGTATTGCGTGCGCCGCGCTCGGCGATCCGCTTCTTCACCCAGTCCGGGACAGTGAAGTCCTTGGCGGTGAAGCAGGCGTGCTCGTCGGCGCGGGGTGGCAGCTCACCTTCGGCAAGCACTGTGTCCCTGGTAACCCGGAAGGCAGGGGGCGCCGCCTCGACAACGACGTTGTCAGGCAGGCGAATCGGTGCTTCTTCGCCGACCCGCTCGGCGTCGATGATCTCTGCGGCTTGGGTCGCTTGTGCGCTCACCTCGGCTGTTCCCCCTCGGCTGTCTTCCGGTGGCAGTCGGGGATGTGTTCGGTGCACTGCACCCACCAGACGAAGAAGCCGACGGGGAGGGCGACGGCGTGGGCGCTGGCCTCGGTGGGGTGATGGAAGCCGCTCACCAGCTCGCAGGCGCGATCGAGTACGAGCCAACAGCCGCCGTCCCAGCCGTAGTTGCTCACCGCTTGTACCTGCCTGCCGTCGAGGGCGGTGGTCAGGTCCGCGAGGATGTCGCGCAGGGCGCGGGCCGTATTCTGCCAGGTGGCCGGGTGCCAGTATCCAAGCGGGCGCAGTCGCTCGGGCCCAGGGTGAGGTCGAGGCCGAGGTCGGCTGCGCGGGCCCGCGCGTTCTTGTCCGTCGTGCGCAGCCGTGCCTCGGCCGGGTCGTTGCCGCGGGCCGTGTGGGCGTATGCCTGGTAGGCGGCGTACATCACCACCTCTCGCAGCACGCTGGTGCGGTACGCCCACGCCAGCGTGCGGTCGTCGTCGCCGAACTGCATAGCTGGGGCGGCGAGTTGGGCGCGGCAGGCGGCGGCGGTCGCGGGCAGGAAGCGGCGGCCAGCCATCAGCGCACCTCACCCGAGGTCAGCCACAGGCCTGCACCGACACCGAGGGCAGACGCCGCGGCGAGGCCACCGGCGGGGGAAAGCGTCCAGATCACTGCCAGTGCAAGTGCGGTGCCCGCCACGATGCAGAAGGTGCCGACGCCGCGTGCTGCCCAGCTCGACCGGGGTCACTGGTACAGCGTCCGGGCGCCGAAGCCGATCAGTACTGCGGCGACCAGGCTGGTGTCGGCCAACCGGTGGACGGCGAACGAGGCGGTGACGAGGCCGATCATTCCGCCCGCCACCAGGAGCAGCCCGGCCAGTTCGCGGGCGAGCCGTGCCCCGGCACGGTGGCCGGGCTTGTCCTTGGGTGTCGTGTTCACCCGGCGGAAGCTAGGAACGCCTCCGGGCTAACGTCGCGTGGTCGCCGACCTGGCGTCACATGTGCGGGCGGGAGACGCCGGCGACGTACGCCTTGAGTCCGTAGCGGCTGTAGGTGCCGCCCTTGACGAGCTTCGCTCCCGGGGGAGGGGTGGGAGCCGGCTTGCGCTTCGCGCGCACGGACTGGTCTCCGCCGATGAGGTGCCGGTTGTCGACGAGCGCATCGCAGTCGAACGCGGAGACGTCGGCGAAGGGGCGACGGCAGTTCTTGCAGTAGGTGTCCAGTGCGTCGATGCGCTGCTCGACTTTGGTCTTGAAGGAGCCGCGGAAGTTCGCGACACGGGCCACGGCCTCCTCGACAACGATCTCGGCGGCGACGACCCAGGTGTGGGGATGCTTAGTTGCAGTGCTGGAACGGGACGAGGGTTCGTCGGTCACGTGTAGGTCTCCCATGAGGAATCCGGAATCCGGGCCCACTCCAAGGCCGTGGTCATTCTGAAAGACGCGGCATTGAACGAATCCGTTACGTCAACTGCGGTCACCTGGATCGCGCGCTGTGCCCTTGGTTCTGTGATCTTGCGGCCGACTGGGCACGACGGCTTCGCTATTCGTCGGCGGCGCCATCCTGAAGACGGTGGAGTTCGGCGAACAGCCCGTGGGGCCGTTCCAACAGTTCTTGGTAGGTACCGGATTCGGTGATACTTCCGTTGGCCATGACAACGATCCGGTCGGCGATGCGTGCGTTGACAAGTCGGTGAGTAATGACGAGGGCCGTGCGTCCTGCGGCAAGCGCACGGAAGCGGTCGAAGACCTGCCGCTCGGCCCGAGCGTCGAGCGCGGCAGTGGGCTCGTCGAGGATGTGCACGGTTGCCCTGGTGTGGAACGAGCGGGCGAGTGCGATCCGTTGCCACTGGCCGCCGGAGAGGTCGTGACCGCCCCACCAAGAGCGGGCGAGAGAGGTGTCCAGGCCGCCGGGGAGGCCGTCCAGGACGCGGTCGGCGCCACTGGCTCGGGCGGCTTCAAGGACGGCAGCGTCACCGTGCGGGCTTGGGGTGCCGAGGGTGATGTTCTCGCGGGCCGTGAGCGGCCAGCGGGTGTATTCCTGCGGTGTCATCGCCACCCGGCGCCATACGTCACTGGGCGCGGCATCGGCGAGGTTCACCCCGTCCCAGGTCACTTCCCCGGCGTCGGGCAGGTACAGGCCGGTGAGCAGGTGGACGAGGGTGGTCTTGCCGGAGCCGTTTTCTCCGACGAGGGCGACGATCTCGCCTCGTTTGAGGTCCAGGTCGACGCGGTTGACGGCGGGGCGGTCGCTGCCGGGGTAGCAGAAGGTGAGGCCGCGGGCGTTGATGACGTCGGGGCCGTTGTCGGGCAGGGGACGGGTGCCGCGCTGGGTGTGGTGCCGTTGCGCCTCGTCGAGGAACGCCGCCCAGTCGTCCAGGTAGAGGCCGGTACGGAAGACCCTCGCCGTTGCCCGGCTCAGAGTCGTCAGGGACGCGGTCGCGGTGCGCAGCGCGAACAGGGCGGTGCCGGCCGCCGCAGCCTCCAGGCGTCCGGCGGTGACGAGCCCGGCCAGCGCGGCAAATGTGGCGACGAGCGCGAGCGCCGACACGGCGTCCCCGGCGAGCTGCACGCGCAGGCCGCGGAACGCGGCTGCCAGCGCCTCGTTCTCCAGCCGGTTGGAGACCTGCTGGTAGCGGACGGACAGGAAGCGGCCCATGCTGGCGACGCGGATCTCGGCTGCGGTGTTGCGGTCGGTGCTGTAGCCGCGCAGGGTCGCGCGCAGGCGGCTGTCGGAGCGGGCGGCGGTCGCTGCCGCGTGTTCCAGGCGGGCGGCCCACAGTGAGGCGTACGCGCGAGGCGCGGCGGTGAGCAGCAACAGGCCCATGAGAAGGGGGTCGAGGGCGGCGACCACGGCGGTGACGGCGGCGAGCTGCGCGAGGACGGAGATGGCGCTTTGGAGATCGAGTACGAGGTCGCGGGACGACTCGGCGCCCTTGCCGGCTGCTTCGAGCCGGTCTTCGAAGCCGGGGTGTTCGTAGGAGATCAGCTCGGCACAGGCCGCTGCTTCGAGGACACGCAGGTCGGCTTCCCGGAAGACGCGGGGGCTGAGGCGGGCGGCAGCAGCGCGGGCGGCGGTGTCGGCGAAGGCGGCCATGGCGAGCGCGGCGGCCACCCACACGGCCGGTGCCGCGGCGTTGTGCAGGACAGGGCCGACGGGTTCGCTGCGGCCGTAGGCGGCGGCTGCGTCGAGGACCACGGTGATCAGGGTGGTGGTCGCGGTGAGGGCGAGCGCGGCCAGGGCGGCGGCTGCGCCCTGGGCGGCGAGCATGCCCATCAGGGCGCGGCGGTCGGCGTGCCAGGCCAGGCGCATGGTGCGGGCAAGGACGGTGGGCAGGCGGCGGGCGTTGGCGGCCAGGCCGAGGGCGCCTTCGCGGTGGTCGTCGACGTGCCGCATGACGGGCGCGGCGGCGACGGCGGGCAAGGGTTCTGCGGTCACCCGTCTGGTGTAGAGGCCCCTGGCCCGCCTGCCACACAGGTTTGTGCGGCCCGCTGCCGAGAACCGGCAGGTGGGCCGCACGGAGCGTCACTTCCGCGCCTCGCTATTCACTCTTTCGAGTGAATTTGCGGTGCGGAAGTGACACCCGTCCACGGGCGGCGGGGATCGTCGGCGTCCAGTCCGGTCAGGCCGAAGGCGCCGTGGTCGGTCCACACCCAGGCGTGAGCCTCGTTCGGCAGGCGCCGCGCCCCGATGATCCAGTGCGCCCGCCGCCCTCGCAGGGCGATCGTGAGGACGGTGGCCAGGGACACCTCCAGGCACGCGATGCGGCCCGGCCACCATGCGGGCCGGATCACCGGCACCGCGGCTGCCGCCGACGCGGCCACAGCGTGCGAGACCGGCGGCAGGAACCGCAGGCAGCCCAGCAGGCGCATGCGGGAGCGCATAGGGAGGCGCATCATGCCGAGCGCCAGAACCAGCCCCAGCCGGGCCAGCACGCGCGCCGCCCAACCCGGCTCGGCTCCGGGCGTCGCCGGGGCGGTCACGGCGGGCATCGGCGGTGGCAGGGCCGCAGACCCCGGGCCCGAGTCGGTGAGCAGGCCGGCCTGCTTCAGGCTCTCGACGATGCCGATGACGATCGTCTCGACGTTGCCGGGCGTCCCCTCGGCTCGCATCTCCTGGACCAGCTGGGGGAGGGTCTCGCCCAGCGCCGCAGACCAGATCCGCTCTGTGGCGGTGTTCATCCACTGCCATGTCCCGGTACGGGCGTTCAGCACGGCCGCGGCGTCTTCGCCGAGGCCGGCCCGGTGGACGCCGGACGGGACCCGCATCATCGCGCACCTCCTACGGGAGCCGGGGTCGTGGCGCGTGACATCCACCAGGACGTGATGAGGACGTTCTCCAGCTCGGGCAGAGGCGGGCGGCCGATGCCCGCCGTCGCCGCGTCGAGCGCGGTGTGTATCGCGGTGGCATCGAGCAGCCCGCGTTCCACCAGCCCACTCGCATCGATGAGCTCGTGCAGCTCCTGGCGGTGAGCGCGCAGGCCCGCGTACAGCAGAGGGGTGAAGTGACCTTTGGACTGGCGACCCGTCAGCCAGACCGGCAGGTCGGGGCGTGCCAGGCCGAGCAGCGGCTTGTAGACGCCCGGGCGGCGTCGCTCGCCGGCGCTGATCCGCAGGCAGGCGGTGACGACCTCGTTGTCCAGGAACGGGCTCGCCTGGATGACGCCGTGCTCGGCGAACAGCGGCGCACTGTCGCGCAGGGCGGCGCCGTTGTAGCGCAGGGCGGCCCAGTCCTCCCACTCGCCGGCCTCGACGTCGCCCACCGTCTGCCCGGAGTCGTCCAGCATCGCGGCGACCACGTCCCGCCCGTGAGGGGTGAGCCAACGGGCGGCCGCGCCGATGGGGCACCACGTCCACACGCCGAGCCCGTCGCCGAGCAGTTGCCCGGCCGCGACCGCTTCCGCCGCGCGGGACAGGGCGTAGGGACGCCCTCGCGCGGCGTTCCTCACTGCCCGCCACAGTGGGCGGGGCGCGGTGTTGACCAGGCGGGCCTGCGCGGTCACCGCCCTTTTCGCGCGCCGCCACTGCCCGTCCTGCGCCAGCGCCGTCCACGCGGCCGTCGACGACTCCAGCACGACGTCCCCGCCGTGCCCGGTCAGGTGGACGGCGGACACGTCGCGTGCCGGCGGCAGATAGTCCGCGTCCAGCGCGTAGGACGACACCGGCAGGACTGGCGAGTTGGGTACTGCGGACGGCCAGTGGGCATAGTGTGCGGTCGCTGGTCCTCCCCGGCTGACGTGGTGTTCGGCGCCCACGTACGCCGCGACCCGTCGCGCGAGGCGCGTGTCCTCCTCGTCCGCGAGGTCACCGCCGTAGGTGACCGCCAGGACCCGGCTCACGCTGGCCGCGGCGATGACGACCGTTGAGGAATCCAGGCCGCCGGACAGATCCGCGCTCACCCGCGGCCCCGCGCCGCGGGCATAGCTCTGCGCGGCTGTCCACAGCGCGTGCCCGACTTCCTCCGCGCCGTCCTCCAGCACCCGCCCGTCCGGACGGGGCCGGACGTCGACTGTCCGCGCGCCGCCGCCCTCCAGGACCACGGCGTGCCCGCCGGGCACCTGCCGGATTCCCCTCCACACCGACCGGTGGGGCCAGTGCTCTGGCGAGCCCACCGCGATCCGGGCCGCCAGCAGTTCCATGTCCGGGCCGCGGCCGAGCTGCGCCGCCAGCAACGCGGCGTCTGTCGCCCATACCGGCCCCCTCGCCGTCTCCGCGGTGAACACCGCCCGGTACTCGGCCAGATCGCCCGCCAGGATCGTTCGCCTCTGCGCGGTGTCGTGGACGACCATCCAGTACGAGCCGCTCATGCCGGTGATCGCCCCAATGCGGCCCTCGGCGACTGCCCCGGCGACGCGGGCCACTTCGGCGTCACCGCCCCGGCACACACCGGCCACCATGGCGGTCACCGCTCCGTTCGTCACCACCCGCACGCCGGCATCGGGTGTGTGCCACACCCGAGCCGTGCGCACGGCCCCTGCCGGGGCGTCGAACGCGCCCCCGGCCAGCCACCACTTCGCATCCATCCGTTCGTTCCCTTCGTGCCAGGCCAGATACGCCCTGGGGCGGCGCGGTGTGATCCGCGCCGCCCCAGGGTCCGAACGTTGGGTCGGTCACTCGAAGTAGTTCGACTTGTCGGAGTCGTTGGCGCGCTGGCGGCCGAGGGTGACCTCGTCGGCGTCGGCCGAGACCAGAACCGGCAGCTGCGGGGTGACGGCGACCGGGGCCGCGGTGTCCGTGTTCATGGTGAAGTCCTTCCGTCTGCTGTGACGGCCGGCGCCGGGCGGCGCGGCCGGTGGTGCGGTGGTACAGGACGTGCTTGGCGGAGGCCGCCCGAGAAAGCGGTCAGTTGTACCAGGCCACTTCCTCGCGGAGCCCGCTCTGGCTGCTGCCGAGGGTCACCGCGTCGATGCCCTCCGTGTGCAGGACGGGGAGACTGTGGTGTTCCATCCGTGGTTCCTCCGCATTCGACGCGCCGGTGTTTCCGGCGCCCTCACAGCACACCCGTTCGGCGCCGGAGGCGGAATCCGGCGATCTCCCGTGCACGGCGGTGTTTGTGCGTCGGGTGAGCACCCGGTTCCGTGCGGTGCGACGCGGTGGCAGGTCCGGTGTTTTTCGGCGAACTACCTTTTCTGCTACGGGAGTTGAGTACCGCGCAATATCCTGGCAGGCCGCCAAAGGGTACGGAGGAACACCGCATGGGCAGGCCCCCGCGCGACAAGCAACCCAACACCCTGCTGGCGCACTGGATGAAGCGCTGCGGTAAGTCCAACAACCAGCTCGCGCGGCTGGTTACCGAGCGAGGGGCTCAGCAGGGCATCACAGGTCTGGCCACCGACGAGAGCCGGGTACGAGACTGGTTGAAGGGGGCTGTCCCCCGCGACCCCGTCCCGCGTCTGATTGTGGAGGTGCTCAGCACCGCGACCGGCATGGATCTCACTCCCGCCGACCTCGGCCTGCCGGGCGAGTGCGCTCCCGCCGGCGTACGGACCCCCTGGGACCGTACGGCTGCTCTTGCCGCACTCAGCCAGATCACCCGGAGCGAGATGATGATGCCCGACACGCGCACAGGGCCCGATGCCCACGTCCATTCCGGCCGCGACCTACTTGAGCCGCTCCAGCACTGGGCCATGGCCCAGCCGGACAACTCCGCCCAGCCCGCTGCCCGAGGCGGCCGAATGGGGCTGTCCGACGTGGAGGAGATCCGGCAGGCCACCACGGCCTTCCGCGACCTGGACAACCGCCACGGGGGCGTCCTCTCGCGCACCGCGGTCCTCGCCCAGACAGACGCCGTCCTGTCCACCCTGCGGACCGCCACCTACACCGAGGCCGTAGGACGGGAACTGTTCGCCGCCGCCGCAGACCTGGGCAGCGTCGCCGGATGGATGTCCTTCGACGCAGGCCGGCACCGCGCTGCTCAGCGGATGTTCGTGGCCGCCCTGCACGCGGCTGCCGAAGGCGGTGACAAACGACTCGGCGCACACATCCTCCAGTGCATGGCCCGTCAGATGTCCCACCTCGGACACTACGAAGACGCCCTGGACCTGGTCGCGCTCGCCCAGTACGGCGCCCGCCGCCACCTCTCACCGGCCGGGACATCGATGCTCGCGGCCCTCGAAGCCCGCTTCCAGGCGATCCTCGGCAGCACGGCGGACAGCGAGGCAGCCGCAAGCCGGGCCCTCGACGCGTTCAACCACGTCGACAGCGACGCGGAGGACCCGCACATGGCATTCTTCGACCTGGCCGAGCTACAGGCAACCCTGGGCATGGCCCACCAGATCGCCGCCAAGCACCTGGACGGCACGGCTCGTACCATCCGGGTCCGGAGCTCGACGGAACTGGTCGAGGCCGCACTGAGCAGCCGTCCCGAACACCGCCGACGCAGCAAAGCATTCGACCATCTCGGGCTCGCCCGCACCCACCTCGCAGGCCGCGAAGTCGAAGGCGCCGCGCTGGAGACCGCCCGCTGCCTGGAATTACTCGGAACCTTCGGCTCTCGGCGCGTAGCCGACAGGCTCGGCGAACTGTACGAGGAGGCCGAGCCGTTCGCAGAGACCGCACCAGGCCGCGACGTCCGTGAACAGATCCACGACCGTCTCTCCGGGAATCCGGCCCGTTACTGAGGGCGCTCTTCGCCGCGATGGCGATGGCGATGGCCGGGCTCCCCTTGCCTGGCGCTCTTCTGGGCACCGGGTGGGGGTTGTCGTTTGCTGGCAGGCCGGTAACGATGTCGGCCCAGCAGTTCGTGCGCTCCGCGGCCGGCGTCACATGGGGTGGGAGAGCCCGCCGGACGGCGGGATCCCCAGGGAGGCCAGCATCGCCGAGTAGCCTCTCCGGGCCCGCGCACTGTCGGCCGCGAGCCCTGCGGCGTCGCACGCCCGGATCAGGACCCGCCACGCGGCGTCGCGGTGCCCGTCGACCTCGAGGCAGTGTTCGGCCGCCTCCACCGCCTCCACCGGCCGGCTCTGGGCGA
>NZ_JBHSFK010000083.1:0-16429 GCF_042653945.1 Streptomyces vulcanius | reverse complement strand
CGCTGCCGCCCCGCAGCGGTCAGCCCGCCCCCATCCGCATATCTCACACAGCACGAAATACAGCCCGCACCCCTGGCCCAACAGGCACATCGACAAAGATCACCCTGACGAGCCGAAGTCAGTAAGTCGCGGCGCGCGACGGGATCGACACCGGATCATGCCTATAAAACGGTGTCAGAAAGTCGATGTGCTCAAGAACTTGAGGAGCACCCTTTTCTGTACGATCTGGCAGGTGCAGCCACCCCAGGACGACGACACCGCCGATCTCCTCGCCCCCGTTCCGGCCGTACGGACCGGCAGCCTCGTGGGATACGCACGCGTGTCCACCAAGGGGCAGTTGCTCGACCGGCAGATCCACGCACTCAACACAGCGGGCTGCATCCGGATCTTCTCCGACAAGAAGTCCGGCAAGAACGCCGAACGCGAGGAACTGTGGAAGGCCCTCGACTACCTGCGCGAGGGCGACACCCTCGTCGTCCCGTCACTGGACCGGCTCGGCCGTTCCATCCAGGACCTCATCGCGATCGTGTCCGGCCTACGCAATCGCGGCGTCGGCTTCACCTCGCTGCACGAGGCGCTCGACACGACCACGCCCGGCGGGCGCCTGGTCTTCCACGTGTTCGCGGCGCTCGCGGAGTTCATCCGCGAACTCATCGTGCAGGGCACCAACGAGGGCCTGGACGCCGCCCGCGCCCGCGGCGCCCGACTCGGCCGCCCGCCGGCGATGACGGAGGAACAGGTACGTCACGCCCGCGACCTGCTCGCCCGCCCGGAGAACACCGTCACCTCGATCGCAAAGCTCCTCGGCGTCTCCAGGAACACGATCTACAACTACGTGCCCGAACTGAAGGGCGGTCGCCTCGCACTCGCTGAGGCGACGAGCACGCCGGAACTGCCCCAACCCACCAGGTCCGAGGAGTGATCACCGCCGTTTGCGGCTGGTGACAGCATTCTTACAGGCACCCCTTGTCGCGGTCGTAGCCAGCACGGACCTCCTCAGCGACAGGCAGGGCCGCGATGCCCTCCAGGAGGCGGACCTCCTCATCCGCATGGGCGGGGGTGACGGTAGGGAAAAGGACGGCGAGAGCGGTGGCGGCGCAGAGCAGCCCCCGCTTGACGTGGGTGATCACATGCCGTTGGTTACCAGCGGTCTGAGCCGGTCACCCGCTTCTGCGAGTCCTGTATCGCCCGTTCGGGCCAACGACTTCACCGCATAAACGATTAGCCAGCAGTCCGGCGTGGACCGGCTGGGTTGCCTGCCCTTGGCGAGCTGGTCGGCGCGGCCGGCGGACGTGCTGATCTTCTCGGCGACGTTGGCGAGGGTGAGGGTCTGGCGTAGTTCGAGCACGGCCTCCTGCCGTACGGCCTTGGCTGTGTCAGGGGTTCGGCGATGGCCTCGGTGAGGGCGTACTGGAGCTCACCGACATCCTGGTCGACATCTCCTTCACCCTGCACGTGACCCCCGACCGGGCCGACCGCGACCGGCGCGGCCACCTCGCCCGGGCCGCGCACAACACCTTCGTCGCTGCGGTCGGCCCATTGGTGCGGGCCTGGCCTGTCGGGGCGGTTGCCCCCGTAGCGGCATGATCAAATAGGTTATGTTCGCTATCCGTACGCGTTTAGTACGCGATCCGTACGGTTTCCGCTATACTTGAGAGACAGGAGGTGTTCCATGTCCGAGTTGTTCGACCGGGTCGACGCACTGGTCGCGTCCCGGTCCCCGCTGCCGCCGCCGGCGGAGCGCAAGCGCCTGCGCACCGCGCACGGCCTGACCCTGGACGAGGTGGCCGAAGCACTGGAGGTGCGCCGGGCGACCGTCAGCGGCTGGGAGTCCAGCACCAAGGCGACCGAGCCGCGGGGCAAGGAGCGTGAGGCGTACGCCCGTCTGCTCAAGCACCTCGCGGAGTTCTACCCCGCTGATGCCAACGCCCCAACACCCGCCCAGGACACGGCCGTTCCCGCGACGTTCGCGAGCACTCCCGCCCCGGCGCCGGAAGCGCGGACTCTGTCCACAGGTCCAGCGCCCGAGGCTGCGGCCATGACGACTGAACAGAACACCCCGTCCCGTCCCGCCACCGCTCCGGCCGCCCCGTCGCGTCCGGCGCCCGCCGCCAGGCCGACGTCGACATCGCGTCGCCCGGCCGCGAGGAAGGCGGCCCCGGCGAACACCCCGGCCGGCGCCGACCCGCGCTTCGCCAACGGTCCGCTCGCCGTCGTGGACGTCGACGACGACGGCCAGGTCCTCGCGTACTGCGTCGGCGGCCTGGTCCTGGACGTGCCCGCCAAGTCCCTCCCGTCCCTGGTCGACTGGACGCTCAAGGAGGCCCTGCTCGGTCAGCCGAAGCTGTCCGGCCCGGGCAAGGACGCCGACCCGCTGATCGTCCTCACCGAGTCCGCGCTGGAACGCTACGGCCTGCCCGTCGCCCTCTCCGAGGAAGAGCGGCACGCCGGGCGGATCCCGGAGGGCCACAAGGTCATCAAGCAGCTGGTCCGCGCGGACTGGAAGCTGACCAAGAGGGGCTTCGGGCCGTGGGCGCGGATCTACCGCCCGGCCACCGGTTCGGAGCGGGCCTGCGTGCAGCTGTGCATCCCGTCGTGGAACGCGCTCGATCCCCGCAGCTGGGGCCACGCCGGGCAGTTGGCGCCGGCGGACCTCGCCCGGGTCCTGGGTGTGTACGCGGCACGGGTGATGACACCGCGCGGTTCCGCCGGTGTCACCAGCCTGGAGCTGATGACCGCCTTCCACCCGCCGACCCGCGCCTCCGAGCCCGATGAGACGGGCAAGCGGCACTCCGAGCACAACCCCGGCAGCCTGGGCAAGGACCCGGTGGACTGCGCACCGTGCGAGGCCCCGGACAATCACCCGCTCCTGAAGGATCTGCCGCGCTTCCACACCCGGACCCCGGCGGAGAAGCTGTTCGAAGAGGCGTACGACTGGGCGCGGCCGTTCACCGACGCCGAATACACCCGGCGGCACCTGGTGGGCATCGACGTGAACATGGCGTTCGCCGCCGGAGCCAACGGCTTGACCGTCGGTCTCGGTGCGCCGACGCAGGTGAAGGCGCCGGTGTTCGATGCGAAGCTGCCCGGCGCGTGGCTGGTGGACCTGTCCCATGTCGACCTGTCGAGGGTGAAGGTCGGCAAGGACAAGTGGGTGGACCTGGACAGCTCGCTGCTGCCGAGCCCGTTCACGCCGTCGGGCGAGCGTCCGACGGGTCCGGCCTGGTACGCGACGCCGACCGTGGCGTACGCGGTGGAGCTCGGCTACGACGTCACGCCCATCGAGGCGTGGGTGCGCTACGACTCCGGCCGCTACCTGGACTCCTGGTACAACCGCCTGCGCGACGCCTTCCTCGCCACCATGGCCGACCTCGGCGTGCACGCGGACACGGACCCTGCCGACTTCCTGACGGCGATGGTGGGCTGGCGCCAGCGTGACCCGGAGATGGCGATCGTCGTGGACGCGGTCAAGGGGACCGTCAAGAACGGCCTGGGCAAGCTGCGCGAGCGGCCCCGGGGCGAGGGCTGGAAGGCCGGTGAGCCGTGGCGGGCGCTGTCCCGGGCGACGTGGCGGCCGGACATCCGCGCGGCGGTCATCTCCCGCACCCGGATCAACCTGCACCGGAAGATCGTCAGGCACGCGGCGTTCACCGGGCAGTACCCGGTGGCGATCCTCACCGACTGCGTCGTGTACGCGGTCGACGGCGCCAGCCCGCTGGACTTCCTGCCCTACAAGGACGGAAAGCCGCTGCCGGGCGGCTTCAAGCTCGGCATCAACCCGGGCCTGGTGAAGTGGGAGGGCACCCAGGAACTGCTGTGGGGCGAAGGCGTCCGCGAGCAGTTCAACGCGCCGGAACTCAACCTCGCCCGGTACATCAAGGACGGCACCGTCACCAACGTCGACAACGGGGAGTAGCAGGAGATGAGCATGTTCGGCGACGGCCTGGACAAGGCGGTGCAGAAGGCGTTCACCCGCCCGGCGCCCAAAAACGCGGGCCCGCAGATGCGGTACCTGGTCGACAAGCTCAAGGGCACCAAGGCCGTCGCCGAACTGCTCGGGATGTCCCAGCGGCAGGTGGAACGGTACGTGGCGGGCACGGCCAAGCACCCCCGCAAGGACCTCGCCGCGCGCCTGGAGACCGAGGTGAAGAAGCGGTGGCAGCCGCAGATCCGGGCCAAGGCCCGCGAGAAGGCGGCGACCACCGGCGGCATCGTCATCGACACCCGCGCCCGCCTCGGCTACACCGCACCGATCGGGTCGACGGACCAGGACCGCATCCGGCACCTGACCGTCGCCCTGCCGCCCCGCCACGCCGCGCGTCTCTTCGACGCGCAGGAGGCCGGCGCCACCGACCAGCAGCTCAAGGAGCTCGCGGCCGAAGCGCTCAAGGAGGTGTACTTCCAGGACAACGGCCGCCGCGCCGGACAGCTGGAAGATGTGCGCTTCACCGACATCGAGCACCTGGAGTTCGACCTGTAGAGGCCGTTGCCCGAACAGCCCGCGAGCCCGGTGTGACTGAGTGTTTCAGTTGGCCATTGAGCGACTCAGTTGACCGCCCTGGCGCTCAGGCCCTCGGCCGCGCTGATCAGGAGAGGGCCACGGGAACGTGGCAGGAATCCACAGCGGTGTCAGCCGAGCACCGCTGTGCATGGCTCGGCCTTCTTGATCGTGGGCTTCGAGTCGAGCGCGTCCACCGCGGTTCCGGTGCCGTACTCTTTTGCAAGCTTCTCTGTCGCAATGCGTCCCTCCGGCGAACCCGCTCTCTCCAGCGCCGCCTTCGTCCGAACCCACTTCACTCCGTCGGAATCCGTGAATGTCACATCAAGCGGTACGAAAGCAGCATCATCGAGTAGTTGATCTGGGGAGACTACGAGCTCAGAACAGGGCGGCAGGTAGGAAACGGTCAGGCGGAACGCCTCGCGTACCGCATTGATCCCGTCCGGGGCATCTTGAAAGTAGCCCGCCCTGAAGCGCACTTCGACATCCGACACTGGTTCAGGTGACCTGTTCACCACGTGAACTCGCGTCTCAAGGTCTCCCCAGCTCGCCACCCGTGCAGCCTGGCGCCGCACGTCCTCCTCGGCGTCGTCTCGGGATTGGCCGAGCTGGAGAGCAGACACACGCGCGTCGTAAAATGTCGCAATACCTGTGAGTAACAGGCCAACCGCCCCGACCAGGATGCCGACGATGGTTCCCCATTTTGCCCAGTCGATGCACCGCCACCCCTCTTGAGAACCATCAGGATCCGCGGCAACGCGCACACGCCGCCGCACACGACCTGGACGCGGACGTCGACCCACCGATCGCAGACGCGTACGAACCCGATGCCCAGCGCCCGCCATACTCGCCCCCCATTCCTCACGCACTGCTGTGAAGCTATCTGGGTGAGAGTAGGAGCAGGACAAGTATCGCTCGGGTTGCCCTGTACGAGTGGACCGACGGCTGGAGGTGGACCCCCTCCCAGAACTCGGCATCTCTGATCTGCAAGCCTGCCGGCCCTCCTCAAGGAGTGCGTTGTGCAGGAGACCGCGAAAGTCGGGAGCTTCCTGCTCGGGAAGGCTGGCAGCAGCGCTGCCCTCCGGCCAACTGTGAGGCTCAGAGTGGCCAACTGAGGCGCTCAGTCACACCGGACCAGTTGGTCCGGGCTCGCTCGCGTGTGCCCTGAGTTCTTGAGGCCGACGACCCCGACGCCGGGGGGCTGCGCCTCTCAGACGGTCTGGCCGACACGGCTGATGCGGCCCTCCGTGTAGACGAAGAGGTGGTTGACGTACTCGCGGAACAGCGGCGGGTTGGCGCAGCACACAGCGGCCAGCGAGGGCACCCCCTTGGTGGTGGTCGGGTAGCGCCCCTCGTCGCCCTTCGGGTCGCGTCGGTGCAGGTCCCGGATGAACTCCACGACCAGGTGCCGATCGTCGCCGGCGGCGAACAGGTCGTCGTCGCTCTCCTCCAGCTTCCTCAGCAGCTTCCCCAGGTCGTGGCCTTTCCCCTTCTCCGGTCCGAGGATGGCCTTCAACGAGAGCTCAGCCAGCTGCCGGGCGAGGAAGAAGGCCGGCTGCGGGATCCCTGCGTCGATCAGCGCGATGGCGCCTTCGAAGAACTCACCGATCGTTTCCTCGGACGCGTTCGCGCAGTTGACGCGGGACAGGCACAGCGCGTCCGGCCACTCGTGGTCAGTGTCCATGTCACCGAACGGGCTCTGATAGGTCATGCCGGACATTCTGCACCGCTGGTGCGCCCGGAGGAGACCGGTTTTCGGGCGGCCGTCAGTCGACGCCGTGGTCGAAGCCCCGGAGCACGGGATCGAGTTCGGCGGCAGCGCCGCACAGGGAGCACAGGCAGGTTCCGGGATGCTCGGCAGCGTCCAGTGCCTTGTCCAGGGTCAGCACCGGTGCCCCGGCGGGTGCTTCCTCGCAGTCGACAGCGTGGACGACGCCTTGGCCGGGACCGCGGCCGCCGCCCAGCTTCTGCAGCACCCAGCCCGTCGGCCGACGTGGCCCGAGGATCTCGCGCACCGTCGACGGCGGCGGCAACCGGGTCGTCGCGACGTCGTCGTACGAGATCCCGTCGACCGGCCGCACATGGGTGGGGGCCTGCACCCACACCGTGTACCAGGCGGGCACCACCCGGCCGTCCTGGTCCATCCAGGCCGGGACCGAGACGCGGTACAACCAGCCCTCCGGCGTCTGCTGGCGTTCGTGGAGACGGCCGGTGACCTCCTGGCCGTCCGCGAGGACCACGGTGATGGGCGGCGGCGCGGGCGGGGTGGCCGCCACGGCTACGCGGCCTCCTGGCCCTCGCCGTCCCCGTTGCCGAGGGCGTGCCTGAGCTGGGAGCGGGCATCGGGGCGTTCGGGCCCGGCGACCTCGTTCCAGAACGCGTGCGTGACGATCGCGGCGGCGAGGTCGCGTTCCCGCGCCCGCAGCGTGGCGACGTCGTTCTGTTCCTGCTCCGACCAGCCCGGCGAGGCCGGATGCGCGGGAGACGTGGCGAGCCAGTAGCCGTCGGGGCGCTGCCATGCCTCCATGGGTTCCACGGAGTACGGCAGCGTCTTGACCAGGGCTTTGAGGCTGGCGCGCACCTCGTTGAGGGACTGCTGCGCTTTGAGGAGCTCGTCGGGATAGTCGTACGTCGTCACGGCCCAACAGTAGTTCGAGCCGCCGACAGCGCCGCCGGTCCGACACCGGGCCGGGCTCGCTGGATTCTGTCCACAGGTGACCTGCCCGAGGCTGACCTCATGGATGATCAGCACGACTCGCAGCAGCCGGCCGCGCGCGGCGGCAAGGTCCTGGACGCCCTCACCCGGGCGGAGCGCCAGACCGTCACCCGGCCCGCGCCGAAATCCGCGAAAGCTCAGATGAAATTCCTTCTCACGCGCGCGAAGGGGTCGACGAAGGCCCTCGCCGAACGTCTGGGGGTCTCCCGCCGCACGGTGCAGCGCTACCGCGCCGGACAGCTGAAGACGCCTCAGAAGCGCCTCCAGGCGGCGCTGGTGGAGGAGACCGCCTCGGAGTGGCAACCGCAGGTCAGGGCGCAGGCGAGGGAGCGTGCGGCGACCTTCGGCGGCATGGTGGTGGAGGTCTACGCCTACTTCGGGTTCGCCTGCACGGGCAGTTCGGACGACGGCCGCGAACGGTTCATCAACACCCCGATCTCACCCGTCTACGCCAAGGAGATCCTCCGTCTCCAGGAGGCAGGTGCGACGGAGGAGGATCTGCCTCCGGTCGTCGCGGAGGCCATCACCGAGTCGTATTTCACGGAATGGGGCACACGGGCGGATGGCCTCCGAGCGGATTTCACACACGTCAGGTCGATAGATTTCAAGTTCTGAAAAACCGGAATTCGAGGTCTGCTATAAAACGTGTTGGCGGGCCGTCGTGCAGCGCTCTGGCGGCGGTCCGCTTTCTTCCGTGGCGACGCGAAATGCGAGGCCTTGATGAGCACCCCTTGGACCCGGCGCAGTGTCCGCCGGCCTCTCGCCGCTCGCGTGGCGGCGCCCCGCGAGCCGGCCGACCCCGCGCGCATTGGACGGCGGGTCGTGCGTCGCCGGGCGACGGGGATGTCGGCGGCCGACGTCGAAGCGGCCCTCGAGGACGCCCGCTTCGACGCGTGGCAGGACTCACGGCACGAGCACCTGGCCGACGACGAACGCGGTCGCGCGGAGCTCGCGGAGTGGGAGCGCCTCGCCCAGCTGCTCGCCGACGCGGCCCCGGACACGGTCTACGACCCCGGCGTCGACGTCGTCGTCCAGGAGGAGCTCGCCGCCGAAGCCGCGGCCGCCGCCGCCCGGGAAGCCGAGCTGCGCGAAGCCCAGCGGATCGCCGCCCGGGCCGATGAGCTCCAGGCGCTGCGCGAGCTGGGCACGCTGGAGCAGACCGAGCCCCGCGAGGGCGACGAAGCCGTCCGGGACGAACTCACCCGCCGCGCCGGGTCGTACGTGCAGCAGGACGTCGACGCGTGGCTCGCCCACACCCTGGCCGCGCACCTCGGGCACTACCGCGACCCGGCCGCCCGCGAAGCAGCCGCCGGCCTCCTGCCGCCGTCCGTCCTCGCCCACGCCGCGCTGCTCGCCGAACTCGCCCGCCTGGTCCCGGCCGCGAACACCGGCCAGCTGGCGTTCGCGGCCCGGCTCGCCACTGCCGAACCCGAAGCTACGGCCGACCTCGCCGCGTTCCTCACCCGCGCCACCGAGTCGGCCGGCTCCGAGGGGAGCGCGTCATGAGCGAGTGCCAGGAGCACGGCGGCGTCGTCGCGGTCTGGGCAGAGCACAGCGCCATCGGGCACCACTACGAGGAACTGCTCGCCGACGGGGAGGCCCTCGCGTGGACCGAGCCCCCGTTCGGCGAGACGGTCCACCCCGGCGAGGACGATCCCGACCACAACCCGATCTGCCACTGCCCGGGCCCGACGCCGCGGGCTTTCTGTATGGAGTGCGCGGGCTGTGCCGACTGCGATCAGTGCCGCTGCCTCCGGCCGACCCTCCTGTGACCTCACCCTCCGCAATCTCACAGGCCTCACAGGTCCCCGGTCGAAACCTGTGACCTCCCAGAGCACCGGACGCCGGAAACGCCCTATTCAACCTGTTTGCCTGTGAGCCCGGAACCCATTTTCCCAGGCAGGCGCGTTCCTGCGAGGTGACCTGTGACCCTGTGACATAGAGGGGAGCCGGACCCTCGTGACCTTTGACACGAGATCTTGGCCGTTTGCCAAGTGATCTTGACGCCCAGATAAATCTCTGCCACTTGATCTTGACCGGGGCGACAGCGACTGTTGCCGCGTTGGTGTACGGCGATGCCGCCCTGGCGGTGTTCGAAGTTGGTCGTCGAGGACGGCGAATGATCAGTTTGCGTGGGCAGCTCACCGATGGTCCCGTGGATGTGTGGGGCAGTCAGTCTCCGAAAGGAGAATGGGTATGTCCGAGCACGGGTCTGACCCGAAGATTGACCAGCCGGTGTCGTTCCGGCCGATCGGTCTGACGATTGAAGACCGGGGAGTCACCCGAATCCCGCCGGGGTATGACGGCCGAACCGCCGCAGAGGGCACGGCTGAGCCAGGTGTGATCACACCGCCGCCCCCGACCGAGCCCGCACCCACGGAGACGCTGGTAGCCCGTCTCCGCCGCCTCCTCGAAGAAGAGGGGTGACGTCCCGTGTGGTTGCAGTACGTCAATCGGCACTCGACAGGCGTGTGGCTCATGGTGGGCTACCCGACCTCGTCGTCGTGCCAAGACAAAGGCCACTGGGCTTCCCGGGGCTGGTACCGGCTCGAGCCTGGCTCCTCAGTTATTCCGCTGATCACATCTCAGCCGTACACCACGTTCTTCGCCGAGGCGGACGATGGAGGCACCTGGTCGGGACCGTACGTTGTGACAGTGCCGCTAGAGCCCTTCGACGACTGGTGCTGGGGGCTGGCTACCTCTGCAGGGCAGAAAGTGGGGATGCAACTTCTGACGAGCGACTACCCCCAGCTCAGCTACGTTCGTGCGATCGAGCTCGTCTGACTGTGCCGCCTCGCGGGTGCTGACAGGGCGGCAGCAGGCGGCGATAGCTCGCCCAGGTTGCGTCCCCTCCGATCCGGATCACGAACCAGCTCTCTGAACCGGGCGGTCAAACTCACCTGGCAAACGGTCAAGATCACCTGTCAGGGGGCACCTCGCGTGATCACCGAAAGTGACTGTCCCGCTGTCACGCTCCGGTTGTCACGTTCACCCGATCGGGTGTCACATCGCACTGTCCCGCTGCCCTCCAGGCCCGAAAACACGGGCTCAAGGGCCGATTTCGGCGCTCGGGCCGGTCAACGTGACGCGGGTCGAGGGCGGCTACGGAGCGCGTTCGTCCCGGAACGCCTGCCCGGGCGGCGGGCGCACTGGGAGAATCCCCGGGTGACCACCACGAACACCGCCACCACAGGCGAGCTCTACGCCCAGCCCCTCCAGGACACCGCCGACCGCCCGGGGCAGTGCGTCGTGCCGTGGGGCGTGTGCCCCGAGCACGGCGCCACGCTGAAGGCGAGCGGGAACCGCACCTCGTGCATGGACGTCGCCTGCTTCAACTCGTGGGAGTACGACCGGCTGGACGCTCCGTGCCCGGAGCCGGCCACCCACACCGTCCAGGTCGACGGCGGCAGCGGCGGGTACGCCGTGTGCGACGGGCACGCGCTGACCGCCCGCCCGCACATCACCAACGGCCAGGTCGTGCCCGGCCTCCCTGCCTGAACAGTCCGGCCGATCTGTGTCATCTGTGTCATCGACCCCCTGTTTTCCCAGGTGGGCATGGTCATCTGTGTCACTGTTCAGCTGATCTGTGTCATCGCGCGGCCGGACCCCAGCGCCCCCGGCGCCCGGCCCCGAACCTGGGTCCCTGGGCCGGTGTTTTCCCTGGTGGCCGTGGAACGTGACGGGAGCTGGGTCCACCTGGGTCCCTGGGTCTTGCACCCTCGTGCGAGCCGGTTCGTCCGGAGTGGTCCCCAGGGCCCGGGGCGGCCGATACCGTGGGAGCAGACGCCAGTTCTGCCCTCTGGAGCCCTCGATGAGCGAACAGCCGGCCGCCCCCGCCGACCACGCCCGGCCGCAGCTGGAGCCCGCTGCTGCCGACGCGGTGCGCGCGTACGCGGCCAGGACCCGCGAGAACGCCGACCAGTTCGCCGCCGTCCTGGAGGACATCGCGGAGAACGGGCTGCCCTCGGTGGAGGACTGCACGCCGTGGGAGGAGCTGCGCGAGACCCACCTCGCCCGGCTCGCCTCGCAGCGCCCGGCCGTCGCCTGATGGCCCCGCAGCACGGCCCCCGCCGCGCCCGGATCGTCTTCTCGGACTCCGCCGCGAAGCAGCTGGAGAACATCGGCAGCGAGTCGGAGATCCACGCCCTGGACCGCGCCCTGGTCGTCGTCTCGGTCGACCCGGACGTCGGCGAGCCGATCCCCGGCGACGCCAGCGGTCCCCAGCTGCGCCAGTACGCCGACGAAGTCGAGCGCGTACGCCTCTTGTACTGGGTGAGTGCCCTTCGCACTGTCGTGGTCGTCGCGTACATCGAGGTCTAGCCGCCGAAGGAACCCGCGTGTCCTCCCTCGTTCAGCAGCTCTCTGCCCACCGCCAGCTCACCGCGCTGCGCACCGTCGTGCAGTGCGAGGTGAAGGCGACGGCTCTCCGGGAAGGTCCAGCCGCGGGCGACGGGCCCGGTACGGCCTGGGTCGCGTTCGTGTGCCCCGCGCACTCCGAGGGCCTGCCCGAGTGGCCGGCCACGGCGACCCATCCCGGTCGGCACTCGATGCCGTGCGGAACCGTTCTGGACTTCCGGCCGACCGAGCAGGTGCTCCAGTCGCACGCGGATCTGTGGCTGACGGCTCTGACCGGAGTGCGCCCGGAGACGTACGGCGGTGTCTGGTCCGACGTCCTGGAGCAGGCCGAGCGGGTGCTGAGCGAGCACCTGGAGCAGGACGGCGGCGCCGATGAGGACGGGCCGCTGCAGAGCATGATGACGATGATGTGGCTGGCGCGCGGGTCCGCGGCCGAGGGCGAGCTCATGCAGGCGGCGTCAGCTCTGGGCTATTGCGAGACGCTCGCCGAAGGCATGGAGCCGTGGCGCGACACCGATCTTGCACCCCATTAGTGGGTAGTACAGATAGTGCTTCTGGTGCGGGTTGTAGATCCTTCCCCCCTGAGAGCGGAGCTCGCAGAACGGGAACCGATGATCTACCCGCACCTGCGACGACGACCTGCCAGCATCCCGCGCACATGATCCTTCCCGGCCCCGTACGGCCGTCTGCGGCGTTCTGAGGCCCTCCGGGCTCCGAGGCGACGATCAAGGCCGTCTGAGGCGCTCACAGCGCCGTACAGCGCTTCGGAGCCCGAGGTGCCGTTGATCCCTTGGAGCGGTTCCACGATCGTCGTGCCGTCGTCGTCCCGTCGTGTTGGTGCTCTCGGCTGCTCCCGGACCGAGCTCTGCTCTCAGGGGGAAGGATCTACAACCCGCACAGAACCGCTATCTGTACTAACCACTATTGGGGTGCAAGATTCGTCGCCGACGGCCCCCGTCCTCGAGGGCGCTGGTGCTCCTGGTGAAGTCCGCCGTTGCTGGCGGTTGCCGTGTGCAGCGGCCTTGCACCCTTCCCGGCCTGCACGGTGCAGCGGGGTTACGCAACGGGCTGCTGCTCCTGGTGGTGAAGGGTGCAAGGCCGCTGCTGCTCGGGGTCGGGGCCTGTGGCGCAGTATTCGCACGACCCGTGCGCCCCAAGGGTGCTGCACGGCAGCGGGCCGGCCTCGGTCGGGCAGCAGCGGGTAGCAACGGCCCCGGCGAGTTCCCCTCCCCGCGCGCTGCAACGGGAGCGCCGACCACCGCGACCGGGACCTGGTCGTACTGCTCTGCTGCACCGAAACGGTTCACCCGCTACTCCCGGTTGCTGCTCTCGCTGCACGGCCCACACTCCGTGCAGCGAGACCGTTCACACGTTCGGGTCTGTGCGAGCGCCGGGGTGGGGCGGCCAGATGGTGCGGGCCCGGCCCGTTCCGCGGCAGTGCCGGCACTGCCCGGTGATGCCGCGCTCGCCGTCCAGGCCGCACTCGTTCGCGGTCGTGAGTTCGGCGAGGGCGGTCAGCCCGCGCACGAGTCGGGTGTCCAGCGGCAGCGTGCCGACGTCCCGCCCGATCGACACCGTCAGGTAGCTGGGCTCCGGTCCGTACCCGGCGAGCTCCGCCTCGATGAGCGCGGGGAGTTCCGCGGCGAGCAGCTGCATGAGCAGGGTCTCGGAGAGCCGGCGCCCGGGGAGCGGGACGCGGGTGCGGTGCCTGGGGACGTCGGCATCCGTCACGGACAGGGAGACTGCCGCAGCATTTGCACGGCATGAACCGCACGTCAGCACCGACCAGTTGCTCTCAGACGCGGCGGCACAGGTCGATCACAGGAGCTGAGGGGAGGTCGATCTCCGAGAAGGCATGCAGGGGATCGGAAGTGTGCTCGGGGCGGGGTCGAGGTGCGGGTACGTCGTGGCGCCTGCGGAAGCGGGTGCGTTGGCTTCCCTGCGCGAAGTATTGCCTGGCCCGCAGATCGGTCCCCCAGGCGTTATCCGGTTGTTGAAGCTGCTGTACGAACGCCGGGAGTGGCTCATGGGCGCCAGCTGCCTGGGTCGTTGTCGAGATCCGGATGGTGCCTCGGAAGCCCAGGACCGATCTGACTGCCTCGCGCCGTGCAGATCGGTTGGGTGGTGGACCCCACCTTGACGTAGGAAGTGGCTCCCGTGATGGCGAGCACGTAGAGGTATCCGGTTCCTGCTGGTGCACGGTCCGGCACGGGGTTCTTACGTAAGTAGATCAACAGCCAGCTGCGTGGATCGCTGTGTACAACGTGGAGCACGTCCCCAACCCCCTCTGTGAGCCGATCACGAACAGTGAAGCGGACGGGTCCGACAGCACGGGCTGACCTGGGCGTTCCCCTATTACGGGAACGGGGTAGCAGCCCTCGCCTACGGCAGCGCTCGCGTCGTGTTCTCGCGAACCAGAACACGACGGTTGCCCCAGTGACACTGTCCCGGCCGTGCCGCAAGCCGTTGACCTGTGGTTTCCCCTGGAGGGGAACCGTGTACACGGGTTTCAGCACCTGCCGGGTGTTGTTCTATTAACGCTCCACCGAGTGGTACCCGTCTGCCGCATTGCACCCTTCCCTACCTGCGGCTTCCCTTCGGTGGGAACGGTGTACGCCCGTTGACACGCAAACGGCGCCGCGCCCTCGGTCTGAGGGGCGGCGCCGCCGATCTCGTATCGCCCGGCCGGGCAGTCGGGCAGCTATGCGGTTCGGCGCGTGGGCACGGCGGACAAGTGCCGCTGTGGGGCGGGGACTGCCGGTTCGGCGAGTTCACCGGCCTTGATCGCCTCGATGGCGTCGCGCAGCGCGTCTTCCAGGTCCTCCATGGTGGAGTAGCCGGCGAAGTACGGGTGGATGAAGTAGCTGCGGTAACGCCCTTCGGGGCGTAGGACGATGTGGCGCTCCACCAGCTGGCTCATGGCGATGGATGTGCGGTTCTTGCTCAGGCCCACGCGGGCGGCCAATTCGACCTGGGAGGCGTTCACCTCGCCTCCGGGGTGCTGTACCTCGCCCATCGCGCTGAGGAGGTCGTACGCCGCCTTGGAGAGCTCCAGGCGGTGAAGCTTCGCGTATCCGAGGTGCGCCTGGATCAGCATGCCTGTCCCTCCACGTCGTTGTCGCCGAACTCCAGCTGCCGGGTGCGCGGCTTCGGTGCGGCCGGCGGCTGGAACTCCGGGAAGCTCTCGTTCGCCGCTTCCCGCACCTCATCTTCCCGCATTTCGGGAAAGTGCCTCCTCAGCAAGGCCTTGGCGTCCGCGCGCAGCTGTTGCAGGACCTCCTCCTGGAGGTCGCCGTTGCCCTTGAAGCAGATCAGCGGGTTGACGACGATCAGTGAGTTCACCTGGCGCTGGATCATGTGCCAGCCCTCCAGGCTTCCCAGGGCCCGGGTCACGTTGGCGCGCTCGATGCCCAGGTGCCGGGCGATCTTCACGTGCGTGATCCGCAGACGGCCCTCGCGCTGGCGACCCATGCAGAAGACGAGCACTGCGGACTGCGCTGGGGACATTCCGTGCCGGGCGATCAGCACCGCCAGGACCTCGGAGAGGAAGTCGTTGCTGACCTGGCTGTAGCCGTTGCGTCCGAACGCGTCGTGCGGCGCCCGGTAGCGGTACTCCACGTTCGCGGAGTGGACTGGCCGACCCGGCCTCGGAGGCTTCTCCTCCAGCGCCTTCGCGAAGCTGTCCGCCAGCGAGGGCGACGTCACGGCCTCACCGCGGTTCGCCGACCGCCTGCCCTTGCTCGTGGAACCTCTCGCTTCCGCGGGTGCCATGGACTCCTGCTTCCTCGATCAAGTGTGAGCCTCCGGCACCCTAACCGAGATTGTCCACGCACGCGGGGACCTTTGTCCCTCTCGGCGTGGCCCCCTGGTGTCGACGCCGACACACCGCCTCCAACATCCCGACACTCGAAACCGGTGATGACCTGCACGAACCTTATTTGTCCCTCTTCCCGTGACCAAATCCGACGCCTCTGTGTCGCACGAGGCACAAAACCCCAGGTCAATGTGTCAGAACCAACACATTCCCCTCAGTAAAACCCCAGGTCACAGGCGGTTTCCTCAGCCAGCCCTCTTATCAGTAAGACGCACGCGCGCGCGAGGCTGCGCCCCAGCGGTCTGTGGCTCAGGCGGCTTCGCGTGCGGCTCTGTGGGCACCGTGCCGGTCGTGGACAGCACCAGCGGCTCTGAGTCTCGGGTGGTGACGACCGTGACGAACCACAAGCAGCAACAAGCGGGGCTGGTGCCCGTGGCGGGTTCCGCCGCCTGGCCCGGGGGGCCATTCGGCTCCGGTACCTCCGCACGCCGCAATTCGGCCTTTCCGTTCTATCCGGGGTTCTTTTCTTCGGCTGAGGCCCGCAGCTTCCCGATTCGTGATTCCTCGCGTGAATTGGTGAACTCAAAAACCCCGGCTGACGTTTTCTCAAAAGAACCCCTGCCTGGGTTGGTTGGGGGGGTGTCCCGTGTTTCCGCCAACAGTACATGCTGCATCAACCTGATGCACGCGCTACACTAGAACCCGACACGAACGAGCGACCCCCACCCCCGTAGCCAGCCCCGCCCGCGCCAGCGGGCCCCAAGGTTCTGGAGGCGCAGCCGGAAGGACCCTCAGGCGGGGGAGCGCAGCGGACCCGCCCAGAGTCCGCAGGACTCCCAAACTCCCCAACCACACACCCGACTAGCCGCACCTGACACCCCCTCAACCGCCCGGCGCGCACCGCGCGCCCGCCGCCGCATCGCGGCCGGCCCCACCGGACCCCGGAGTGCAGCGAAGGGATCCGCCCACGCGATGCGTGGGCAGCGGGAGCGCAGCGACCGCCCCGCTTGCACATTGCGCAGCAATGTGGTACCCGCTCCGCGGG
>NZ_JBHSFK010000082.1:0-17434 GCF_042653945.1 Streptomyces vulcanius | reverse complement strand
CCAACCTCTCACCTCATGACAGTGCCGGCCCCGCCCCAACACCCCACTGACCAGCGCCGACACAGCACACCACCAGACCAGCACCACCGACTCTCACCATTACCGACACCAAGCCGAGAGATCGCACTCGGGCTGTCGGAGGAGGCGCTGCGGGGCCGGCGCCTGGCCCTGCTGCAGACCGCGCTCCTGGAGCACGCGGCGGCGTACAACCTGCGGACGACCATGACTTTCCATCAGAAGGTGGAGGAGGCGCAGGCGTTCGCGGAGGCGCTGCCGAAGACCGCTGCGGAGCTGTACGTCACGGACACCGATGACGAGACGATGGTGAAGGCGGAGAAGGCGCTGCCCGCGTCGTCGATCGACGCGGAGTTCTACGGCCTGGAGGCCGGCCGCCACGTACCCCCGGACCGCGTGTGGTCGGCGTGGCTGTGCGGCGACCACACGGTGGCCGAACGCCGGGAGGCACTGCGGCAGTTCGCCAACGGCATCGACGCGGCCGGCCGCCGGGTCCACCGCGCCTTCCTCGCCAGCGTTCGCGTGCTCGGGGAAGGCGTCGACATCACCGGCGACCGGGGAGTCGAGGCGATCTGCTTCGCCGACACCCGCGGCTCGCAGGTGGAGATCGTACAGAACATCGGCCGCGCGCTGAGGCTGAACCGCGACGGCTCCACCAAGGTGGCCAGGATCATCGTGCCGATCTTCCTGGAGCCGAACGAGGACCCGACCGACATGGTCGCCAGCGCCAGTTTTCGCCCGCTTGTAGCTGTTTTGCAAGGGCTCCGAAGTCATGATGAACGACTTGTCGAGCAGCTCGCCTCCCGCGCCCTCAGCCGCGGCAAGCACGCCCGCAAGGTCCACGTGCAGCGCGATGAGGAGGGCCGGATCGTCGGCGCGGACGGCGAGGGCGAGGACCAGGAGCACGACGACACCCAGGCCGCCGCCGAATCGGCCCTGCTCCACTTCTCCACTCCCCGCGACGCGGCCACGATCGCTGCGTTCCTGCGCACCCGCGTCTACCGGCCGGACAGCCTCGTCTGGTTGGAGGGTTACCAGGCCCTCATCCGCTGGCGGGCGGAGAACGAGATCACCGGGCTCTACGCCGTTCCCTACGACGTAGAAGTCGAAGTGGGGGTGACGAAAGATTTTCCGCTTGGGCGATGGGTCCACCAGCAGCGGAAATCGCTGCGGGCCGGGGACCTGGAGGAGCGGCGCAAGGAGCTCCTGGACGCGCCGGAGGCCGGGATGGTGTGGGAGCCGGGCGAGGAAGCCTGGGAGACCAAGCTCGCCGCGCTGCGGTCGTACCGGCGGACCACGGGGCACCTTGCTCCGCGTCAGGACCAGGTGTGGGGCGAGGGCGACGCGATGGTGCCGGTCGGGCAGCATGTCGCCAATCTCCGGCGGAAGGGCGGTCTCGGGAAGGACGCTGAGCGTGCGGCGGAGCGCGCGCAGCAGCTGGCGGCGGTCGACCCGGACTGGGACTGCCCGTGGCCGCTGGACTGGCAGCGCCACTACCGCGTCCTCGCCGACCTGGTCGACGCCGACGGCGTCCTGCCCGAGATCCAGCCCGGCGTACTGATGGACGGTGACGACATCGGGCGGTGGCTGGAGCGGCAGAAGCAGCCGGGCACTTGGGCGCAGCTGTCCGCAGAGCAGCAGGAGCGGCTGTCCACGCTGGGCATCAAGCCGCTTGAGGAGACGTCTCCCGCCCCGGCGGCCGATCGTGCGGCGAAGGGCCCGGGCAAGGCGCAGCAGGCGTTCCAGCGCGGCTTGGCGGCCCTCACACAGTGGGTGGAACGGGAAGGCGCCCACCGGCCTGTACCCCGGAAGGCGGTGGAGACCTTGCCCGATGGGACCGAAACCAAGCTCGGCATCTGGTACAGCAACACCAAGGCCAGGCGGGACAAGCTCACCGAAGAACAGCTGGTCGCGCTTCGGAAGTTGGGCGTCGAATGGGCGTAAGGCAGGACAGGAGGAAGCCGGTCGTGGAGCGCCAGGCGGCCTGCCCCTCCTTGTCATCCGGGCCGTCAGCTCTCGGGTTCGCCGATGTAGGTGTTCGGCATAGTGATCTGTTCGATGCCAGGGGAGAGACGTGGTACTGGTACGGCCTGCGTGGAAATCACCTGTGCGCCGGTGGCTTGGGCGGCATCGGCAATGTCACGGAGAACTTCGTGAACGATGTCGCTTGCGATTCCCTGCTGAAATGGGTTGTCGAGCATGAGGAGTCCCGGGTACGGGCAGTCGTCCCCCAGGTCCCTGGCCAGGAACAGTAGGGCCCTGCTATAGGCGAGGAAGAACAGCACTCGGGCCTCGGCTCCGAGAACTTGGTTCCAGGGGCGGGTCCCGACGTAGAAGGTCAGGTCGTCCGCGCTGATCGCCACGTTCCCTGCCACCCAGACATCATCGCGGTGGCGGTTGAGGAATTCGTTCATCCGGTCAGCGAACAGGGCGCAGCGGTCGATGGGAGTTCTCCCTGTGGTGGGGGTTTCATCGAGTTGCTGCTTCAGTCGGTTCAGTCTGTCTTGGGCCGCCTGGCTTGTCTGCGTGGCGGCAGTCTTGCGGGTGAGCATCTGCTCGATGGCGGGCAGCGCCATGAGTTTTTGTTCCAGGGTGGCGGTCTGGGCGGCCATCTCTTCGAGTCTGGCCATGAACGGTGCGAGGCGGGCCGCCCGGTCGACGTTCAGCTGCCTGGCGATGTCTTGATGGGTGCTCTGGGCGTGCCGGTGGTCGGCTTTTGCTTGGTCGAGGTCGTGGCTGGTTCGGGCGATGACTTCCTGGAGGTCGTCGGCCTCTGCGGCCAGGGACCGCTTCTCTAGTTCTCCGCGTCGTCTGCGCTGGTCCTCTGTCACTGGCTGAGTGCAGACGTAGCAAGTGCCCTCTGGGTGATCTCGATGGATGTCGATCTTCTGCTCGCAGGCAGGACACAGGCGCACCGGCAGGCTGTCGAAGAGGTCGACGGAAGCTAGAAGGCGTTCCATGCGGGCGATCTCTGCCCGGACCGTGTTGTGAGACTGCATGTGGGCATTCAGGACCTGCTCGAGGCCAGCGACGGTCTCGGCGGTGGCCGTGAGGTTCTGGGTCGCCTGCTCGTACTGCTGCGACAGGGTGGCGTCGTAGCCATGGCTCGCTGCCCCGGCATCGCCTTCTTGGCGTCGTCCGGCAACAAGCTGCTCCACTTCGCGGGTCAGCTGGGAACGTTGCCTGACAACCGCGTCGAGCTCGGCCCGCAAGTCGGTTCTGACGGAGTTGACCTGCTGCTCGCTCCTGGGTGTTGGCAGCTGCAGGTTCTCGCAGACGGCTGCGACGGCTCGGTCTGTGCTGTCATGCACCTCTCGTTCGGCCGCCTGCGCCTGCGCGAGTCGGCGCTGTGCTGCCGCAAGCTCGAAGTCGTGGTTGCTGTACCTGGTCGGGGCGAAACCCAAGAGGTAGCTGATGACGGCTCGCCTCAGAAACTCTTGTTCCTGGTCAGCGAACTGAGTCCACGAGTCCTCGTTGCGGTAGATGTGGCGCAGCACGCTGCGGAACGTCAGAGGTGTGAGCTCGGTGGCGGTGGTGGCCCGGATGCCTTTGGGAATACTAAGGATCGGCCAGCCAAGCTTGTGCAGGATACGGTCGGAGAACTCGCCGACAGGGAATTCATCGCCGTCCAGTACGACCTTGTTCTGGCGCCCGTACTGGAGGCTGCGCCGGATTTCCGTTGGAGCGCCGTCCAGGGTCAGTTCGATGCTGACCTCTACGTACTCGTCGGCCACGGCCGCCTTCAGGGCCTTGGTCGGGCTGTCCCCGTTGCCCAGACAGTAGTCGATGGCTTTGAGCGTGGTGGTCTTCGAGCTGTTCCTGACGCCAGACAGAACGCTGAGGCCAGCGGTGTTGAACGCGTACGTATCCATCTCGCCCGACGTGTGCACCAGCGTGACCGACTCGACTCTCAGCCCTTTGCGGGAGGGTGTCGGGGGCGTCGTCATGGCCTGATCTCCTGGTTGTAGGCGAGGTCCGCTACTTCCTCGGGGAAGAGTTGGTAGACAAGGTTCTTCAGGTCGGTCCCGGACCACTGCGCCAGGTTGTCCCTCATGGCGCGGCATCGAGTGACGATGGGCTGGAATTCGTCCATGTCCGCCAGCGCTGCGGCCGCTCGCTTTCCTCCCGAGGTCAAGCGGACTCGCTCTGGTCTGTGGCTGGTGGTGATGGTGATGAGACCGCGGGCCATGAGGAAGGCCAGAAACTGGCGGTAGCGGGGGTCCCAGGGACCGAACCGGTACCGGATCATCGGGGCCTCTACCTCTTCGGGCATCGATGCGCGAAAAGCGGCCTGTCCGCTCAGGGTCTCGGCGAGTTCCGTGTGTGCGCGCTCGAGGAACGCCGGGTAGCGCAGGAAGAAGTCGAGCTTCGCGAGCTTGGTGCGGCCGGCGATATGAGGACCGGGGGCGCTGCCGCACTCGGCAACCAGGAGCAGTAGCCGAGAGGCGTGAAAGTCTGGCGAGTCGTCGGGGTCCCATGGCCGGTGGGGCGGTGGGACGGCGCTCGCGCCGATGTTATGACGCATCGGCGTACCGGTTCTGACAGCGGGCGGTGATGTCCGCAAGCACGGCGTGAGCTCGGGCGAGAGACACGGTGCCGCTACTCACCGCGGGGAGGTCTTCTACGCGGGTCAGGGTCTCGAAGTATGCCTCTGAGCCGGCGGGGATGCGTCCGGCGCGTCGTTCTGCCATGACGCGTGAGCAGATGGCGTGGACTTCGTCGGCGAAGGCGTCCATCGCCTCGCGGGCGGGACCGAGGCTGGCACGCCAAGCACGACGGTACTTCAGCGCGTTGTCCAGGTGCCCTACCGCCTCGTCTGACGGGACTCCGGCGACCGCGAGCTTGTCAGTGAGTTTCGTGAGAGGCGCAGTGCTTCCGTCCGGCCTTCGCCCGGTAGCCCGTGTGATCGCTTCGTGGAGCATGTCTTGGAAGTCGCTGGGGCACACCTTGCGTGGCACTGGAGCAAGCGCGTCGCGTGCGATGCGAACTCCGAGCCAGACCAGGACGTCTTCGATGTCAGTGGTCAAGGGCGGCTGCCCCAGAACCTTCGTCACGATCGGTCCGAGTCGACGTAGAGCCCTGTCCTCAACCTGCTCGATCGTGCGGCCCTCAACAAGGACCTCTAGACGGTCGACGCACCAGCCGATGTCGCGGGCATCGGGAAGATCCACGCCTTTGAGCCGAACAATGATGTCGTCACGAATCTTCGACGGGACAGGACCACGCTGCTGTCCGCGATCGACGACGAACGCATGGAAGTCGGCCTGCGGACTCTCATTGACAATGAAGGTGAACCGAGTCTCGGGTGGGAGAGGTTTCCCGAGGAAGAGCTTTCCCAAGTAGCTCGTCTCTGGCTTCTTCGGAATGTCCGGTGTACACACTTTGGCGACACTGTGCCGCTTGCCGGCTTCTTCAATGGTCTTCACCTGGCGGTATGCGGGCGCGTCACCGTTTCTACAGACGATGTCTTCCAGGTCCTCCCAGGAGACCTGAGTCCACATGCCCTCATGCATGTCGAGGCAGTCCAGAAGCGTCACCGCGTCTTGGTAGGCGAAGCCACGCCGACTTCGGCGTCCGCCGTCAGCCGGCGCTGCAGACATCGGCGTTCCGATGAGTCAGGCGCCCGTAAGGCGACACAGAACTGGCTGACGACCCTGTGGCTCGCACCCACACCCCCTAGATCATCCAAGGCGGCCAAGTACACCACCGAGTAACAGAGTGTGGCAATACGCTTGACACTCAGCGACAGAGTTACCCACTCCGCCGCCCTTGCTGGGGGGCTCGGCGCCGGGAGGAAAGCACCGAGGCGCCGGCGACTTCCGTCCGGCCTCCGCCGCCGGACTGACGGCAGCGAGGCGCGGCGGCCCCGGCCGACGCGCAACCGGGCTCAGCGCGCCCCGATCTCCGGCTGCGGGCCGCGCTGCCCATCCCTCCCGTCCCTTCCTCCTTCACTTCAGCCAGGGGACATGGGCAGAGCGGCCGCAACGGGGATGTCAGCACCCCGACCACGGCGAAACCGCGTGGTGACCTGCACGAACACGGATCCGGTCCGTCGGGTCGCGCAACAGTAGGCGCAACCCCCGTCGCAACCTCCAGCGCAACGGCCAGGCGCAACCCCTGCCGCAACCTCGTGTTACTGGTCGTCCGAGGCGAACAGGTCACGCGGCCCGGACGGCTCCTTGGGCGCGAGCCAGCTGGCGCAGCTCGGAGCGCGCCGTCGGCACCGAGGGGGCGGTCTCCCAGTAGGGGTGCCACCACAGCCGTACGGACAGGAGCAGCAGGCGGCGGCGCAGGGTGGTGGTGTCGCGGGGGCGGGGTGCGGTGAGCGCGTCGTAGGTGGCGTTCCAGGCGGCTTGCGTCTGCACCAGGTCGTCGGGGAAGTCGGTCGCGTCCATGTCGCTATTAGATCGCTTGTTCGAATTGCGTGTCACTTCGGACACGCCTGCCCCTGGCGCGGCAGATCGGGTGCGGACCAGCGCGGTCGGCCTCATGGTCGGGTCCCGGACGCCTTGCGCGGAAGCGCGCCCCCCTGTGGTCTGCGTCGGCTATACCGGGATGGATCCGATCACCTCGCCCGCCGTAGTAGATGGAGTCCACTGCCTCATGACTGACGCCGCGAACGCCGCCTCCGCCAGCCGTGCCAACCGCGTGATCACGATCGTGGCCGTCGCCATCGGCCTCGCCTTCACCGGCTTATGGACCTTCATCTCCATCCCTCAGCTCACGGATTTCATCGGCGACCGGGATGTCACTCCGCCGGTGTTCGGGGCCATCGCGGTCCTTGTCGGTCCCTTCTTGTTCTGGTCCTTCATCGGTCTCGGTTTCGGCATGAGCGCGCTGGGCTGGGCTGCCGGGCTCGCCGTCACCGGCATCTTCATCAGCCTCACCTACGGGTCCCTCGTCGCCGCCTCCGACGGCCACGGCTTCTCCTACTGGCTGTTCATCGCCCTGCTCGTCGCCTGCAACGTCGCTGCCTTCTGCGTGACTCCCTACGTCCTCGTCCGCGGCACGGTCGGACGCCGCCGTTGACCCGTCGCGTACCCGTCGGCCCCGGCGTCGTCGTCCGGGTCAGATGCCGCTTGGGGCGACGGCGGCGCGGAAACTCCTGCGTCATCAGCGGGACCGAACCGCGCGGGCTACCAGCGGCGCAGGTCCTTGGTGAGTTCGCCGTACCACTCGGTGCGACGCGGCACGTACTCGTCGGGCGCCGGTCCGAGCGCGACGGCATGGTCCGTGATCCCGTAAGTGACCCGGTAGGCCAGGACCTGGGTGGCGAGGTCCATCCACTCCTGCGTCTTGTGCGCCGGCGGCACGGGACCGAGCACGGTCACGAACCACATGGGCAGCAGGGCGCGGTCGCGGATCGCGTCGGCCAGACGGCCGCGCAGCAGCCAGTTCAGCTTCCTCTCCGCCTTGTCGCCCTGCTCGATCAGCGACGCCTTCGCCTGCCTGAGAGTGTCGTCCTGAGCCAGTGCGGCCTGGGCGGTCTGGGCGGGGCCGGCCAGTTGCCGGGCCCGCTGATCGTGGCTTGCGGCGAGGGTGCGGGACATGCCGAAGTCCATGACGGCCTGTTTGAACTCGCGGGACGTGCGCGGCTGACTGGCCAGGATGCCGGCGGCCTCCACCACCTTGTCACGGTGTTCGTCGCGTTCGGCGACCGCGCCTTCGTACTCGCGGACCTTGAGGCGGTGGGCCTCGCGCTGGTGTCTGTGGAGCAGGCCGGAGCGCACGTGCCAGCCGTGGCTGGCGGTCCTGGCCAGCTTCTTCCACTCCGGGTCGATGGTGTCGAGGTCGGCGAGCGGGGCGCCGCCCGCAGCGAGCAGGTGCGCTTCGAGGGCCTGGACGCGGCCGGTCAGCCGCTTGAGGGACTGATCCGTGTCCTGGATGTGGCCGCGTACGTCGTCGTCCAGCTCGGTGAGGTCGTTGCGGACGGTGCTGAGGTCGTCCTCGAGGCTGCGGATGCCGCCCCGGATGTCGCGCAGCTCGTAGTCGAGGTCTTCGACCTCCCCCAGCTTCGAACGCAGCGAGTGCAGCTCGTGCTCCATCCCGCCGGTCCGGGTCTCCAGACGGCGGACCTGGTAGCTGTAGTCGTCGCTCACCGCCGCGCCCCCTTCGGGTCGGCGCCCGTGCTGTCCATCGAGGACCCGGCAACGAGCATCCAGCCCACGGCGGCGGCGATGATGAACCACCGGCTGATCACGCTCAGGCTGATGAGGGCCATCAGGAGCGCGACCACGTGCAGTCCAATGGCCCCGAAGCGGCGGTCACGGTGCTGTTCGGCATCGACCTTCTGGAAGCAGCCGGCCACCGTTCCCCCGAAGTGCGGGACCAGCAGGACCAACCACCAAGTCGAGCGGTCGAGGAGGAAGACGAGCGCGATCAAAACCGCGCCGACGGCCGCCTGGCCGCGCCAGGACCACGTCACGATGCGCTCACTGCGTCTGCGATCGGGTTCGGCCAGACGCTCGGGAATCGTCTTCTCGAACTCCACCAGCTTGCTGGTGACGTTCACCAGCCGGGCGTACTCCACCGCGAACTGGTCACCGTCGGAGTGCTTCAACACCTCGGTATGGCGAGCGCCGACCTTCTGCTGAAGCTGCGCGAACTGCTCCTCGATCTCCTGCTCGGTGCTGACCACCGAACCACCCCCACCCGCTATGCGACGACACGCCGACCGGACACTTCCCAACGGCAGCCACCGCCAGCCGTCAAACCGATCGACCGTACCCGCAGCTGTCCGGGACCCGCCGGGCAATCAGATGCAGTGGCTGAAACCGTGCCGATCGACCCCATGCATCGGTGCCTGCCCGGGGTCACGTTGGCGGCAGACACGGAGCCGGGCCCGTACAGCACTACGAGGGTGCTCCCTCGCCCGCCGCGTCTCAGCCGTCCAGAAGGCGGCCAGGGCGCGGCGTTGCTCTTCCTCGTCGGCGAGCCGTCCGGCGTCGCGCGCGGCCCCGCCGTCGCGCGCGAGGAACACCGGCGGCGCCCGATCCCCTCGCCCGCCGCCCGGGGCCTGTCCCACCCACCCACTTCTCTGTTCTTCCTGCTGTGGGGCGTGGACTCGGGGGCGTAGAGGGGATGTCGGCCTCCCGACCACGGCAGGGTCAGCGTGGTGACCTGCGGGTTCACGGACAGTCCCGCCAGAGCGGGCGGACGGTTGTCGGACGGGTTGTCGGCGGGGATGTGGGCCTGGTCCACGGCGGTGTTGTCGCTTCGTGACCGTGGTCGGGCCTTCGTGGTCGGGGTTCTGGTCGGGGCCGGCTGCTGCTGTGACCGGTACGCGCGGCGCCGGGCAGGCCGGTGCCGCACCGGACGGGAAGCGAGCGGATCCGTGATGGTCGGCGTGGACGTGGGCAGCGGGGACCGGATGGCGCTGGGTGTGCTGGCGCAGTACCGGATGGCCACCACCGAGCAGATGCACCGGGTGATCGCGCCCGAGGTGCGTATCGAGCAGACCCGGCGGCGGCTGGCCCGGCTGCGCGTGGAGGGGCTGGTCGACCGCATCACGCTGCCGCAGGCCGGACGGACGCGGGTGTGGTTCCCGACCTCGTACGGCGTGCAGCTCGCCTCCGAGTGGCCCGAGATGCGCGGGCGCCGGCCTTCCCGGACTGTGTCCGATCCGACCGCCGTGCGGCTGAAGGCCAGCCACACGCTGACCGTGACCGAGACGGCGCTCGTCTTCCTCGAGGACGCCCGCCGCCGCGGCGATGTGTGCGAGCCGCTGGACTGGATCCCCGAGGTCCACCACCCCATCGGGAGCGGCGAGGCCGTCATCCCCGACGCACTCCTGTACTACCGGCGCGGCCCCGTCGATGGTGACAACGGGTCGATGCTGCGGGCGTTCGTGGAGGTCGACCGGGCCACGATGGGGCCCGAGCGCCTGGCCGCGAAGCTGACCGCGTACGAGCGCCTCCACCGCTACGTGCCCGTGGTCCCGGGGCGCCGGCCGACCCACCAGGAACCGGCGGTTGAGGAGTGGCGGCGGCGCTACCCGCTCTTCCCCCGCATCCTGTTCGTCCTGGACGGCACCGGACCGGCCGGTGTCGAGAACCGGATCAGCGCCCTGCGCGCGGGGGCCGGGCTGCTGGCCCGCTTCCCGTACGACGTCCCCATGCTCGCGGCGCCGCTGGCCGACCTGCTCCAGCACGGCCCCTCCGCACCTGTGTGGCGCCCCGTCCACGACCCCGGCCAGCGAGTCCGCTGGCCGGAGTCCGGGCACCGGCAGACCTGACGTACGGCCGCCGCAGACGACGGCACGGGTCTGTACTTCGCCCGCAGACCCTCCGTAGCGAAGTAGTCGGCCACCAGGCCAGCGCGTATCCGCCCCTTGTCGGCCTGGTCAGCCGTGTGTCCGAACGCCAATGACCAACCGGTCGAAGCACTACGAGGGGCACCACGAGGGGCACCACGAGAAGCACCAAGAAGGACACCAAGAGGGGCCATACGAGAGGCAACCAGCCGTCTCACGGTCTCTGCGGGCTTCAGCGGTGCGCTGACCAGCCGTGGTCGGGGCTGGACGCGGCACGACCGAAGGCGTGGTCGGGGGTCATGGTCGGGGCGACCACGCTGCCGACCACCGCGTCAGCTCCCGGGCTCCGCCGGGCGCCCGGACGGGTGAGTTTTTCCCTCGCGTACGCGAGCGGGTATCTAAGCGCATACGCGTAACTTGCCTGTTTTTCTTGGCACTTGACACTGATTCATGCGTTATGTCACGTTCCATTGCGGTTGGTCGCCGCTAGGCCGAAGGAGGCAATTCGTGAACGAGGTGTTGACCGCGTTGGCGGGCCAGGAGGACGACGTCGATCCGGACCGGGTGGCCCGGGGCAAGCCGCTGAAGTTCGTGGAGGGGGTGCCGGCGTACGCAAGCGGCCGGGCACCGGCGTACCTGCGGACGAAGGCGCAACTGGCCGCAGTGCGGCGCAAGCCCGCTGCGGGCCAGCGGCCGACCGCGTACGTCTACGTGCACTGGTACGGGACCCGGGTCGCCCTGTGGGACCCGGAGCAGTCGGTGAAGATGCGGCCGCTGTCGGCCCTGCAGCGTCGCCAGATGCAGCAGCGGCGGACCTGCACCGACTGCGGTGAGGCGTTCGAGGTCCCGGTGTGGGGGATGTGCGGCGTGTGCCGGGACCGGGAGGCCCGGCGCCTGGCCGATCTGCGCCGCCGGACGTGCCAGGACTGCGGCACCGTCTTCCGGACGCCGGCGCCCGCCAGGAGCTGGGGCGAAGGGATGTGTCTGGCGTGCGACGAACGCCGTGAGCGCGGACGGCGGGTGGCGCTGTCGCTGGTGGACCGCTCCTGCCGGCGGTGCCTTGTGCAGCTGGTCCCGCTCGCGGTGTGGGCGGCGATGAACGAGCGCGAGCGGGCGGTGGCCGCCTGGCACTGCACCCCGTGCGACCAGGAGATCGAGCAGGAGCGCATCGAGGCGCAGCGGCTCTCGGACCGTGCCCGGTGGGACGACCTCGGGCCCACCATCGCGTGGGCTCAGAAGATCCTCGCCGACCCGGACGCCTACGCGGTCCTGGACACCGAGACGACGGGCCTGACCGCGACGTCGCGGATCGTGGAGATCGCCGTCACCACGGCGTCCGGGACGGTGCTGCTCGACACTCTGATCAACCCCGGCGGCGAGCCGATCCCCGTGGAGGCCACGGCGATTCACAAAATCACCGACGCCATGGTCGAAGACGCGCCCACCTTCTCCGAGGTCCTCCCCCGCCTCACCGAGGCCCTCGCCGGGCGCCGGATTGTGATCTACAACCGGGAGTACGACACCGGACGGCTGGGGTGGGAGCTCCACCTGCACCACCAAGCCCAGGGCACGGTCGACTTCGCCAAACAGCCCCGGTACGGCGGCCACCGGCACGCAGCCGCGCAGGCCTGGCTGGACGCGCAGGAGTGGGAGGAGTGCGCGATGGAGCAGTACGCCGCCTTCTTCGGCGACTGGCACGACTACTGGGGCAACTACACCTGGCAAAAGCTGCGCGGCGGTCACCGGGCCCTGGGCGATGCGCGTGCCGTCATCTCGCGGCTTGAGGAGATGGCCGCTTACCCCAGCCCCTTCGAGAACGCGGCGGCGCCCGCTGCCGCGTGACGCCGTCAGGGCCGCGCTCGTTGTGCAGTGCCTGCGGAGCAAGGGATGAGCCTCCGGGACCGGCCAGGTCCCGGAGGCTTCGTCGTCCCGCCCCACCGGCAGCGCGGCGTAAGCGTTCGTTGCTCAGATGCCCAACACCTTCACCGCGATCATCCCGGCCAAGCCGTAAGCGCTCGTATCCCAGGCCCGGGCCGAGCGGGACACTGGAGGCGTGTCACGAGGACTCGGGCGAGTACAGCGGGCCGTGCTGGCGTACGTGCGCAGCGAGCCCGGCGGCCTCAGCACCGTCGACGGGACCCCGCTGGCCGCCTCGGTCTCCGGCCTCGCCCGCGTCGTCTACGGAGTCGAGCAGCCGACCGACGCCCAACGTGCCGCCGTACGGCGGGCGGTGCGGCGCCTCGAGGCCGGCGGCCACGTCGAAGTCCATCGTCGGCCCGTCGGCCGTACCTACACCCAGCAGCGCGCCCACCCGCGCTTCTGGCCGCCGCGCTACGACCGGCGCCTGGCGGTGTGTACCGGCGAGGACGGCTGCCCGGGGTGCGCGGCGGGCGACCGGCCGTCGATGTACTTCGACGCGGACGTCGTGGCGATGTTCATCGAGCACTTCGGCAGCCTCGCGGAGGGTGACCGGCAGCTGTGGCGGGCGACCGCGCACGGCTGGCACCTGTACCCCGTCCCGCTGCCCCGGCCCGCAGACGACTACCACACGTACGAAGTCGAGATCACCGAACTGTGCGTACGGCGGGCCCTGACCGACGAAGAGCACGCCCAGGCCGAACACCGGCTGCGGGCCTTCATCCGGCCCCACGTCGACGCCATCCGGGCCGCACGCCAGGGCCGTTGAGCGGCACGCGGCCGGGCGGCACCTCGGGGCCAGCTGACGACGTATAAGGCGAGGTCATTTGGGACGCGCGCAGCAATCTCTGCCGCACAAAATAACTGCCGCACAAAAACTTTGGATCGTCGGGTGACATTCACATCTTTTCTCTGCACATCACTCGATACAACAAGGCAGCTGTCCATCGCGCGCGCTGGATGAGCGGTCTCGGGATCTGAGTGAACGAGAACGAGGGGTTTTAGTGCGTGCAGAGCATGAGGTCGCGGAAGCCGTCGACGCGACCCTGCCCGACCACCGGACGGCGCGGATCCGCAGCGACGCCGCCCGGGTGAAGGAACTGGCCCTGTGCAACTTCGAAGGGCCGGCGTACAAGGTGTTCGAGAACGAGCTGTGCCTTCAGAGCATGCCGATCCTTCGCGGCATGCTCCGCAAGGGGACGCTCGCCCGGATCGCCCTGAAGCGGTGCCAAGCGGGGGATCCCCTTCTGGGTCCACCCCGAAGATGTCGCCCTCCTGCGCAACAGCAGCGAGGCCCGCGACGAGATCGTCGTCGACGTGATGCGCGGGCTGAAGACGTTCCAGCGCAAGGCGCTGGTCGAAGGCAACTGGAACCCCAGCCACAGGGGCGGCCGTGGAGCCAGTTGCCTGACCTCGTACTACATCGGCCAGTGCATCTGGGAGTTCCGCCGGGTCTACACGACCTGGGCGAAGAAGCGCGTGGCATGGGCTGAGCAGCACGCCCTGTACGCCTGCCCGGCGCAGTCGGCGTACGAGATCCCGGGCATGTTCGGGCTGCTCCAGACGGCCGACGTCCTGTCCGAGCCCGAGGCCGTCGTCTTCACCACCAACTTCGAGGACATCCTGGACGAACAGCCGCCGGCAACCCAGGCGGTCGTCCGTATGACCGTCGACGGCTACTCGGACACCGAGATCGCGGACACGCTGAACCTCACCCACGGTGCGGTCCGCACCCGCAAGCACCGCTTCCGCAACACCCTGTACGACGCAGCCCGGGAGCGGCGCATCTGGATCCCCGAGCAGCTCCACACCAAGGACGGCACCCGCCACCGCCAGCAGCGGGGTGCCGCGTGAGCGTCCACATCCTTGTCCTGCTGATGCTCGCGCTGGGCGTCGGCCTGGCCCTCGCCCTGTTCGCCGGCGGCATCGCATTCGGCGTCGCACGATGGGGCGGAGCTCCCGTACCGGAAGCGATCAACCGCGGGAGCTTCGTGGCCTTCAGCGCCATGGTGCTGTTCCTTACCCTGCTGGCGATCATCGCGACTCTGGTGACGTGACGGCCTTCCTGTACGAGCGCGGCGGGCTGCACATCCGCAGTGTGCAGCCCGTCGCGCCTTTCGAATGATCCGTGGTAAGCCGACGTCAGCGGTCAGCCAGCGCGCAGGGCCGCGCTGGCGGGGCCGATCGTGTCGGGTCCGAACTTGGCGCGGACCCGGTCGGCTGCTTCCTCCATGACCAGCCGGGCTTCGCGGCCGGGATCGAGGCTGAGCTGCTCGGCAACGGCATCGGCGGCGACCGCGTCCTCGCCCTTCAGCACGATCCCCCTCAGGCGCCCACGCTGGAGACCGGCTGCGTCCATCAGCTGGTAGACCGCCGTGCGCAGGTCGTCCTCGTGCGCGGACGGCACCCGTAGGCGGCGGTTCTTCTCCCAGCGCGCGTCGCCGGCGAAGCGCAGCTGGAGCGTGACGGCCCGGGCCGCCTGGCCCCGGCCGCGCAGCGTGATGCCGAGCCGTACGACCAGCTCCAGCAGCCGGGCCCTCACCTCCGCTCCGTCCAGCAGGTCCCGCTCGAAACGGGTCCCGACGCTCACGGACACCGGCAGGGACCTGGGGGTGACCGGGGTGAGGTCCCAGCCGCGGGCCCGTTCCGCGGCGGTCCGCCCCGCCCTCGCCCCCAGGATCCGCTGCACCGTCCCCGTAGGCACGGAGGCGAGCAGCGCCACCGTGCCGATGCCGTAGTCGCGCAGGACTGCCGCCTGCCGGGGGCCGATTCCGTACAGCGCCTCCACCGGCAGCGTGCCGAGCCATTTCGCGGTGGTCTCCGGGTCCACCGACACGATGCCGCCCGCCGCCGGCGTCTGCGCCGACGCGGTCGCCGCGACCGTCCGGGAGGTTCCGACCCCGATCCGCAGGTCCACTCCTAGCCGGGCCACCGACCGCAGCCGGGCCATCTCCCCCAGCCGGTGTCCGCCGACCCCGTGATAGCGCAGTGCCCCCTTCAGTTCCACCAAGGCCGCAGCGGGCGGCAGCGCCTGCACGACCGCGGACAGGTCCGCGAGCAGCTCCAGAACCTGCCGGTACGTCTCCTCCGGCACGTCCTGCGGGCAGCGCACGTGCATCACCGTCGCCACCTCGCGTGCGCGTCCGTCCGCGCTCATGACACTCACCTCCCGGATCCCACGTTATCGAACAGATAATCGAATACGCGAGGCGTGAGGCGTGGATCGCGAGCATAGAATCAAAAATGTGTTCGATGATCTGCCGCCTGACCTGGACCGCCTGCAGACCTTGCGGGTCTGGCACGCCCTGTGGCTGGAGCGCATCGACCGCAAGATCGCCTGCCTCCGGCAGCGGCAGGCTGAAGAGGAGCGCGGCCGCGGCCCCCGGACTGGCTCGTAGAACTGGGTACCGCCACGGGCGAGCCAATCCAGGTCCACGACGGCGAGTGCGCCATGAACGGCAGACGCCACCGCGCGATCGACCGCGACGAGGCCCGCAGGCTCCTCACCTCAGGCGCAGTGCCGGCGTGCCCGTTCTGCCACCCCAACACCCAGCTGCACATCATCGACTGACTCCCGGCGGCAATTGGCACGCTCGCCGTCCGGCCCCTGGACCATGCCGGTTCCGGGTTATCCACAGGCCGGAACGTGACCGGCGGTTCCTCCGTACGCTGCTGCCCGAGTCGATCACACGGGGGTGTGCGGGATGCGGTACGGCGTGGTGGTGGAGGAACTCGCGGTGGAAGTCATGGCGCAGTTGCCGGACGACCGAGCCCGCCAGGAGGTGATGGCACTGGTGGAGGTCGCGCGGATGGATCCGCGGGCCTGGCCCGATGTGCGCGACCCGGGCTCCGTGGAGGAGATCCGGGAGGCGTTCGGGCGGCGGTGCTGGATCCAGTACATGCCGCACGCCGGGGCGATCGAGGTCCGTGACATCGGGTGGGCGGGCTGATCACTTCCCCTGCCGGTCGGCCTTCGGGGATCGCTTCGTGGGGTGCCTGGCGGCTCGTGCCTCATCGACGCTTTGCTGCAGCGCGGTCATGAGATCCACGGCCAGCTCGGGCTGAGGAGGCGGTTCGGCCGGCTCGTCGCCCGAGGCGACGGCGTCGACCAGCTGCTCCAGGGCGTGGGCGTACCCGTCGTGGTCCACGCTGTCGTCGACGCCGACCATCTCCTGCACCAGCACTTCCGCCAGCCGTCGCTCACGGTCGCTGAGCGGGACGGCGGGGACCAGGTGGGCGAGGTCGCCGGGGTCGCGGATCTCATCGCTCCAGCGCAGGGTCTGCAGAAGCAGCAGTCCGCGGTACGGCCGGAGTACCGCCTTGCGTTCGCGGCTGCGGATCGCGACCTTGGCCATCGCCACGAGCCCGGTCCGGGAGAGGACCTCCACCAGGAGGGCGTACGGCCGGTCCGCGGTCCCTGCGGCGGGAGCGACGTAGTACGGCCGGTCGTAGCTGATCGGGACCACGCCCTTCGGGTCGATAAACCCCACCACCGTGATCGTGCGCTTGGTCGGCAGCGGCAAGCGGGCGAGGTCGTCCTCGGAGAGCGGCAGCATGCGGCCGTCCGGAAGGGCGACACCCCGACCGACCTCGGAATAGCTGATCTCCCGCCCCTCCGCAGCACAGAAGCGGCGGTGCTGGACGCGGCTTCCGTCGGCGGTGTGGATCTCATGGAGCCGCGCGGTGTGCTCTTCGGTAGCCGCGTAGAGCTGGACCGGAATCGCGACCATCCCGAACGCGATGGTGCCCGACCAGGTAGCGGTGGCCCTCATGGTTCCAGCGTCGGCGTCCGTGGCTCCCCTCGCATCCGGGAGGGGAGCCACGGCCGTGTGAGGGCACCGGGGGATCGGTCAGCGGTGGCGGAGTTCCTCAGCCCAGTTCCGGAGCGGATTTTCGGGGACCATGTTAGGGAAAGCTGAGGGATGAGGTCCGTGTGCTGGTGGCACAGGGACTTCCTCGCCCTTGTCAGGGCGGCGATCCCTCGAGTCGCATCTCGAACCAGACGACTTTTCCGCCGACCAGTCGGCTGACCCCCCAACGCTCGGCCACTTTGTTGACAAAGAGCAGGCCACGGTCGCGTCCTTGTTCGTCTCCGGCCTCCAGGCGGCGGGGTATGTCTGTTGTGAAGCTTCCCCTTGATCGTGGACACCTGGAGACTGGGACCTGAGGTTCCAGAGGAAGTAGCACCAGGTGGGAAGCAAGTACACGAAGCGGTACACCGAGGAGTTCAAGCGGGACGCCATCGCGCTC
>NZ_JBHSFK010000081.1:0-17947 GCF_042653945.1 Streptomyces vulcanius | reverse complement strand
CCGGTCCAGCTGCCGTCCCGGCTCCCGGTCCAGCTGCCGTCCCGGCTCCCGGTCCAGCTGCCGTCCCGGCTCCCGGTCCAGCTGCCGTCCCGGCTCCCGGTCCAGCTGCCGTCCCGGCTCCCGGTCCCGCCGCCGTCCCGGCTCCCGGTCCCGCCGCCGGGCGCGCTTCGGGAGCCGCGCCTGCTCTCGTCCCGCGCCCGTTACCCGTGTCCCCGCCGGTGCGCACCCCACGGGACGGCGCCGACCTGGCTGGCCCGCCGACATCGCAGCGGCCCCGGACGACGGGGAGCCACCTGGTTGGGCGGGCAGCGGAGTTGGCGGTTCTCGACGGTGCGATCGAGGGTGCCTTGGCTGGTGCGCCGGGGGTGGTCGAGGTGGTCGGGGAACCCGGTATCGGTAAGACACGGCTGCTGGGCGAGCTGGGCGAGCGCGCGGGGCAGCGCGGTTTCGTGTCCTTGGCCGGCCGCAGCGTGGAGTTCGACCGGGCTCCCTACGGTGCGTTCGTGGACGCCCTGGACGACCACCTCGGCACGGTGGACTTCCGCCGGCTCGGACACGACGGATCGTCGCCCGGCGCGTTCGCGCTGCTGAGTACGGTCTTTCCCGCGCTCTGTGACCGCTTTCCGACCGGGCCGGAGCCGGTGACGGTCGAACGGTACTGGTTGCACCGGGCGGTGCGGATGTTGCTGGAGACGTTGAGTGCCGACGGCGGGCTCGTGCTCAGCCTGGACGACCTGCAGTGGACGGATGACGGTACGGCCGAGCTGATCGACCATCTGGTACGGCATCCGCCGAGGACACCGTTGCTGCTCGCGCTCGCCTACCGTCCCCGGCAGGCTCCGCCGCGACTGGCCGCGGCGCTGGCCCGGGCGGGCACGGAGGGAAGGCTGGCCAGGGTCGAGCTGGGGCCGCTGTCCCCGGCGGAGGGGGCGGAGCTGTGCGGGGCCAGGCCGGATCACTGGCGTTTCCGGCGGCTGTACGAGGCCAGCGGCGGCAACCCGTTCTACCTGGAGGCGCTGACCCGGAGCGCCGGGGAGGAAGGCCTGCCGGATATCCCGGTGGCCCAGGCGGTGCCGGCCGGCTCGGTGCCTGTCGCCGGCGATCTGCCGCGATCGGTGCGGGCCGCGCTGCTGGAGGAGCTGGGAGGTCTGTCGGCGGCTGCGAGGGTCTGTGCCCAGGCGGCCGCGGTGCTCGGCGACTCCTTCGAAGCCGAGATGGTGGCGGTGGTGGCGCAGACCGGTGAGGCACAGGCCCTTGCCGCTCTGGACGAGGCCGCGGAGCGGGACCTGGTGCGCCAGGTCGGCTCCACGCGCCAGTTCCGGTTCCGCCATCCGCTGGTGCGGGCGGCGGTGTACCAGGGTGCGGGTGCCGGCTGGCGGATCGAGGCGCATACCCGGGCCGCGGACGGCCTGGCGCTGCGCGGCGCACCGCTGACCGTCCAGGCGTCGCACGTTCAGCGTTCGGCGCGTGTGGGAGACGAACACGCCGTCGACCTACTCGTGAGGGCCGCCCGTCAGGTGATGACGATCGCACCGGTCACCGCCGCGCACTGGACACAGGAAGCCCTGCGGTTGCTCGGCGAGCAGAGCCGGCTGCGGCCCGAACTGTGGCTCCAGCAGGCCGATGCGCTGGGCATGGCCGGACGACTGCTGGAAAGCCGCGACGTCCTGCGCACGGCCGCCACCCTCCTGCCCGCGCAGGCACGGGCTCAGCGGGCTCGGCTGACCGCCTCGCGAGCCACGATGGAGTGGGGGCTCGGCCGGTACAAGGAGGCGACGTCGCTGCTGCTCAGGGAACTGGCGGACCACGACGGCCGGCCGGAATCCGAGAGCGCGGCCCTGCAGATGGGGGTTGCGACGGTGGCGCTTCGCACAGCCGACTTCCCCACAGCCATCGTTTGGGGCGAACGCGCGCTGCGCTCGGCAGCAACCATCGGTGACCCGGCGCAGATCACCGCTGTCCGGGGTCTCCTGGCAATGGCACACACCCTGACCGGGGACTCCGCCCGATCGACCGACTACCTGGACCTGGTCCTGGAGGCAGTCGACGAAACCGATGACCAGCAGCTGGCCGGCCAGATCGACACCCTTGTCACGGTCGGCTGGACGGAAATGTTCCTGGGACGCTACGACCCCGCGCTCCGGCACCTCGGTCAGGGCCTGGACCTTTCCCGTCGTACCGGCCAGAGCCTCATGCTCGCCGATCTCTTCGCCGCCTCCGCCTACGTCCTGATGTGGCTCGGCCGTCTGGACGAGGCCGAGACGTACGCCGCCGACGCACTGGAGGCGGCGTCACTCGTCGGCAGCAACGAGCCACGCTCACTGGCCGAGGCGGTGAACGCGGCGGTCTCGATGTGGCGGGGAGACTTCGCCGGAGCGCTGAAGATCTGCGAGGAGTCGCTTTCCCAGGCCGGCCCCGAACCGACCCAGTACCGGTCGGCGATCCTCGGGATGCTCGGCAACGCGCTGCTGCTCAACGGCGATCCGGCGGGCTGCGTCCGCAGGGTGATCGAAGCGGGTGGTGGCCCCGAGATGCTGGCGTTCGAAGCACCCGTGCGCCCCTTGTGGCTGCGGCTGCTGACGGGTGCGGAACTGGCCCGGGGCGATGTGGCGGCTGCCGAGCTGTGGGCCGGCCGCGCAGCATCCGCCGTGAGCCCCGACAGACCGCCCGGACAGCTCGGCTTCGCTTTGCTCGCCCGCGCCGAGGTACACCTCACGAGGGAGGACGCGGTGGCGGCAGAGGCCGCGTGCGAGGCCGCTGCCGCGTTCTGCGCAGCTCGAATGCCACTCTATGAAGCCACGGCACGGCTGACGGCAGGCATCGCACTGTCCGTCGTCGACCGCCAGTCCGAAGGACTCGCTCAGCTGGAACGCGCGAGAGCGTTGTTCACTGGCTGCGGGGCAACGGCCCTGTCCGAACTGGCCGATCAGGAACACCACCGCACCGCCGCCCGAACTCCGCCTCCGGCAACCGGCATCACACCCGGGATCTGAGGCTGGGGAACGGCACGAGCTCCGCCGGAGCGAGCCCCCGAGGGACACTCCCAGACTTGCTCCGGCCTGCGAAAACGGCCATGAGGCTCGGCAGGCTCATCGAATGCGTGGCGGATCGGCCATCAGAGTGGATCTTCGCCCGCGACCGGAATGGGCACACATAGCAGGGTACTAATCGGCACATAATGTGATGTTGGGTGCAAATGAAGGAATGCCTATGTGAAGGAGCGGAGTGGCCATGCCCGACCACACGCAGCCGCGGCGGGCGACCGCTTGGATGAGGAGGACTGCCGTCGAGGAGGTCGAGGGACTCGACACCTCCGGCCACTCCCCGTTGGAGCCGGGACGGCTGTACCGCAGGATCATCGGCAAGGACGACCGGGCGCGACCCGTCAGTGATGAGGAACTGGCGGCGCTGGGCGACCCGATGGCGGTCGAACTCTTCCGGGCGGGCACGTTTCCGACCACCGTGCAGGACCTGCTGTCCGCACTCCCCGCGACGGCCGCCGCCTCACGCAAGGTGTATCTGATCAGCGAGGCCGGGCAGATCCCGCCGGATGCCATCGGCGAGCGCGACATGCGGTTCGCGATCACCATCGCCGTGGGAGGCGGCCAGGTCGATCTTCTGGTCAGCACCCAGGCCGGTGGCGACCCCGAGGAAGGATTCCTTCAGGTCGCGGCGTGGGATCCCGCTGCGAGGGTCTTCAACTTCTATGCCCGGTCCGAATCCAGCTGGGTGTGGGCGGGCAACTCCTGGCACGCCCTGGACCCGGACTCGCGGGGCAAGGGCTGCTTCGACAGTCACGTCAACGGCAGCGTCGTGATGAAGGAGCTGAGGATTCCCTGGATCAACTGGCAATCCGAGCGGGCCACGATCCAGCTCGCCGAGGATGACCCACTGCGCCACGACCAGCTGTTCCAGCAGGTCATCGGAGCCCAGCGACTGGAACTGACCGTCAGGTCCCTCATCACCCGGTGGACGGCGGCCCGTCTGGCCGCGGTCACCGCGAACGGCGTTGTGGACCACCCCGACCGGCTGCTGCGCCACCTGTTCACCAGCACCACGGTCAACCTCACCAGCACCGACAGACAGAGCAGCAACATCACGGCGGACGATCCCGAGCTGATGCCGCCCACGGGCTTCTGGCTGAACCAGGACGTCCTGTTCGACGACCTTCGCCTGTCCACGCAGGCCGCCCCGCCCAGGGCGGCAGCCTCCCAGTACGTGGCCGGCCTGACCCGGTTCGGCTTCCGGCTGGAGGAAACGTTCAGTGCCTTCCTCCAGCCAGGCGACACCTTCTTCGCGTTCGTGGTGCCCGAGGCCGCCCACGAGGACAACGAGGTGGTCCGGCAGATGGTCCGCAAGGGGCTTGTCTCGGCCAGGTTCGCCGCCTGCGTGCTCATGGTGGACTTCCCCAACCCGGTCTTCAGCCCTGCCCGCAGTCACCTCATGCAGTACGTGCCGACCGCGCCGACCAAGACGGTGGAGTTGTGCGACAAAGTCGCCCAGGCCATCTCGGACGCCGCGCGAACCCTGCCCGCCGACAGTCCCGAGGGGCGCTTCGCCGCGCACTGGCAGGTGTCCGACGACGCCTGGCGGACGGTGTTCGGACAGCGGGTGGACGCCTATCTGCGCAAGGTCACCGAGCGCATCCGCACCGAATCCGGCTTCGACGACTACGTCCGGCTGGCCGAGTCCCGCCGTCGACAGTTCCGTCTCATGAAGCTGAACGAGTTCGAACTCACTCTGCCGGTCACCGATATTCCCCCCGACGCCCCGCCGCTGGCGATGCGCGAGGACGCCACCGTCGCAGAGCTCAGCTGACGCCGCCCCCTCACGAGCGAGGACAACACCATGGCCAGACTGGATGCCTACGGACCTCCCGGCAACCTCGACGATCTGGACGACTTCGGCCGCAAGGCCTGGAACACGTTCATCTCCGACACGGTCGACGAGGCCATTCAGGGCCCCGATCCCCACGAGGTGCTCAACGACAGTCCAAGACCGCAGTTCTACAACCTGACCAGCACGGACACGGCCGCAGACGTCGAGCGCGCGCCCATCCGATGGACCGCGTTCCCCCGCATCATCAAGATCACTTCCATTTCCGACCTCCAGCGATGGGAGCGCGCCGACGCCAGCCGTGACGTCCAGGACGAGTACTGCGAGTGGAGCGTCACCCGCGATGGCTCAGGAAAGATCAGCCAGGTCATGTTCACCTGCGAGGGCCCCGAGTACTGGGAGATCCTGGCACAGACGAACCCGGATAAAACGCTCGATCTCTACCGTCGATTCATCAGTCCCGACGTGCGCAAGGAGGATCTGTTCTCGCCCAGCGGCCGATACCAGCCGCGCAACAAGTGGAACAACTCCACGAGCCACGGCGCCATGCACTTGATTCAGCCGAACAACACCCTGGGCGCAGAGATCGAATTGGCCGCGGCGGCCACCATCCGGCGTGTCATCAACGGCCAGGAACTGACCACCGAGCAGGAGCTCATCGCCTGCAGCAAGTACGGCGCCGCGGAGCGCAACAGCGATCCGCATATCGGCGCAGGAGTCAACGCCCTGGCCCGCCGGAAGGCCGACATCAGCCTCGCCGACCCTGTGGGCCTGTACTTCGACGACCTCTCCACGGATGGCTGGGAGACCCCGGACGGCTCCGACCCCAGGAGCTACTGGACGTATGTGAGAGGCGATGTGGAGCACCGTGTCCGCGCCGTCTACGAAGTGCCCCCGGAGAAGGGCTTCGGCGTCGGGGACATCACCATCGGCGGGAGGCCCATCGAGTTCGGAGCCCAGATCGCGGACTTCATCACCATCAGGCTCACCGGCGTCGCCTGCCGGTTCGACGGCTCCACCGCCCAGCCGCAGACCGCCTGCAAGGAGTTCCCCGCGATCGACATGCGGGAAGAGGGCTTCAACGCAGCCGCGTTCTCCGCCTCCGGGCGCTTCCTGGATCCCCGTCCCACCCTCTCCCACCGCTCTTCCCGCGTCACCTGACAGGTTCCATGGCGAAGCGCGTCGGCCGGCAGGCCCAGCCCGCAGATGCCGAGGGTGCACAGGTGCAGCAGCCCGCGGCCGGTCCTGCCGAGGCGACCGACTTCGGACCACGCGGCGTGCTGTCCTGTCGTACCTGCCGTACCTGCCGTAGCGGCGGCTCGGGCCGGGGCGGGGGCGGTTGCCCTCGGCCACGAGGCTGACGGCCTCGCCGCCGAGTTCCACCCGCAGATCCGCGTCACGCGCGGCCCGGGCGGTGTCGATGACCCGGGTGACGTCGGCGGCCGGTATCCGGTCGGCCTGCGCGTCGAACGTCACCGTCGCGTAGGCGGTCCGGCCGTCCTTGCTGATCCGGGGCGCTCCCGCGGGGCCGTACACGCTGGTCACCGAGGCGACCGAGGGCAGTGCCGCCACCCGGTCCAGCATCGCGGTCACCTTCCGGCGGACGGCGGCGTCCCGGACCGACCCGTCGCGGCGCACGTGCACCACGATCCGGTCGCTGTCCCGGGCCTGCCGGGGCTCGGACGCCTGGAGCCGCGCCTGTGCCTTCGACACTCGGCCGACTGCGTCGATCGCGGGCTCAGGAGTCGGTCGGCGCGGACGCGGGTGTGGTGGGGATCGGCTTGTCGAGCATGGTGCAGATCGCGGCTTTCAGCAGGGCCTCGTTGGCGGCGTCGGCCTTGGGGTTCGCGATGCCGAAGATGGTCGTGGTGAAGACCGAGACGGTGCGCCGGCCGGTGCTGTCGGTGTAGTCCCAGCTGGAGTAACCGGGGACCTGGCCGTCGTGGCCCCAGACGGTGCCACAGGGGGTGACCACCTTCTTCTCCAGGCCGAGACCGTAGCGGTTCGGGTTGCCGCTCTCCTCCGCGACGGTGGTCTTCATCTCCTTGAGCTGGGCGGGCGGCAGGAGCTGGCCGGACATCAGCGCGGTGTCGAACCGGGCCCACTCCTGCGCGGTGGAGACCATGCCCCCGGCGGCCCATTCCGTGCTGAGGTTGATCCAGGTGGTGTCGACGTGGCCGGCGGGTCGGGCGGGGCCGGTGAACGCGGTCCCGGCGGGCGTGCCGGGGGGAAGCACAGGGGCCAGATGGGCGGCGTCGGGTTCGTAACCGTGGGCGAGACGGGGGCTCTTCGTCTCGCCGGAGCCGGTGACCAGGTAGGTGTTCTTCAGGTGCAACGGCCTGGCGATCCGCTCCTGGATCAGGTCGCTCAGGCTGTGTCCGGCAGCCTTCTCGGCGACCAGGCCGAGCGCGACGTAGTTGGTGTTGCTGTAGGAGTACCGCGCACCGGGCGCGAACAGCGGGGCGTGCCGGACGGCCGCGGCGATCAGCTCCCCGGGAGTCCACTGCCGGGTGTCCTGACCGGTGAAGGCCTTCAGGACGTCGGGGTCGTCAATGGTGTTGAACAGGCCGCTGGTGTGGTTGAGCAGCATCCGCAGGGTGATCGCGGCCCCGTTCGGGATGAGGCCGGGCAGCCACTTCTCGACCGGGTCGGTCAGCTGGAGCCGGTGTTCGGCGACCAGTTGGAGAACCACGGTGGCGACCATCGTCTTGGTGTTGGAGCCCATCCGGAACTCGTCGCTCGCGGCGAGCGCGTGGTCCGCCCTGGTCCAGGGCGCCTGCCGGGCGATCTCGATCACCTGCCCGTCGCCCTTGTCGACCCGCACGACAACGCCGGGAGCTCCGGCGTCCACGTTCCGCTGGGCGAGCCTTGCCAGCCGGGCCTCCTGGGCTGCCACCACGCCGGGCCGTCCGGACGGGGTGTGGGCGGTGCCCTGCGCCGCGGCGGACGCCTCGCAGGCCGCGAGCGAACCCGTCAGTGCCGTGACCACGGCCAGCGTCAGGTATGCCCGCCGAGCGTGGCGCGGGTAGGGCGTGTTCCGGGGCATGGGTGTCCTCCTGGACATGGAGCATGGGCCGCTTGAAGTCGGCGGCATGGGCCGATCGGTCGGGCGAAGACCGCATCCACCTGGGGCCTGCCGCGCCACGCTTTCCGACCACTCCAGCCTCCCGGCCACGGGGGCGAAGGACACGGGTGCTGGGCCCCCGTGATGGTGGACATAACCCCAGTGCGCGGACCCGGACCGGCCGGTCATCATCAACTTCTGGCCCGTGATGGTGGCCTGGCGTCGGCCGGTCGGCCGCCGCGCCGATGCACGACGATCGACGGATGCACGATGATGGAGCGCGATGACTCACTCCGGCGAGCGCCACTCCCTCCGTGGACCGCAGTCGGGGGTACGTCCCGAGACCGGCGTCGCCCCGCACGCCGGTCTCGCCCCGCGTTCCGGTCTCGCTCTGCGGGTGACCCTGCTGGGCTGGTCGCTGGTGCTGCTGCTCGGCACGGTCCTGGGTTTCGGCCTGGCCACGCTCTGGATCACCTCGGTGACGGTCGTCGCGCTCGGGGTCGGCATCCCGCTGACCCTGCTTTCGACCGTCCTGGTGCGCTGGTTCGCCGACCTCCACCGCCAGTGGGCCGCCGACCGTCTGTGCGAACCGGTGGCCCGGCCCTACTCCCCGGCACCCGACGGAGGTTGGCCGGTACGGCTGTGGGCGATCCTGCGCGACCCTGCGACCTGGCGGGACTGGGCCTGGCTGGCGGTCAACTCGATCACCGGGTGGTTCACCTACGGGCTGTCGTTCCTGTTCTTCCTCTGCGGCGTCTTCTACCTGAGCTATCCGCTGCTGTACGCGCTGACCCCTCCTCAGGTGTTCCGCACGCCGCTGGGCAACGGCTTCCGGCTGCACAGCGTCCAGGAGTCGTTCGCCCTGGTTCCGCTCGGCCCGGTGTTCCTCCTGCTCTGGTACACCACCGCCGTGCGGCTGGCGAACCTCAACGCCCTGGTGATCCGCACCCTCCTCGCGCCCACCGCGCAGGCACAACTACGGGCCCGCGTGGCGCAGTTGGCCACCTCACGTGCCGATGCCGTCGACACCCAGGCAGGCGAACTGCGCCGGATCGAACGGGACCTGCACGACGGCGCACAGGCCCGACTGGTGTCTCTGGGCATGAGCCTGGGCCTGGCCGAACAACTCCTGCCCGACGATCCGCGGGCCGTCCAGCAGTTGCTGGCCGAGGCCCGCGCATCAACCTCCACCGCCCTGGCCGAACTGCGCGACCTGGTACGCGGCATCCACCCGCCGGTGCTCGCGGACCGCGGCCTGGACGGCGCCCTGAAAGCCCTGGCCCTGGCCAACCCGATCCCCACGACGGTGGGAACCCGCCTGCCCGGACGGCTGCCCGCGCCGGTCGAGTCCGCGGCCTACTTCGCCGTCGCCGAGGCCCTGACGAACGCCGTCAAGCACGCCCGCGCCCAACACATCGAGATCACCGTGGAGTTCACGCCCCACCCGGGCACGACGGCGGGGTTGCTGACGATGCGGGTGTCCGACGACGGCTGCGGGGGCGCCAGTCTTGACGGCGGCACCGGCCTGCGAGGCGTCGCGCGCCGCCTGGCGGCCTTCGACGGCACCCTGACCGCCGACAGTCCGCCCGGCGGACCCACCGAGATAGGGATGTCGCTGCCGTGCGCATCGTCATAGCCGAAGACCTCGCCCTGCTCCGCGAGGGCCTGATCAGGATCTTCCAGGCCAACGGCTTCGAGGTCGTCGACGCCGTCGACAACGGACCCTCCCTGATCAGGGCGCTGACGACCCACCGGCCCGACGTCGCGGTCGTCGACGTACGGCTGCCCCCGACCTTCACCGACGAGGGTCTGCGCGCCGTGATCGACGTACGCAAGCGGATCCCCGGCCTGCCCGTCGTGGTGCTCTCGCAGTACGTCGAGCAGCTGTACGCCAGGGAGCTGATGTCGGACCGCGCCGGGGCGGTGGGCTATCTGCTGAAGGACCGGGTCATGGCCGTCGGCCAGTTCGTCGCAGGCGTCCGGCAGGTCGCCGCCGGCAGTACGGTCATGGATCCCGACGTGGTCGGCGCCCTCCTCACCCACCGCTCGGCGGACCCCCTCCTGCTGCGGCTGACCCCGCGTGAACACGAGGTGCTGTCGCTGATGGCCGAGGGCCGCTCCAACGCCGCCATCGCCGGCCGGATGTTCGTCAGCGAGAAGACCGTCAGCAAGCACAGCTACAACATCTTCGCCAAACTCGGACTCGAACCGTCCGAGGACGACAACCGCCGGATCCTGGCAGTACTCGCCTACCTGGAAGGCTGACCCGCCCGGGGTGAGCTGCCCGCGGGCGTCGGGCGTAGGCCCGTTCGGGGACGATGCCTACGGCGCGGCGGGAAGCCGGACCGTGACGAGGAGACCGCCGGCGGGGCGGGGGACGAGGTCGAGGGTCCCGTCATGGGCGCGGACGATGCTGTGCACGATGGCCAGGCCGAGGCCGACGCCGGCATGCTCGTCGGTGCGTACGCGTTCTGTGGCGCGCTGGAAGGGTTCGGTGAGGGTCGGTACCAGTTCCGGCGGGAGCCGACGGCCCGTGTTCTCGACCCGCAGCACACTCGTGTCGCCGTACGCCTCGGTATGGACCGTCACGGTGCCGCCGGCGGGGAGGTTGTGGACGATGGCGTTCTGGACGAGATTCGTCACCACCCGAAGCAGGAGCTCCGCGGAGCCGCTGGTCCGGGCCGCCCCGCCGGTGACGTCGAGCGTGATCCGACGCTGTTCGGCGAGGGGAAGCAGCGTTTCGGCGGCTTCTTCGGCGATGAGGGAGAGGTCGACACTCTCGCGGGCGAAGTTTCCGCGGCCGCCGCGGCTGAGCAGCAGGAGGGCCTCGGTGAGGTCGATCGCCCGCGTATTGACAGCGTGCAGGCGTTCGACGAGTTCGCTTCGGTCCCGCGTGGGGTCCTTGCGGGCGACGTCGAGGAGCGTCCGCGAGATCGCCAGCGGGGTGCGCAGTTCGTGGGAGGCGTTCGCGGCGAACCTCTGCTGCTCGGCGACATGGGACTCGAGTTGTTCGAGCATCGAGTCGAACACGTCGGAGAGTTCACGGAATTCGTCCTGGCGGCCCTTCATGCGGATCCGGTGGGACAGCGACCCGTTCCCGGCGATCCGTGCCGCATCCGTGATCCGTGTGAGTGGTGCGAGCATCCGGCCGGCGAGGATCCATCCCCCGACGAGGCCGAACACGAGCAGGAAGCCCATCGCCACGACCGCGGCGGGGGCGAAGGTGCGCACAAGGAGGTAGCGGTTGGGCGAGACCCCGAGCAGGCCCTGGGAGTTGTCGGGAACGTAGCGCAGTATGAACATCCACACCACGGCCAGCAGAAGAGCACCGGCGACGGCGAGGAACCCGGCGTAGCTGAGGGCGAGTTTCAGTCGGACGCTGAGCCCTGGGCGTCTATGCACGCGTACTGCCGGGGCGGGTGGGGTCAGGGCCGGTGTCGATGCGGTAGCCGACACCCGGCACCGTGGCGATGAGCCATGGTTCGCCGAGCCGTTTGCGCAGTGCGGAGACGGTGATGCGCACGGCGTTGGTGAAGGGGTCGGCGTTCTCGTCCCAGGCCCGTTCCAGCAGCTCTTCGGCGCTGACGACCCCGCCCTCGGCGGCGACGAGGACTTCGAGGACGGCGAACTGCTTACGGGTCAGCGCGACGTAGCGTCCGTCGCGGAAGACCTCCCGGCGGAAGGGGTCGAGGCGCAGGCCCGCGATCTCGCGGACCGGGGGCCGGGTGTACGCGCGTCTGCGGTCGAGCGCCCTCAGCCGCAGGACGAGTTCCCGCAGCTCGAACGGCTTGGTGAGGTAGTCGTCGGCGCCGAGCCCGAACCCGGAAGCCTTGTCGTCGATCCGGTCGGCAGCGGTGAGCATGAGGATCGGGATGCCGCTGCCGGAGGCGACGATGCGCCGGGCAACCTCGTCGCCGGAGGGGCCGGGGATGTCACGGTCGAGGACCGCGAGATCGTAGGAGTTGACGCTGAGCAGTTCCAGGGCGGAGCCGCCGTCGCCGGCGATGTCGGCGGCGATCGCCTCGAGGCGCAGACCGTCACGGACGGCTTCGGCCAGGTAGGGCTCGTCCTCCACGATCAGTACGCGCATGTCCCAAGCCTAGGCAGCGCACCATATCGCCGGCGTATGCAAAGACGCGCGCACACCGGACACGCGACTCAGCCCGCCGGTGCCGGCGCGCGGCGAGGCCGGCCCGACGGCGCTTCCGCCGTGGTGCGCCACCAGCGGCGCGACGCCAGCGCGGCCAGCACGGCGCCGGCGGCGTTGACCAGTACGTCGTCCACGGAGGACACCCGGTCAAGGCGCAGGACGTACTGTGCGGTTTCGACCAGGACCGAGCAGCCCGCCCCGAGCGCCAGGATCCGCGGCACGGACGCCAGCGCCGCGAACCGCATCGGGGCGAAGAACCCCAGCGCCGCGAAGACCAGCAGGTTGCCGACGATCCCGAGCGGCCCCATCGTGACCAGGTCCCGCAGCGGCACCAGGCTCACCCGGGCGGGGGCGATGCCGGGCGCGGCGCCCGGCATCATGGTCAGCCACAGGAACGGCACCGTCCCGTGGACCATGCCCACCTCGGCCAGCGACAGCCGCCACGCCGATATGACGCCTGCGGCACGCCGACGGTGCGCCAGAGCCCACACCACCAGCGCGGCCAACGGCAGCAGGACCAACGTCATGAGCACCACACCGTTGAACGTGTCGAAGCAGCCGTGCCACCGCCCGGCCACGCACGTCGGAGCCGCCATCATGAGCGGTCTCCGCAGGACGAACGCGGCGCTCGCCAAGCCGAGGACCGCCAGACTGAGGAACACGATCCTGCGTGGGGATGCGTTGTGGGTCATGCCCCCATGGGAGACGGAGGGCCGTTGCGGTGGCGTATCCGATTTTCGATACGCCCGCGATACCCGGAATCCCCGCCGTCAGGGAACCGGCACAGCGCTTCACACCGGGTTGGGTCAGCGGGCGTTGAGCAGGCTGGCGAGCAGTTGGAGGCGCTCGGCGTCGGGGCCGCCCTCGACGGCGGTGTAGACGATCAGCACCGGGCCGGGAGTGCCCGGCAGCGGGTAGGCGTCCCAGTCCAGGTTCAGCTCCCCGGCCAGGGGGTGGTTGACGCGCATCCGGCCGCGCGTCGTCTCGCCCACGTCGTGGCGGGCCCACAGGGTGGCGAACTCGTCGCTGCGGACCGCGAGTTCGCCGACCAGCTCCACGGCGCGCGGGTGCCCCGGATCGGCGGAGACCTGTGCGCGCAGCATCGCGGTCAGCTCGGCGACGGTGGCGGACCGCTCCGGGCAGGTCTGGTCGGCCTCCGGGTGCAGCAGGAGCGACAGCAGGTTCCGCTCCGTCACCGGGAGCCGGGTGAAGTCGCCCAGCAGCGCGCCGGCCAGCGGGCTCCAGGCCAGTACGTCCAGGTAGCGGCCCACGACCAGCGCGGGCGAGGGCATCGTACGCAGCAACCGCCGTGTGGTGTCCGGCACTTCCTCCGGTTCGTACCGGCGCGGGGTGCGGGCCGGTGTGCGTGCGGCGGCGGCGAGGCTGTGCAGGTGCCGGGACTCCTCGCTGGAGAAGTTGAGGGCGCGTGCGAGGGCGTCCAGGACCTGTTCGGAGGGGCGTACGTCGCGTCCCTGCTCCATGCGCTGGTAGTAGTCCGAACTCACCCCCGCCAGCAGGGCCAGTTCCTCACGGCGCAGCCCGGCGACCCGCCGCCGCGGGCCGGGTTCGAGGCCAACGTCCTGTGGCCGCAGTCGGGTTCGGCGGGTCCGCAGGAATTCGGCGAGTTCGCGTCGGGGGTCGTCGGTCGGCGCGATGGGGGCGTCGGTCATGGCGCAAGTATGCTCCGGGCGCCGCTGCGGAGGGTGGGTCTGCCAGTCCCAGGAAAAGGCGAACGACCGTGCTGCCGCGATCGGGGACCAGTATTGGTTCCACACCAGCCGGCCACGGAAGGAACAGCGCCATGAAGACCGCTCAGATCACGAGTTACGGTGCGGCGGACGTCCTGCGGATCAACGACGTCGACCGCCCCGCTCCCGGTGCCGGCGAGGTCCTGGTGTCGGTCGAGGCGTCCAGCGTGAACGGGCACGACGTGATCGTCCGCGCCGGGGAGTTGAAGATGGTGTCGGGGCGCCGCTTCCCGATCGGTGTGGGGCTGGACTTCGCGGGCGTCGTCGTCGAGACCGGCGCCGATGTCGAGGGCTACCGGGCCGGGGACCGGGTGTGGGGCATGGTGCATCCCCGTGAGCGGCACACCACCGCGGGGGCGGCCGAGTACGTCGTGGTCCCCGCGAACCGGATCGCGCCCGCCCCGGCGGGCACCTCGTCGGTCGACGCGGCCTCCCTGGTCGTGGCGGGCGCCACGGCGCTGATCGCGCTGCGCGACAGCGTGCACCTCGCGGGCGGGGAGCGGGTCCTCGTGCGGGGCGCGGCCGGCGGAGTCGGCACGGCCGCCGTGCAACTGGCACACGCGATGGGCGGCCACGTCACTGCGCTGGCCCGCGACCGCCACGCCCAGCTGCTCACCGACTTCGGTGCCGACGAAGTCCTCGACTACGGCTCCACCACCTCGGACCGGATCGGACCGTTCGACGTCATCGTCGACACCGTCGGCTCTGAACTGCACTGCTACCGGAGCCGGTTGGCCAAGGGCGGCCGGATGGTCACCGTCGGCCTGTCGGCCGGCGCCCTGGCCGCGATCGCCGCGTCGAGCGTGTACGGCTCCCGCCGCATCCGCACCTTCAGCGCCAACCCGGACACCGCCGTGCTGCGTGACGTGGCCGACCACGTCACATCGGGTGCGCTGCGCCCGGTGGTCCACAGCGTGTACCCGCTCGCGGACATCGCGGCGGCGCACGAGGCGTTCGAGCGCGGCGGCGTCGTGGGCAAGCACGTGGTCGCGGTGTCCGCGTAGCCCCGTCGTTCTCGCCTCTCATCACGGGGCACCCCGGGGTCCCGGTGAAGTCGGCGGGTTTCGCGCCCGCCGCTCTGCGGGAGCGGTTGGATAGGCGGTGTGGCACGGAAAGCGATGGGATTCGGCGAAGACGAGCTGCGGGCCCTCGCCGGGGCTCGGTCCTTCGAGCGGGGGCTGGCGTATCTGGACGCGGTGAGGGGTCTGGAGGTGGGCGCCGGCTCGGTCACTGCCGTGGTGCACGGCACTGACGTCTACGAGGTGGAGCTCGCCCTCGGCGGAGGCGCCGGAGTCTCCGGGCGGTGCGACTGCCCGTACGGGCAGGAGGGCAACTTCTGCAAGCACTGCGTGGCGGTGGGGCTGACCGTGCTGCGGCAGGCGGAGGCGATCCCGCGTCAGCGGGCCGCCGCCCGGACGCGGGCCGCCGGCCTAGAGGCGTGGCTCACGGCGTTGTCCCGGGACGAGCTCCTCGCGCTGGTGCGGGAACAGGTCGCAGGCGACCGGGAGTTGCGCAGGCGGCTGGAGCTGCGGGCCGCGGCGGCGCGCTCCGACCTGGGCACGGTCCGGGAACGGGTCCTGGCGCTGCTCGATCCGCGGCCCTTCGCCCGGTACGGGTACGTCGAGTACGCGGACGCCCCCGGGTACGCGCGGCAGGTGGCGGAGGCGGCGGACGCCCTGCGCGCCCTGACCGCCGGTGGCCAGGCGGCGCACGCGGTCGGCCTGGCCGAGGAATCGATCCGGGCGCTCGGCGAGGCGTACCAGGAGATCGATGACTCGGACGGTGTGGTCGGGCAGGCCGTGGCCGCCGTGGCCGAGACCCACCTGGAAGCGTGCGGAGTCGCGCGCCCCGACCCGGAGCGGCTGGCCGAATGGCTGGTCGGCCACGTGCTCGGTGACGGGAACGACGCGACGGACCTCGATCCGCTCGACTACGCCGACGTGCTGGGGCAGGCCGGGCTGGCCCGCCTGCGGAAGCTGGCGGCCGAGGCTCGGCGCCGCAGCCCGCGTGGCTGGGCGGAGCGGTACCTGATGGAGCGTCTGGTCAAGGCCGAGGGTGACGTGGACGCGCTGGTCGCCCTGTACGTGAGGGATCTGGTGCCGTCCGGTGCCACGCATCTGCGCATCGCCGAGGAGCTCGATGCGGCCGGCCGTCCCGAAGACGCACTCGAATGGGCGGAACGAGGACTCCGGGACACCGCCGACGAGCCACATGCCGACGGCCGCCTGGTCGACTATGTGTGCGCCCGCTACACACGGACAGGCCGGAAGGCCGAGGCCGCCGCAGCCCGCCGAGGCCGCTTCCTGGCCGAGCGGTCCCTCGCCGCCTATCAGCAACTGCGTGCTGCTGCCCGGGCCGCGGACCGTTGGGAGACCGAGCGGGCGGCGGCGCTGGCCGCTCTGCGCGAGGACACTCGCCAGGAGCGCAGCGGCCGGCACCGCGGGCCCGTGCTGATCGACGCGCTGCTCGACGACGGCGACCTGGACACCGCTTGGCGGGAGGCGGCCGGCCGCGCCGACGACCGGCAGTGGCGGCAGCTCGCCGACCTCTCGCGCGAGACGCGCCCGGCCGACGCGCTCGCGGTGTACCTGCGGCTGGTCGAGCCGCTGAAGGGGCTCACCGGGGACCGCGTCTACGAGCAGATGGCGAGGCTGCTGATCGACGTTCGTGCTTGTCATCGGGCCCTGGGTACCGAGAGCGAGTTCACCGGGTATCTCGTCGCTCTGCGTGCGGAGCTGAGGCGCAGGCGCAAGCTGATGACCATCCTCGACCGGCACGGGCTGTGAACGCCGTCTCCGGAATGCTGCGGCGGGTAACGGCAGGGACACCCGACGCCTGTCCGAGGAAACGGGCAGCGAACGGGCACGCCCGGTGGGCATGTGGGCAACGACCTCGCACACCCCAAGGCCCTCCACCGTCTCGTCCAGGGGCTCGGCGCTTCGGAAAACGGGCACAATCGGTCATGAAGTACGTTACGGCGAGCCTGGTCAGCGGGGCGGCCTGCTTGTAGAAATTAGCCACTGGACGCCCGAACGGGCAGGGCTTTCGGAAAACACCGGCGCGGGCGCCCCCGCGCGGAGCCGTGGAACGGAGGTGTCGCCGTGGACACCGATGAGCGAAGACGCATGATTCTGGAAACGGCACGCCGTACCGGGTCCGTGGACGTCGGGAAGCTCGCCGCCGACCTCGGGGTCTCCAAGGAGACCGTGAGGCGCGATCTGAACGTACTGGAAGGGCACGGGCTGGTCCGGCGCACCCATGGAGGTGCCCATCCCGTGGAGAGCGCGGGCTTCGAGACCACGCTCGCCTTCCGCACCACCATGCACGTCCCCGAGAAGTCCCGGATCGCGGCCGCCGCGACCGAACTGCTCGGCGACGCCGAGACCGTCTTCATCGACGAGGGCTACACCCCACAGCTCATCGCCGCCGCCCTCCCCCGTGACCGGCCACTGACCGTGGTCACTTCCTCCCTGGCCACCGCGGGTGACCTGGCCTCGGCCGAGAACATCACCGTGCTGCTGCTCGGCGGGCGGGTGCGTGGCGGCACACTGGCCACGGTCGACCACTGGGCGACCCGTATGCTGTCCGGCTTCGTCATCGACCTGGCGTACGTCGGTGCCAACGGCATCTCCCGCGAGTACGGACTCACCACCCCCGACCCCGGCGTCAGCGAGGTCAAGGCCCAGGTCATGAGGGTCGCCAGGCGCCGGGTGTTCTCCGGGGTCCATACGAAGTTCGGTGCCGTGAGCTTCTGTCGCTTCGCGGACGTCACCGAGTTCGAGGTGATCGTCACCGACACCGGTCTGCCCGCCTCCGAGGCCCACCGCTACTCACTGCTGGGCCCCGAGGTCATCCGGGCCTGAGCCGCCGTTCAACCCCATGTCCCACCCTCACGCCACCCTCGCAAGCCCGGGGGGCCTGGTTCCTCACCCCTCGAAACATCCCCTGGAGTCAGTCATGCACGCACGAAGAATGACCCATGCCCTCGTCACGGCCGCGACCGCCGGCTCGTTGCTGGTCGGCTGTTCCGGAGCCGGAGCCGGTGGGTCCTCGGGAGGCGGCAAGAGCATCAACGTGCTGATGGTCGGCAACCCGCAGATGGAGGACATCGCGAAGCTGACCAAGAGCACGTTCACGAAGGACACCGGC
>NZ_JBHSFK010000080.1:0-19140 GCF_042653945.1 Streptomyces vulcanius | reverse complement strand
GGATCCCCCGCCCCCGGCGAACAGCCGGTGCCGGAGGGGTGACAACGGCCACCAGCCGTTCGAGCACCCGTGAACCTCAACCCACCTGGGTTGGAATCCCCCTCTTTTAAGAGGGGGAGGATGTCAATCGTACGGGGAGTTCCACGACGTGTCGTAGACGTCGACGAGGAAGCAGCGCTCCACGCCGTCCGGGAGCGTGGTGTACCTGTACGAGGTGACCCCGGGCGCCAGCCACACCTCCTGGTGCGCGGAGCAGACCTGGTCCTCCTCGTCCCGCAGGAGCTCGCCCGTGTAGACGACGTACCGGAACAGGTCGGGGGCCGGGTTCGCGTCCCAGTTCAGCTCGAAGCCGTACTCGGTCGGGGTGACCGTCATCCCGGTGACGGCGTCCGGCGGGGTGAGGTCCCGGCGCTTGCCGCTGACGGCGTTGGAGCGGGCCGACTCGTTGCCGGCCGCGTCGAGAGCCGTCACCCGGTAGTAGCGGGTGCTTCCCTCGGCGGGCTCGGTGTCCAGGTACGACACCCCGACCGTGCTGCCGGCCAGGCTGTACGTGCCGGCCGCGCTCGTCGACCGGTACACGCGGTACGACGACGCGTCCGTGACCGCGCTCCAGGTGACCTTCAGACCTGTGGACTCCGAATCGGCGGCCAGGCCCGAGGGCGCGGAGGGTGCGGTGCGGTCGACGGTGGTGACCGTCTTCACCGCCGTACCCGCCGACTCGTTGCCCGCCTTGTCGTAGGCGCGCAGCTCGTAGGCGTATGACGCGCCGGTCACCGGGAGGGTGGTGTCGGTGTACGTGGTGGACGCGGTGGTCGCCTGGCGCGTCCAGGTGGTGGCGTCCAGCGGACGGCGGTAGACGCGGTAACCGGCGAGGTCCAGCTCCTTGTTCTGCGCCCAGGTGAGCTTCGCCTTGGCCGTCGTCCTGTCGTACGACACCGCGAGGCCCGTCGGCACCAGTGGCTTCACCTTGTCGACGGCCGCCGAAGTGCGGGGCGCGTAGGTGAACTTGACGTTCGCCTTGCCGGTCCAGCTCGCGTAGTCCACGCGGACCGTGTGCTTGCCCTTGGGGAGGGTGAGGTTGAGGGTCTTCGAGGCCGTGGCGGAGACGTTCTTCCAGATGTTGATCTTGCGGACGTTGTCGACGTACACCCGTACGCCGTCCTGCGCCGACACCGACAGGGCGAACGGGCCGCCGGAGCCGAAGTCCCGGGTCACCGTCCAGCGGACGCCGAAGTTGTCCTTCGGGAGGCCGGAGGCCGGGGCCCTCGTGCTCCAGTTCTCGTCGACCGCGGAGTCGCAGTCGGTCTTCTTCGGGGTGCCCGAGAAGGTGGTGTTCGCGAAGAACTGCCGTTTGAAGACCGGTGAGGTGCAGGTCGTCGCGGCGGAGGCGGGCGCGGCGGCGAGCAGGCCGCCGGCCGTGGCGAGCACGGCCGTGGTCGCGGCGACGGTGGCGGCGGCAGCGGTCGTGCGTCTCGCAGGGTTCATGGGGTCCTCGGTCGTGATGGGCACCGGCGGGCCGAAGGGCCGGTGACGATCATGACTCCCGGAGCCCGCGAGAGGTTGTACCGCTACTTCGGAGTGAAGGCGATCACCGGGGTGTAGTCGCTTCCGGCGTGGAACTCCATCCGTTGGGTGCCGGCCGGCGAGCCGACCCTGCTCAGGGGCAGGGTCCAGGTCCAGGTGGAGCCGCTGACCGTCTTCTGGACGCCCGCGGCCTCGCTCCAGCTCCAGTCGTTCGACCGGCTCCGGTAGAGGGTTCCGTTCTCGATCATGTAGTCCGCGCCGAGGGCCGACGGCGACGGATAGGGGAGCTGGTAGCCGGTCGCGGTGCTGCCGTCGGTGTTGAGGAAGGCGTGGTAGAAGTCCTGCGAGCGGTGGAAGGTCGCCTTGAGGGTGACGGTTCCGGAGGACACGCAGACGGAGTAGCCGGTGATGGGGCCCGAGCCCGCGGCGCCCTTGCAGGAGGTGCCGGTGCTGCCGCTGCCCGACCCCGTCTTGGCATGGCCCGCATCGGTATCGGCATTGGCATCGGCCGCGGTGGTGGCGGACGGCTGGGTCTTCGGAGACTTGTCGGTGGTGGCGCCGGGCGTGGCGGATCGCGAGGCCGACGGCTTCGGCGACGCGCTGGTGGCGTCCGCCGACGGGGAGGTGGACGGCGGGGGCGGGCCGGGCTGGGCCGACGTGCCCTCGGACGTCCCGCCATCCTGGTTGGCGTGCGTTTCGCCGGTCCCCGCCGACGCCGCCGAGGATGTGCCGTCGTCACCGGCGCCGACCGCGAGGATGACGCCGACGATCAGCGCGGCCACGGCCACGGAGGCGCCGGCCAGCAGCGCGGCCCGGGGCAACCGCCGTCGCACCGCGGGCCGCACGGCCGCTCCAGCCGTCGAAGCCGCTCCGGTCGTTCCAGCCGTCGAAACTGCGCCAGCCGCGCCAGCCGTGCCCCGGCGGGCGGTGGCCGTCCGGTTCGGGGGTGTGCGGGTGGCTTCCGCCGCGAACGCTGCCGCCGCACGGGACATCCGGGGCGGGGCCTCGGACTCCTGTCCGGGCTCGGAATCGGCCTCGGTCCGTTCTTGACTCGGCCTGGTGATGGCGGCCGCCGCGGCGATCGCCGACGGTCCCTTCGACCGGCGTGGCAGCGGAGACTCCACTGTTCTGGTGCCCTTCCAGGAAAGCTGGTGCCGAACGCTGGGCCGCCGAGAGTACCGGTGTCAGATGTGGATCCGAGCAACATCGCGGGGGCCCATTGCCCGTCAATCTGCCTGAAGAAAGGCCCAGTTGGCTGGACATCGCCGATGGTGTGCCCGAAAACCTGCCCCTAATGACAGAGGAGGGTCCGCAAAGGGAGATACATGCCCTCTCCGCTCCGTCTCCATACGTCTTCACGAGCTAAGCGGAGTGTGATGTTGTTACTTCGTTAAGTAGTATCGCTTGACGCCGGTGGCCGCTGCCGCGTTGTCTTCATGGGGCACCTGGGTCACCATGCCGCCCCACGTGTCCGGAACGTCTGAAACGCACCTGAAGTGAGCCTCGAATGCGTCGTATCGCCATAGCTGTGGTCGCCTCCACGATGTCCCTCTCGCTCGCCGGATGCGGGATGCTCGGGGCTTCGGGGAGCAGCAGTGACGCGACACCGACCCGGCGCGACGACCTCCGTATCGCCGCGCTCTTCCCGGAGGCCACGAACACCCGCTACAAGGACTTCGACTACCCCTTCATCAAGGCCAAGGTCGACGAGCTGACGAACAAGAAGGCCACGACCTCGTTCGAGAACGCGGACGACGAAGCCACGCAGAGCCAGCAGATGCAGAAGGCGATCGACGACAAGGTCGACGGCATCATCCTCGACGCCGTCGACTCCAAGAAGATCGCGTCGATGGTGAAGAGGGCCAAGGAGGCGGGCATCACGGTCATCGCCTACGACCGTCTCGCCGAGGGCCCGATCGACGCGTACGTCTCCTTCGACAACGAACTGGTCGGCGAGGTGCAGGGCCGTTCCATCACCGAGGCGCTCGGCTCGGCCAGCACCGCCGACAAGATCGTCATGATCAACGGCTCGCCCACCGACCCGAACGCCGGACAGTTCAAGGCGGGCGCGCTCAACGAGCTCAGCGGCCGGGTGACGATCGCGGCGCAGTACGACACCGACAAGTGGGACCCGGTCATCGCCCAGGCGAGCATGACCAAGGCGATCAACAGGATCGGCAAGGACAACATCGCCGCGGTGTACTCCGCGAACGACTCCATGGCCGGCGGTGTCATCAAGGCCCTGGAGGCGGCGGGTGTCAGCGACGCCGACCTGCCGCCGATCACCGGCCAGGACGCCGAACTCCCGGCCGTGCGGCGGATCATCACCGGCGAGCAGTACATGACCGTCTACAAGCCGTACCCCAGCGAGGCCGAGGCCGCCGCGGAGGCCATGGTCGCCAAGCTCCAGGGCCGTGACCTCCAGTTCGAGGCCCTCACCCGGGACCAGGTGGACAGCGCGACCCAGGAGAACATCCCCTCCAAGCTGGTGACCGTGGTCGCGCTGAAGAAGAGCAACATCAAGTCGACCATCGTCGCGGACGGCATCTACAAGATCTCCGACATCTGCACCGCCCCGTACAAGACCGCCTGCAACGCGATCGGCCTGAACTAGCGGTTGTTCACGCCACCCGGGTGAACTCCACCGTCACCTCGGGCGGGCCGCCCGCCACCCCCCGGTAGACGCCCTTGTGCGGGGTGACGTCGTCGTAGTCCCGGCCGCGGCCGACCACGACGTGCGACTCGTCCGGGCGGGTGCGGTTGGTGGGGTCGTAGCCGTGCCAGTCGCCCGCCCAGTACTCGACCCAGGCATGGCTCTGGCCCTCCACCGGGCGGTGGAGTTCCGCCTCCCGCTCGGGGTGGAGGTAGCCGGAGACATAGCGGGTGGGCAGGCCGAGGCCCCGCAGCAGGGCGATCGTGACGTGCGCGATGTCCTGGCAGACGCCGGCGCCCTGCTCCCAGGCCTCCGCGGCCGAGGTGTTCACCCCGGTGGCGCCGGGGATGTACGACACCCGGTCGGCGACCAGGGAGGAGACGGCCACCGCCGTCTCGTGCGGGTCGAGGCCGGCCGCGGCCTTCCGGGCCTTCTTCACCAGCTTCGGCGGGACGGTCGTACGGACCGTCGGGCCCGCGAACTCCAGCAGCCGGGAGGTGGCCGTGCGTTCGGCGATTTCCGGCCAGCCGGGTGCCGTCGGGAGCGCGCCGGGCGGGGCCGTCTCCACCAGGCTGGAGGCCGTGATGGTGAGGTCGGCGTGCGGGTCCATCAGCTCGAACGCGGTGACCTGGGTGCCCCAGTAGTCCCAGTACGACCAGGTCGTCGCCGCCGGGCGGATGGTCACCCGGGAGTCCAGCGTCGTCTGGCCCGGCAGGGTGAGCGGCGTCATCCGGACCTCGTTGTGGGACGAGACGGCGGACTGGGCGTAGGAGACGTGCGTGGAGTGCCGGATACGGAGCCTGCGCGTCATGTCACGCTCCTTCCTGGGCCCATACCACGGGCCCCTGGTAGGGGAAGAACCGCTCGGCGACCGCCTCCGCCGAGGCCATGCAGGCGGTCTGCAGGTCCCTCAGGAGCAGGGGAAGCTGGTCCTCGAGGGCATGGGTGTCCAGATATTCGAGGCGGGTGCGCAGCCGGCCGATGGGGCGGCGGGCCGGGTCCTGGCGGGGGCGGCCCAGGGCGGCCAGGCACTCCTCGGCCGTCGTCAGGGCGTGCAGCGCCGAGCGCGGGAAGTCGCGGTCCATGAGAAGGAATTCGGCCACTCTCGCGGTGTCGCCGAAGCCGCCGTAGACACGGGCGAACGCCTCGTCCGCGCCGGACGCGCTCAGCAGGGTCGGCCAGTCGGGCGCGTGCGCCGCGTCCAGGACCCGTACCGACAGCAGCCGTACGGTCATGTCCACCCGCTCCAGGCTCCGCCCCAGCACCACGAACCGCCAGCTGTCGTCCCGGCTCATGGTGGAGTCGGCCAGGCCGAAGAAGAGCGCGGCACGGCTGCGGACCAGTTCCAGGTAGGAGTAGGGGCCGGTACGGCGGGCCGCGCGCCGCTGGTCGGCGAGGGCGTGCCAGGTGGCGTTCAGGCACTCCCACATGGCGGAGGAGACCGCCTCGCGGGCGCTGCGGGCGTTGAGCCGTGCCGCGCCCAGGGCGCCCTCGATGGAGCCCGTGGAGCGGGCGTCGAAGGCGAGCTGGTCCAGGACCTGCTGCATGTCGACCGGTGGACGGCCCGCGTCCATGCCGAGGATCGCGTACAGCGACCGGCAGGCCGCGTCCTCGTCGCGCCAGGGGTCCTCCAGCATGCGGTGGAGGTAGGCGTCGAGGATGCGCGCGGTGGCGTCGGCCCGTTCGACGTAGCGGCCGGTCCAGGTCAGTGCCTCCGCTATGCGCGAGAGGATCACGTCGTTCACTGCTGCTGCGCCCCTTCCTGTACGCCGGTGAGGGGCCCGTCGGGGCCCAGCTGTCGCGGGACGACGGGCGGGAGCGTGCTGTCGCCGGGCTCGGCGGAGGGGGCCTCGACCGGGCCCTCGGCCAGCACCCAGGTGTCCTTGGAGCCGCCGCCCTGACTGGAGTTGACGATCAGGTTGCCCTCCTGGAGGGCCACCCGCGTGAGCCCGCCGGGGAGTACCCACACGTCGGTGCCGTCGTTGACGGCGAACGGGCGCAGGTCGATGTGGCGCGGCGCCATGCGCTCGCCCGCGAGGGTGGGGGAGGTGGACAGGGCGACGGGCCGCTGGGCGATGAAGCCGCGCGGGTCGGCTGCGACGGCCTTGCGGGTCCGCTCCAGCGTCTTGGCGTCGCACTTCGGGCCGATGACGATGCCCTGTCCGCCGGCGCCGTCGACCGGCTTGACCACCAGCTGGTCGATCTGGTCGAGGACGGCCTCCAGCTGCCCGGGTTCGTCGGGCCGGTAGGACTCGACGTTGGGCAGGACCGGTTCCTCGCCCAGGTAGTAGCGGATCAGGTCGGGGACGTACGTGTAGAGCAGCTTGTCGTCGGCGACGCCGTTGCCGACCGCGTTGGCGAGGGTGACGTTTCCGGCCACGGCGGCGCTCACGATGCCGGGGCAGCCGATCACCGAGTCGGGCCGGAAGTGGAGGGGGTCGAGGAAGTCGTCGTCGAGCCGGCGGTAGACGACGTGGACCGGCACCTCGCCCTTCGTCGTGCGCATCCACACCCGGTTGTTGCGGCACACCAGGTCGTGCCCCTCGACCAGCTGCACGCCCATCAGCCGTGCCAGCAGCGCGTGTTCGAAGTAGGCGGCGTTGCTGGGGCCCGGGGTGAGGACCACGACCCGGGGGTCGGCGGCCCGGTCGGGCGCGGCGGCCCGCAGCGCGGCGAGCAGCCGCTGGGGGTAGCCGTCCACGGGCACGACGTGCTGTCCGTCGAAGAGGGAGGGGAACACCCGGGTCATGGCCCGCCGGTTCTCGATGACGTACGACACCCCGCTGGGCACCCGTACGTTGTCCTCGAGAACCCGGAAGTCCCCGGCCTCGTCCCGGACGAGGTCGATGCCGGCGACATGGATGCGGACCCCGCCGGGCGGCTCCACGCCGTGCGCGGCCCGGTGGAAGTGCGGTGAGCTCAGCAGCAGCCGCCAGGGGACGACGCCGTCCTCGAAGGCGCGGCAGGGGCCGTAGGCGTCGGCGAGATAGGCCTCCAGGGCCCTGACCCGCTGGCTCACCCCGCGTTGTATGAAATCCCACTCGACCGCGTCGAGGATCCTGGGTACCAGGTCCAGCGGCCAGGGCCGCTCCTCGCCGGCGAAGGCGTAGGTCACGCCCCGGTCGGTGAAGGCACGGGCCATCTGGTCGGCCCGGAACCGCAGTTCACCTGGTTCGATCGGCTGGAGTGCGGCCAGTACCGGCTCGTAGGCGGTCCTGACCTCACCCGGCCGCTCGAACATCTCGTCCCACGCGTCGGCCAACGCGTATGCGTCAAATATGTCCGCCATGGCCTGACGTTAAGTGGGGGACGTAACACGACGATCACTCGGCGGTTTCCGGGAGCGCACACGCGTTCGTGAGGAAGGTCGTGTGCTGTTTCGTCGCCCGGCCGGACTCCCCCGTTGCCCGGCCGGGCCCCCCGTAACCCCCGTTACCCCCCCGTTGCCACCTCTTCGGATGGGGAGCACCCGAAGGGGAAGCGGAACCAACCATGCCTGCCCGAAGGGGCCGACACCACCGTCAGCTTGTTGCAGTGCCAGGGGCGGAGGCCGGGAGAAACCCCGTCATATGAGTGGTTTTTCATAGCGTTGGCCGGGGAAGGCGTGTTGCGGAGCCGGACCAGTCCGCGCATAGTTGCGCTCCGAAGAGCTGTAAGACGGAGCGTCAAGCTGGGGTGGGATGGGCGATGGCCGGGCACGGGACGGAGGAGCATCCCCACGGTGCCGACCGACTGTGCGAAGCCGGGGACCGCGTGTATTCCCGGGCCGTACGGCGCGGAAGGGTGCCGCGCGGTGACGCCGGGCCGGTCCCCTGTCTGCTGGAACTCGCCCTGCTGCACCCCGACCCCGACGACATGGACTGGCTGGTGCCGACCTCCCCGCAGGAGGTCATGACCCGGCTGCTGCGCGGTCTGTACGACGAGGTGAGCGCCGGCCAGCGCCGGATGGGCTCCGCGGTCGCCGCGTTCGAGTGGTACGCGGGGCTCGGTGGGCAGGGCCCGGCGGCGGCGGAGGGCACGGCGATCCGGGTCCTGGACGGCGACGCCCGTATCCAGGCGGCCCTGGACCAGGCGACCCAGGCGTGTACCACGGAGGTGCTGACCGTGCAGCCGGGCGGTATCCGGCGCGAGCACGAACTCTCCGAGGGGCTGCACCGTGCCCTGGAGCTGCGCGGGCGCGGGGTGCGCATGCGCGACCTCTACAACCATGTGGCGCGGCACGGCCAGGGCCTGCTGAACTACCTGGAGCTGATCGGCGACGCGGTGGAGGCCCGCACGCTGGACGAGGTCATCGACCGGCTGATCCTCTTCGACCGAAAGGTCGCCTTCATCCCGGCGAACGCCGACCGCACGATGGCCCTGGAGCTGCGCCACCCGGCGCTGATCGCCTACCTGGTGACGGTCTTCGAACGGCTGTGGCGGCTGGCCATCCCGCTCACCGCCCAGCTGCCCGAGACCCGGATCGAGGGCATCTCGCACCGTGAGCAGTCCATCGCCGCGCTGCTCGCGGAGGGCCACCAGGACGCGGTGATCGCCGAGCGCCTCGGCATCAGCGTGCGCACCTGCCGCGCCCATATCGCCCGCCTCTCGGAGACGCTGGGCGCGGCCAGCCGTACTCAGCTGGGGGTGCGGATAGCGCAGGTGGGGCTGGCGGGGCCGGTCGACGCGAGTGAGCTCACGGTGCCGGTGTCAGGTCCTGGGGCCGCTGACCTTGTTCCCGGTCCGGTTTCCCGTGGTTGTCCTGACGGTGTTCCGGGTGCTGTTCCTGGTCAAGGATCCCCGACCGGCCGATGAGGTAGCCGAGCTGGGCCCGGCTGTGGCTGCCGAGGGTCTCCGCGAGCTTGGCGATGTGGACGCGGGCGGTGCGGATGTTCATGCCGAGGCGGTCGGCGATGACGGCGTCGGTGTGGCCTTCGACGAGGAGGGCGGCGATGGCCTGCTGGCGTGGGGTGACGCCGTTGAGGGAGGGGCGCTGGACGGCCTGCGGGTACATGGGGGTGGCCAGCCGCCAGAGGCGTTCGAAGGCGGTGGCCAGATAGCCGACCAGGGCCGGGTGGCGCACTTCGAGGGCGAGGGTGCCGTCCCCGTTGGCGGGGAGGAAGGCGACCGTGCGGTCGACGAGGATGAGCCGGTCGGTGACCTCGTCGAGGCTGCGGGCCTCGGCGTCGCCGTTCAGCTGTTCGTGGTAGTAGACGATGCTCTGGATGTGCCGGGTGGTGTGCTGGTAGAGCGTGCGGATCCGGCCGCCCCGGTCGAGCACGGCCTGGTCGCGCTTGAGCGCGATGATCTCGGCGGCGGACCCGCGGTCCCCGACCAGCCCGGCCCGGGGCTGGACGCAGAGCACTTCCTGGTGTGCGTCGTCGAGGGCCTCGGTGATCGCCCCGTTGATCCGCTCGGTGCCGCTGAGGACGCGCAGGGACGCGGACTCGGAGGGGGGTGTGGTGCCGAGGTCGCCCGAGACCCGCATCAGGGGCTCGAACAGGGCCGCCAGTCGCTCCTCGCGGCGCCGCTCGTCGGCGATCCGGGCCTCGGAGAGACGCAACTGGCGGTACAGGGCGACCGCGGGGGCGACGGGTTCCAGCCGGTCCAGGTCGTCGACGGCCGGATTGAGCAGGCCGAGGTCGAGCAGACAGGGGGCCGGCAGGGCCTCGGCGGCGGCGATCCAGCCGTGGAGCAGGGCGCGTTCGTAGACACGCGTGCCCTCCGGGCAGAGTCCGTCAACGCCGTGGTGGGGATGCGGCGGCGCGCTCATGTCAGTCCCTGGCCCTTTCCTGTTCGAGGATTCCCGAGCGTGCGATGAGGTAGCCGAGCTGGGGCCGGCTGCGGCTGCCGAGGGTGGCGGCGAGTTTCGCGATGTGGACGCGGGCGGTGCGGATGTTCATGCCGAGGCGGTCGGCGATGACGGCGTCGGTGTGGCCTTCGACGAGGAGGGCGGCGATGGCCTGCTGGCGTGGGGTGACGCCGTTGAGGGAGGGGCGCTGGACGGCCTGCGGGTACATGGGGGTGGCCAGCCGCCAGAAGCGTTCGAAGAGGGTGACGAAGTAGGCGACGAGGGCGGGATGGCGGACCTCCAGCGCCAGGGAGCGTTCCTTGTTCGACGGTACGAAGGCCAGTGTCCGGTCGATGACGACCAGCCGCTCGGTGATCTCGTCGAGGGTACGGGCCTCGACGTCGCCCCGGAGCTCTTCGTAGCGGGCGAGCACCAGCGGGGAGTGGCGCAGGGTGTGCTGGTAGAGGGCGCGGATACGGGCCCCGCGGTCGAGGAGGGCCTGGTCGCGGGCGAGGGCCTGCGCGTCGCGATCGGGTTTCACGTGGCGGGAGTCCCGGTGGGGCTGGATGCTCAGGAGCTCGGTGGAGGCCTCCGCCATGGCCTGGGTGATGGCCTCGTTGATGGCGTCGAGGCCGTTGTGGATCCTGAGGGCCGGTTCATCGGGGGCGGGCACCGTCCGGGGGCCGATGCGCAGCAGGGGCGCGAAGTCGTCGACCAGCCGGGCCGTGAACCGGCGTTCGTCCGAGACGCGCTCCCCGAGGACGCGCAGCCGCCGGTGCAGGGCGAGGGCGGGCGGCACCGGTTGCAGCAGGGCCGGGTCGCCGTCGTCCGGCCGCAGCAGCCCTCCGGCGAGCAGACAGGGTGCCGCCTCGGCCTCCGCCCGCGTCGTGCGGCCCTCGCGCAGTGCGCGCGCGTAGAGGTTCAGACCGGCCTCGCACAGCTCCTCCGCGTCATGGCGGTGCACCTCTTTCGTCACCCACGCCCTCTTCGCCGGCCCGTCACCTCACTGCTCCCGGTCCAGCATCCCGGATTGTGCGATGAGGTAGCCGAGTTGGGCGCGGCTGCCGCTGCCCAGCGCCGTGGCGAGCTTGGCGATGTGGGCCCGGCAGGTGCGTACGTTCATGCCCAGGCGGCGGGCGATGGCCTCGTCGACATGGCCCTCGACGAGCAGCTTGGCGATGGAGTGCTGGATGTCGGTGATGCCGTCGGGTGCGGTCTCGTAGGGGGCGCCGGCGCTCAGCGGCACCGCGCGGCTCCACATGAACTCGAACACCTTGATGAGATAGCGGACCAGTCCGGTGTGACGGATCTCCAGGGCGACCTGCCGGTCGTCGCGGATGGGGATGAAGGCCACGGTCTCGTCGCAGACGATGAGGCGTTCGACCAGTTCGTCGATGGTGCGGTACTCCACCTTGCCCTCGGCGAAGAGGTCGACCCAGGCCAGCCGCTCCGGGCTGTAGCGGGCGGTGTGCTGGTACAGGGTGCGGATCCGTACCCCGCGTTCGATCAGTGGCTTGTCGCGCTCCAGCGCCTCGATGAGCCGGCCCTCGGGGTGGCGGTGGCTGGGCTGGATCGAGAGCACCTCGTTCTGGCACTGCCCGGCGGCCAGGTCGAGCGCCGAGTTGATGCGGTCGAGGCCCTCCAGGACGGTGATCGAGGGGTCGGCCGTGGTCACCGGGGCGCTGAGCGCCATGAACGGCTCGAAAGCCTCCGTCAGCTCGATCGAGAGCCGTCTGCGCTCGGTGATCTCGCGTTCGATGGGGTTGAGCCGCTGGACCAGGGCGACCGACGGGGGAACCGGACGCAGCCAGTTCGCGTCGTCGGCGTCGGAGTGGAGCAGGGCGAACTCCATCAGGCAGGGGGCGGCTTCCACGTCCACGCGGGCGATACGTCCGGTGCGGAGGGCCTTCGCGTAAAGACGGCGTCCTTCCTCACACAACTCCGTCATCGCATGGGGATGTGTCCCTTTAGTTCGATTCGTTGGCAAATCTCCACCCCCCAGGGTCCTGAACATGCAGGAACATGATGCACCGATTGTGTGGCCATGACGTGCCCGAATGAGCCATCGTCTTACCCGACGGGGGAAAAGGGGAACTTCAAGTGAGGACGAAGCCGAATATGCGGAACAGAATGCTTCGCTCAGTGCTTGTCGCCGCCTTCTCCGCCGTTGTGGCCTACGCATCGCTGAGTGGCCTCTCCGGTGTGAAGAGTGAGCCTCAGTCGGACACCGCCTGGTCGCTCGCGGCCAGCACCGCTGATGGTGGCGACGATGCTTCTGTCTACCCGGCAGACACCGCCTGGAGCTGACGTGACCACACCACCCGACGACCGCTCCTTCCGCCGCGAAATGGCCACCGCCTACCGCTCCGGCTGGCACTTCATCGACCTGGTCACCGCCATCCCCCACAGTGGTGACTCGTTGATGGTGACCGTGTTCGGAGAACCGGTGGTCGTCACTCGGGACGAGGAGGACGACGTGCGGGCCTACCGGTGCCTGCGGCGGCCTCGGGGGGCGCCGCAGCCCGTACGGTGTGCCATCAGGTACGGAATGATCTTCGTGAACCTCGACCAGCGCGACCACCAGTTGGCGGAGTCGGCGGCCCCAACCGCCCCGCGAACCATCTCAGCCACCCCCCGCAGTGCCTGACGCGATTCCCCCGTCGTAACAAGATCGCTCAGGTGCTTCCCCCCGCAGCGGCGTCACCGTGACCTGAACACGGTGACGCCGCTGCAGTTTTTGGCGACATTTCCGGACAGGGGGCATTCTGCGCCATTCCCCGCCGTGGCCGGAAAACGACCACGGCATGTTTCGGCCGGTCCGGCCCTGCTGTCCTTCTTCCTCCCGTGTACTCCCCCGCAGCTTCCTGCTGTCCCGGGCTGTTCTGAGCTGCCTTGAGCGGAATAGACTCAACTTTGTGTACGCTGACTCAGTCAGACACGGGAGACGACTGACACCAGGAGGAGACAGCGAACGTGGACGCCGAGCTGACCAACCGGAGCCGGGACGCGATCAACGCGGCCAGTAACCGTGCCGTGTCCGCAGGACACGCCGACCTCACCCCCGCCCATCTGCTGCTCGCGCTGCTCTCGGGGCAGGAGAACGAGAACATCACCGACCTGCTCGCCGCCGTCGAGGCCGACCAGGCCGCCGTACGGGCCGGTGCCGAGCATGTGCTCGCCAATCTGCCCAGCGTGACCGGGTCCACTGTGGCGCCTCCGCAGCCCAACCGCGACCTGCTCGCCGTGATCGCCGACGCACAGTCGCGCGCCCGCGAGCTGGGCGACGAGTTCCTCTCCACCGAGCACCTGCTGATCGGCGTCGCCGCTAAGGGCGGCCAGGCCGCCGACGTGCTCACCCGGCACGGAGCGAGCGCGAACAAGCTGCAGGGCGCCTTCCAGAAGGCCCGCGGCGGACGCCGCGTGACCACCGCCGACCCCGAGGGCCAGTACAAGGCCCTGGAGAAGTTCGGCACCGACTTCACCGCCGCCGCCCGCGAGGGCAAGCTCGACCCGGTCATCGGCCGGGACCAGGAGATCCGCCGGGTCGTCCAGGTCCTCTCCCGCCGCACCAAGAACAACCCCGTCCTCATCGGCGAGCCCGGCGTCGGCAAGACCGCCGTCGTCGAGGGGCTCGCCCAGCGGATCATCAAGGGGGACGTACCCGAGTCCCTCAAGAACAAGCGGCTCGTCGCCCTCGACCTGGGGGCCATGGTCGCCGGCGCCAAGTACCGGGGCGAGTTCGAGGAGCGCCTGAAGACCGTCCTCGCCGAGATCAAGGCCTCCGACGGGCAGATCATCACCTTCATCGACGAACTGCACACGGTCGTCGGCGCGGGCGCCGGCGGCGACTCCGCGATGGACGCCGGCAACATGCTGAAGCCGATGCTGGCCCGCGGTGAGCTGCGCATGGTCGGCGCGACCACGCTCGACGAGTACCGCGAGCGGATCGAGAAGGACCCGGCCCTGGAGCGCCGCTTCCAGCAGGTGCTGGTCGCCGAGCCGAGCGTCGAGGACACCATCGCCATCCTGCGCGGGCTCAAGGGCCGCTACGAGGCCCACCACAAGGTGCAGATCGCGGACGCCGCGCTGGTCGCCGCCGCGACCCTCTCCGACCGGTACATCACCTCCCGCTTCCTGCCCGACAAGGCCATCGACCTCGTCGACGAGGCCGCCTCGCGCCTGCGCATGGAGATCGACTCGTCCCCCGTCGAGATCGACGAGCTCCAGCGGTCCGTGGACCGGCTGAAGATGGAGGAGCTGGCCCTCAGCAAGGAGACCGACGCGGCCTCCCGCGAGCGCCTGGAGAAGCTGCGCCGCGACCTCGCCGACCGGGAGGAGGAGCTGCGCGGCCTCAACGCCCGCTGGGAGAAGGAGAAGCAGTCCCTCAACCGGGTCGGCGAGCTGAAGGAGAAGCTCGACGAACTGCGCGGCCAGGCCGAGCGCGCCCAGCGCGACGGCGACTTCGACACCGCCAGCAAGCTGCTGTACGGCGAGATCCCCTCCCTGGAGCGCGACCTGGCGGACGCCTCCGAGGCCGAGGAGGAGGCCGCCAAGGGCACCATGGTCAAGGACGAGGTCGGCTCGGACGACATCGCCGACGTCGTCGCCTCCTGGACCGGCATCCCGGCCGGCCGCCTCCTGGAGGGCGAGACCCGGAAACTCCTCCGTATGGAGGACGAACTCGGCCGCCGTCTGATCGGCCAGTCGGAAGCGGTCCAGGCCGTCTCGGACGCCGTACGGCGCTCCCGCGCGGGCATCGCCGACCCCGACCGCCCGACCGGCTCCTTCCTCTTCCTCGGCCCGACCGGCGTCGGCAAGACCGAGCTCGCGAAGGCCCTCGCCGACTTCCTCTTCGACGACGAGCGGGCCATGGTCCGCATCGACATGTCGGAGTACGGCGAGAAGCACAGCGTGGCCCGGCTGGTCGGCGCGCCGCCCGGCTACATCGGCTACGAGGAGGGCGGCCAGCTCACGGAGGCGGTCCGCAGGCGGCCGTACAGCGTGGTCCTCCTCGACGAGGTCGAGAAGGCCCACCCGGAGGTCTTCGACGTCCTCCTCCAGGTCCTGGACGACGGCCGGCTCACGGACGGCCAGGGCCGCACGGTCGACTTCCGCAACGTCATCCTGGTCCTCACCTCCAACCTGGGCAGCCAGTACCTGGTCGACCCGATCCCGACGGAGGCGGAGAAGAAGCAGCAGGTCCTGGAGGTGGTCCGGGCGTCCTTCAAGCCGGAGTTCCTCAACCGGCTGGACGACCTGGTCGTCTTCTCGGCCCTCAACAAGGAGGAGCTGCGCCGGATCGCCCGCCTCCAGATCGACCGCCTCGCCAAGCGGCTCGCCGAGCGCCGCCTCACCCTGGAGATCACCGACGCGGCCCTGACCTGGCTCGCCGACGAGGGCAACGACCCGGCCTACGGCGCCCGCCCGCTGCGCCGCCTGGTCCAGACGGCCATCGGCGACCGCCTCGCCAAGGAGATCCTCGCCGGCGAGGTCAAGGACGGCGACACGGTCCGAGTGGACGCCTTCGGCGAGGGCCTGATCGTGGGCCCGACGACCGGAAAGACGCTGTAACTCCGACGGCTGCACGCTCTCAGCGGAAATACGCCAACCCGAGGTGAACCCTGAGGGGCGGGGCTTGCCACCCCCCTCCCCGGATGGGGGAGGATGGCGGGATCCGTACGAAGGGAAAATCACGGTGAGCATCGACCCGTCCTCGATTCCGAACTTCGGGGGCCAGCCCGAGCCTGAGCCCCAGGGACCGGCGGGCCCCGTCGTTCCGGATCAGGACCTGGTGAAGCAGCTTCTCGATCAGATGGAGCTGAAGTACGTCGTCGACGACGAGGGCGACCTCGCGGCTCCCTGGGAGGAGTTCCGGACGTACTTCATGTTCCGCGGCGAGGCCGACCAGGCGGTCTACTCGGTGCGGACGTTCTACGACCGGCCCCACAAGATCGACGACAAGGTGCAGTTGCTGGAGTCGATCGACGACTGGAACCGGCGCACCCTGTGGCCCAAGGTCTACACGCACACCCACGACGACGGCACCGTCCGCCTCATCGGCGAGGCGCAGCTGCTGATCGGCGCCGGGGTGAACATCGAGCTGTTCGTCTCCTCGACGGTGAGCTGGGTACGTGCGGCCATCGAGTTCGACAAGTGGCTGGTGGAACAGCTGGGCCTCGAACAGGAAGTCAACGACTCGGAGGAGAAGCCCGAAGAGGGCGACGAGTAGGCCGTACGACCGGCCTGTCCGTCAGCATCGCGCATGCCCGTCCACAGGTTGTGGACGGGCATGCGCGTTTGTTCACACCAGCGCCTTCAGCCGGGCCACCGCCTCCGCCAGGACGCTCTCCCGCTTGCAGAACGCGAACCGTACGTAGGGTGCCCCGGCCTCCTTGTGGTCGTAGAAGACCGCGTTCGGGATGGCGACCACGCCCGCCCGCTCCGGGAGGGACCGGCAGAAGGCGAAGCCGTCGGTCTCGCCCAGGGGACGGATGTCGGTCGTGACGAAGTACGTGCCGGCCGGGCGGAAGACCCCGAAGCCCGCCTCCGCAAGGCCCGTCGCCAGCAGATCGCGCTTGGCGCGCATGTCCGTGCGGAAGGCGTCGAAGTAGGAGTCCGGGAGGGCGAGCGCCTCCGCGACCGCGTACTGGAACGGGCCGGACGCCACGTACGTCAGGAACTGCTTCGCCGACCGCACCGCCGTGACCAGGCCCGGCGCCGCCGTGACCCAGCCGACCTTCCAGCCGGTGAACGAGAAGGTCTTGCCGGCCGAGCCGATGGTGACCGTGCGGTCGCGCATGCCGGGCAGGGTGGCCAGCGGCACGTGCTCGGCCCCGTCGAAGACCAGGTGCTCGTACACCTCGTCCGTCACCACCAGCAGATCCCGCTCCGCCGCCAGCCCGGCGACCGCCGTCAGCTCCTCGCGGGTGAGGACCGTGCCGGTCGGGTTGTGCGGGGTGTTGATCAGGAGGAGGCGGGTGCGGTCGGTGACCGCGTCGCGGAGTTCGTCGAGGTCCAGGCGGAAACGGGCGTTCTCGGGGTCCGGGCGCAGGGTGACCGGCACGCGCGTGGCGCCCGCCATGGCGATACAGGCCGCGTAGGAGTCGTAGTACGGCTCCAGGGCCACCACCTCGTCCCCGGGCTCCAGAAGGGCCAGCAGAGTCGCCGCGATGGCCTCCGTGGCGCCCGCCGTGACCAGCACCTCGGTGTCGGGGTCGAAGGACAGGCCGTAGCGGCGGGCCTGGTGCGCGACGATCGCGGTACGCAGCTCGGGGACGCCCGGGCCCGGCGGGTACTGGTTGCCGCGGCCGTCCCGCAGCGCCCGCACGGCCGCCTCCCGGACCTCCTCGGGGCCGTCCGTGTCCGGGAAACCCTGGCCCAGGTTGATCGACCCGGTCTTCACCGCCAGGGCGGACATCTCGGCGAAGATCGTCGTCCCGAACTCGGTGAGGCGGCGGTTGAGGAAGGGGCGTGAGCTGGAGGTCATGCCCGTCATCCTGCGCCGAAGCTCTGGAGTTCCTCAAGTGTGCTTTGGCAGGTGAGACGGGCGGGCATCCCCCGTGCACGCGGCGCTCCGGCACCGCGCGAGGCGCCCACGGGGGGTCGCTTCGGGGACACGGAAGGAGGGTGACGCCATGATCTACGGCATCATCCTGGCGGTGGTCGCGGTCGCGTTCGTGGCGGCACTGGTCGCCAACCTGCGAGCGCGCACGTACAGCTCGGCGAGGCGCTCCCGCCGGGCAGGATCGGCCGGCGGTGCGAGCGGCGCCGGCAGCTGGTGGGCCGGCGGGGGAGACGGCGGCGGCCACGGCGGCCATTCCTCCTGCGGCGGCGGCTCCTCCTGCGGCGGCGGCTCCTCCTGCGGGGGAGGGTCGTCCTGCGGCGGAGGCGGAGGCGGCGGATGCGGCGGCGGAGGCAGCTGACACGGGGCAGCCGAGCTCCCGAGGGGGAGCCGCATCCGGACCGCGGGGCACGCTCCCGACCAGGGCGCCCCGCGGTCGCACCCTCTCCGCGGGGCCCCCGCGCAGGCGCACGCCCGGGCCCGGCGGCGTACGCCGTGGTTGAACAGGTGAGCTGGGGAGCCCCCCGAGGGATGGAAACCCCACGAAGTTGGGTAAAAACGCTGTGGCGTCGCCGTAGTTCATGATTCCCTCTACATCACCAACGCAGCCCCTCGGACCCCTACGGACGTCCCGTGCGGACGCCCTCCCGGACCGGGCCGACCGGGCCGATCTCCCGGTGTCCACGTGTCTACCGGGTCAACCGGGTCTACCGGGGTGCGCCACCTTCCCGCCTGCTTACTTTGCGTCTTCGCGGAGCCGATCCATGCTCACGACCCTGAACACCTCCTACAGCGACACGCGCGCGGCCGACCTCGCCTGGGCCCTGGGGCGCGAGCCGCTGCCCGCCCTCGCCACACTCGACCTCGAACTGTCCGGTGCCAAGCTTCAGTTGAGACTCCTCGGCGCCTCGCACCAGGTCCTCCTCGAGGAGCAGCAGGGCTGTTGTTCGGAGACGGTGGCGTGCATCCCCGGCAGCAGCACCCCGCTGCCGCTGGGCGTCGCCAAGCGCGTGGGCGACTGGGAGTACGAGTTCGCGGCGCGCGTGGAGATGCTCACGCCGGGCCAGTTCGCCGGCCGCGCCCAGGAACTGCTCGCCCTGGTCGCGGATCACCCGAACGGCCTAGCCGGAGTCTTCCCCGGCAGCCCGTACGCCTTCACCGCCCTGCTGGCCCAGCGCCACGAGGGCCATGTCCACTGGCGCACCTGGCACGCCTACCCGCAGGACGGGCAGCTGGTGGCGACCCGGACGAGAGTGGGCGTCCGCGCCCGCTCGGGCCCAGCCCCTCGGTTGTCCGAGTGGTCAGTCGTCTGAGTGGTCAGTCGTCCGAGTGGTCGTGGCAGGTTTGAGAGTCGTCTTCCACCTGGCTTTCGGGCAGGGTGCCCGGTCCTTCAGGGCCGGGGTGAATGCCCGCTCCCGTGGTGCGGGGCAGGGATGGCCGGATGGCCGCCAGGGCGGTCCGGCGTCGTCGTCCGGGATGCCGAGGGTGGCCACGGACGGGCGGTAGCGACGGGACGCCGAGGTCCTGGGGCCCGCGGCTGGCGGCCGGCAGTGGGTGGGGTGGTCACTCGCATGGGTGATGGTGATCGATGTTGTGCGCGGCCGTGGAACGTGTGGCCTACGTTCGCGGCAT
>NZ_JBHSFK010000079.1:0-22987 GCF_042653945.1 Streptomyces vulcanius | reverse complement strand
GGGGATTGTGGTTCGGAGGGGGGCCGCCAGGGGGCGGCCGGCGGGGGCCAGGGCTACCGCGGGGTGGGGGGAGGGAGCCGTGGTGGGGGTGGAGGGGTGCGCCGCCGGTTCGGGTGTGGCCGTTGCGTTCTGCGGGGTGGTGGCTTGGGCTTGAGCCTGTGTGGTTCTGCCGTCCTTCGGGGAGCGGGCCGATCCGTTGTGCGTGAGGAGGAAGGGGGTGCCGAGGAGGAGTGAGCCCAGGAGCATCATCGCGGCCGTCTGGAGGGTGAGGAGGCGGGGGGCCGGTTGGGCTGGAGTGGGTTCCGGGGCCTCGGAGATCGGTTCAGCGGCGGGGGCGGCGGGGGCAGAGGCAGGGGCGGGGGCAGGGGCCGGTTCGGGGGTCGGCGTGGGGTTCGGCTGCAGGGTGGTGGTGCGGCGTCGGTGGAGCTCCGTGAGGAGTCTGTTCGGGCGCGGTGGCTCGGTGGGGGTCCATCTGTAGCGGGTGCCCGCCCTCAGGACCGTGGGGAGGGCGGTGGCTGTGCCCGGACGTGTGGGGGGTGCCAGGGCCGGGGCTCGGTTGAGGGGGCTTGGGGACGGGGTGGGGTTCGGGGTCGGCGTGTTCGGCATGTCTCGTCCTTGTTCTCTTCGTTTTGTTCGTTTTGTTCGTTCTTTTGGTTCTTTTGGTTCTCTTGCGGCTGTTCAGGGGTACGGCGATCCGCGCGTCGAGGGCCGTAAGGGCGTGGAAGGTTCCCGTTCGGGCCGGGGGCGGGGCGGGGGCCGTCACGGGGTGGAGGCGGTGTGGTCAGATCAGTCCGGCGCGGATGGCGTACGACACCGCGTGGACGCGGTTGCGCAGGCCCAGGCGGCCCATGACGGAGGAGACGATCTTCTTGATCGTGCGCTCGGAGTAGCTCATCCGCAGGGCGATCTCGGCCAGGTCCATGCCCTCGGACACCAGGCGCAGTACGTCGATCTCCCGGGAGGTCAGGCCGGAGGGGGTCAGGCCCCTCGGGCGCAGCACCTCGCGCTGGACGTGTTCGACCTGGTCCAGCAGACGGCCCTGGACCGCCGGGGGCAGCCAGGCCTGGCCGGCGGCGACCGAGACCACCGTACGGACCAGGGTGGCGGGGGTCGCCTCCGACCGCCACAGCACCGCGCGTACCCCGCACTCCACCGCCGCGGACGGGTCGGCGTACCAGCCGTTGCCCACGACCAGGGTGAAGCGGGCGCGGTCCGGTGCGGGCAGGGAGCGCAGGGTGTCGAGTGTGGTGGTGTCCGCGGTTTCCACCGCCACCACCACGGAGTCCGCCTCCTCCAGCGGCGTCAGGGTGAGCTGGGGCCTGCGCTCCAGGCAGGACGTCAGTCCGAGCTGGGTGAGCGGGTCGGCGGCGTGTACCGCTACGCGGGGCTTGCTCATGTCAATGTTTCCTCAGTCTGGTGGGGCAGCCGGTCGTCGACATCCTTCGATGGGGCGACTGAGGAAAAAGTTCGGCGGTGGGAGAAGAAAAGTGGGAGGAGAAAGTGGGAGGAGGAGAGTGCTCCCCCCACCAGCGTTCACATGGTCAGGTCCTCCGGGAGCAGCAGTCGCAGGTCGTCCAGCGTCGGGGACGCGGACGCGCTCAGGCGGAAGGCCTGGCGGGTGACCAGGGACTCGAAGACCTGGCGGGCGTAGCGCGCGTTGCCGAAGGAGCGGTCGCGGGGGAGGGCGGCGAGGTGATGGCGCAGGAGATCCAGCAGCCGTGGGGCGCAGGTGTAGCCGCTCGCCGTCGCCTGGCGTTCCACGATGACGACCAGGTCGTCGGCGGAGTAGTCCGTGAAGGCGATCCGGTGCGAGAAGCGGGAGGCCAGGCCCGGGTTGGAGGCCAGGAAGCCGTCCATCTCCTCCGTGTAGCCGGCGACGATCACCACGACCTCGTCGCGGTGGTCCTCCATCAGCTTCACCAGGGTGTCCACGGCCTCCTGGCCGAAGTCCGTGCCGCCGCGGTTCCCCGCGCCGGGGGTGAGTGTGTACGCCTCGTCGATGAAGAGGACGCCGCCGCGGGCGCGGTCGAAGGCGTCGGCGGTCATCTGCGCGGTGTGGCCGACGTAGCGGCCGACCAGGTCGGCCCGGGCCACCTCGACCACCTGGCCGCCGGGCAGGACGCCGAGGGCGGCGAGCAGTCGGCCGTAGAGGCGGGCGACCGTGGTCTTGCCCGTGCCGGGCGGACCGGAGAACACGGCGTGCTGGCCCATCGCGGGCGTCGGCAGGCCCGCGGCGGCGCGGCGGCGGGCGTTGGCGAGCAGATGGACGAGGCCGGCCACCGTCTGTTTCGCCTCGGACAGGCCGACCATCGCGTCCAGTTCGGCGAGAAGCGCGGTGAGTCCGTCGTGGTCGGAGGATCCGGCGGGTGAGGCGACCGACGGTGCTCCCAGGTCCTCGGGGAGCAGGCGGAGCATGTCCGCCGGGGCCACGTCCGTCTCGGTCGCGAGCCGGAACGCCTGGCGGTCCACCATCTCCTCGAACACCTTGCGCGCGGTGCGGCCGTTGCCGAACGTGTCGTCCTTCGGGATGCGCTCGAAGTGGGCCGCCAGCGCTTCCGGCGTGTCCGGGCCCAGTTCGTACTGATGGCGGGTGCAGACGTGTTCGACGATCGTCACGAGTTCGTCGACGGTGTAGTGGGGGAACTCGACGGTGCGGTTGAAGCGGGAGGCCAGGCCCGGGTTGGAGGCGAGGAAACGGCGCATCTCCACCGAGTAGCCGGCGACGATCACCACGACCTCGTCGCGGTGGTCCTCCATCAGCTTCACCAGCGTGTCCACGGCCTCCCGGCCGAAGTCCGCGCCGCCGCCACCGCCGCCGCCGTCCGACTGCGAGGTGAGGGTGTACGCCTCGTCGATGAACAGCACCCCGCCCCGCGCCTTCTCGAACGCCTCCGTCGTCTTGATCGCCGTACCGCCGATGACCTGCGCGACCAGGTCCTGCCGGGCCACCTCCACCAGGTGGCCGTGGCGCAGCACCTCCATGTCGGCGAGGATGCCGCCGTAGAGGCGGGCCACGGTGGTCTTGCCGGTGCCCGGTGGCCCGGCGAAGATCATGTGGCGGCTCATCGGCGGGGCGGACATGCCCATCTCGGCGCGGCGGCGGGCCATCTGGTTCAGGCTCACCAGCGTCTTCACCTCGTGCTTGACCGAGTCCAGGCCGATCAGCGACTCGAGTTCGGTGAGGGGGGAGGGCTTCTTCGGGGTCTTCCGGGTCGTCGGGGTCGTCGGGGTCTTCTGCGCCTTGGCCGACGGCGATTGCGGTGCCGGCGGTGACGGTGATGGTGACGTTGACGATGGCGACTGCGGCTCGCTCTCTCCAGCCGTCTGTGCCTCCGCCGCCTCCCCCCATACGTCCTGCGTGCCGTTGGCCCTGCTGACCAGCTCCGCCGTCGCCGTACCGTGGCCGGGGACCGTGCGGCGCAGGCCGCTGCGGCCGTTCTCGAAGGCGGCGCAGTTGCGGAGGTCCACGCGTTCCGCGGTGTGCAGCAGGAAGCCGTCGCCGGTGTTCGCGAAGGCCTCGCAGTCGGTCAGCGCGCCCCTGCCCCGGGCGGCGATCATGACGCCGGCGCGTCCGCAGCCGTGGAACCGGGAGCGTACGGCCGTCACGTTCGCCCCCGCCGCCACGGCGAGGCCGTCCGTGCCGGCCCGGAACACGTCGCAGTCGCGCAGGTCGGCGGTGGCGGTCCCGGAGACCGCGAGGCCGTTGCCGCCGGCCTCCCTGACGAGGACGGCGGTGAGGAGCGGGCGGGCCGAGTCGGTCGCCCGGACGCCCGACTTGCGGACCTCCGCGATCTCCACGTCCTCGTAGCGGCCCCGGGCGGTGCCGGACACCTCGATGCCGTGGCCGTCGCAGTCCGTGAGGGTCGTCCGGCGCAGGACCGGGTCGGCGTTCTCGTCGACGGTGACCGCGCTGTCCGCCGTGCCGGTGACGCGGAGGCGGTCGAGCTCGGGCGCGGAGTCGTCCGTGAGGTGTGCCGCGGTCGCCGTGCCGCCGTGGACGGTGAGGGCGGTGAGGACCGGGGCGGCGGTGCCGCCGACCCACAGCGCGGCGCCCGTCGCGTCCCGCACCTCGCAGTCGTCGTACCGGCCGCGTGACTTGTCGTCGAGGCGGAGGCCATGCTGCCCGGGGCGGGTCACTCGCAGTGCGCGTACGACGGGTTCGGCGTCGCCGGTCGCGGTGAGCCCGTGCCCGGCGGGGTCCTCGACCGAGCAGTCCTCCACCAGGACGCGGTTGCGGCTGGATATGTGGATGCCGGTCCCCTGCACGCCGTGCACGCGGGTGCGCAGGACGCGGGTGGCGCTGTTGTCCTCCAGCGCGATGGCGGGCTTGGCGGTGGCGGAGATGTCGCAGTCCTCGACGCTGCCCCGGCCTTCGCCGTTGACGAAGACGCCGTTGCCGGCCGTGTCCCGTACCGTGCACCGGCGGATCAGCGGGTTGCCGCGTTCGCCGATCACCACGCCGGACGCCTCCAGGTCCTCCAGGACGCAGTCCTCGATCACGCTCTCGGCCTCGCTGGTCACCACGATGCCCGCGCCGGCCGGGTTGGTGACCCTGCTGTCCCGCATGGCCAGCGCTCCGGCGTTGCGGGCCAGTACGGCCGTCCAGGCGGCGGCGCTGATCTCGCAGTCGTCCAGCTCCAGCTGGCCCTCCGGCACGTCCACGGCGGGGAGTTCCTCGTCGCTGCCCCGGATCACCAGGCCGGTCAGCTTCACCGCCTCGGCGGTCGCGGTCACCGCCGTACCGGAACGGGGCGCCAGCTCGACCGAGCCGCGGCCTTCTGCGGCGACGATCGTCACGACGTCCGTCAGGACCAGCGGATCGCTGTAGCGGCCGGGGGCCACCGTGATCAGCGCGCCGCTGCGGGCGGCGCGTACGGCGTCCGCGATGGAGGCGTGGGAGCCGGCCTCGCGCCGCGGGTCGACGGTCAGCACCTGGCGGGTCATCGGCTCACCCACTTCTGGTGCGCGCGGCCGTTGCACGACCACAGCTGGAGCAGGGCGCCGTTCTGCGCGCCCGCGTCGACGACGTCGGCGCACTTGTCGGCCGCCGGGTTGACCAGGTCCTCGTGGCTGTTGAGCACCCACTTCTGCTGGGCGCTGCCGTTGCAGGCGGCGAGCTGGAGCGGCGATCCGTCGTTGCCCGACGCCCAGGCGCTGGTCAGGCACATGCCCATGCCGCGCAGGGTGCCGTCCGGGTAGAACCTCCACCGCTGGTTCTCCTGCGGTACGCAGTCCCACATCTGCAGCCGGGCGCCGGGCACCGCCTGCCAGTTGTCGATGTCGATGCAGCGGCCGTTGAGCTTGCTGACGATCTGGTGGGCGGCGGGCTGTTGCGGGGCGGACTGGGGGGCGGCGGCAGCACTGTTCCCGCCGCTGTCACCGCTTCTCTGTGTGTTCGTGCCGCTCTTCGTGCCGCTCTTCGTGCCGCCCTTCGCGGTGGCCGTGCCGCCCGTCCGGGGGGTGGCGGTGGACCGGGCGGGTGCGGATCCGGCGTACGGCACCGCCGCCCCGGCCCTCGAGCCGCGGCCCGGGGTGGCTGAGGCCTGCGGCCGGGCCGTGGGAGAGGACGAGCTCTCCGCGGGGACCGGGACGAAGCCCGGCTGCTCGTCGTCCTGCGGGAGGCTCCCGGCGAGGTCGTCACGGGAGGACGGCCCCGACTCGGCGGACCGGGTGCCCTTGTCCAGCGAGGCGATGCCGAACGGCGCGGCTATCAGCAGCAGCCCGGCCAGCGCGGCACCGGCCAGGACACCGGAGGACAGCCGCCCGCCCAGCACCCCCTGGCCGGGATCGGCCACGGGGGCGGCGGCCTGGGGGAGGGACGGGGGGTCGGCGGCCGCGGCGGTGGTGGCGGAGGGGACCGTGGTGGCGGAGGGGTCCGTGGGGGCGGGAGGGTTCGCGGTCTCCGGCACGGCCGTCCGCGCGGCCTGCGCCGAGCCGTTGCCGTTGCCGTTGCCGTTGCCGTCGCCGTTGCCGTTGCCGTTGCCGTCGCCGGACGACGAGGCCGTCGGGGCCGTCGGGGCCGGGGCCGGGGCCGGGGTGGGCGCCGGGGCCGGGGCCTCGGGAGCACTGGGCCGCGCTGCTTCGGGCCGCGCTGCTTCGGGAGGTGCCGATTCCGCCCGTGCGGTCTCGGTCCGTGCCGCTCGTTCACTCATGACGTGCTCTGTCCTTACTGTCACTGTCCGACGGGGGGTTGAGGGCGGCGTGCCAACGCAGGTGCTGCGGACTCCTGTCGAGCAGGTCGGGCGCGCCCCGGACGGTTCGCCACAGCCGTGGCAGCGCCTGCTCGGGGTCGGGGTCGCGGATGCCCAGGAGGCGGGCCAGGTCGAGCAGGGCCTGGTCGGTGGCCCGGGCCAGGAAGGGAGCGCGCGCCGCGCGCCGGTCCAGCGCCTCGCCCAGCGCCCGCTCCTCGGGACCGACGCCGTCCTGCGGGTCGTAGAGCCGGATCAGCCGCTGGTCCGCCAGCCGCTGGGCGCCGTCCGGTTCGCCGATCTCCCGGCCCAGCTCCACCGGGAGGTCCAGGCCGCGTCCGGTGGTGAAGGCGCGCAGGAAGGCGGCCATGCTCTCGGCCTCGGCCCGCGTGGTGAACCGCTGGTTCGAGGCGTACAGGTCGCCCCAGTTGAGCACGATCCGTTCGACGTCCGCCCAGGTCAGATCGCCGTGGATCTGTGTCTCGAAGTACCGGCCGACGGCCGCGTGGCCCAGCTCCCGCACCTCGCGGCCCAGACCGGGGTCGTAGCGGAAGCCGGTGGCCTCGGCCAGCGCCAGCCGTACGCGCTTGTCCTCGCCGTGCGCGAGGAGCGGGAACACGTGGGCGTTGTCGGTGTACGAGAACACGCCCCGCCCACCCCGGTCGGCGCTGTCTCCCGGCGTGTGCGTGACCCTGGCGCGCACCGGGTCCTTCCAGTAGAAGACGGCGCTTCCGTAGGAGTACGTGCCGCCGTGCTGGGCCGGTGAGACCAGGGCCGCGTACTTGGGCAGCTCGTCGGGGGCGGGTGGGTCGAAGTCGCCGGTGCCCGGGCCGTCCTGCGGGGTGCCCTCGACCCGGCGCAGGGCGGCGCCGTACCCCTGGAGTTCCTCCACCCAGCCCCGCCCGGCACGGCTGAAGGTGCCGCCGGTGGAGCCCGTGGACCAGAAGTTCCTGAAGTGCTCGTCGGAGGTGAGGGCCTCGGCCCGGGTGGGCCCGGTGCCGTCGGGCCGGGCGGCGAGATCCTGGTTGGAGGCGATGGGCAGGGCGCGTACATGGTCGTGCGCCGCCTGGAGGATCGCGTCCATGCGCTCCGGGTCGTCCACCGGGTAGCGGGTACGGGCCGACGCGTTCAGCCGGGCGATGCGCCGCGCGAACGCCTCCCGCTCCGGCGCGTGGAACAGCTCCCCGCGCTCCTCGGCCGCGAGCAGCGCCCAGGACTGGCTCGGCGTCAGCCGCTCCCAGCCGTCCCGGTACGCCGGATCGCCAGGGGTGCGTGCGGCCCGCAGCCGTTCCAGGTCGGCGGCGTCCGGGACCATACGACGGTTGTGCGGCTCGCCGTCCGTCCCCTGCTCGGAGGCGTGCACGGTCAACGGCGGCCGGTGCCCCGACCCGGCGACCGGCCGGCTGATGGCCTGCTTGACGAACTCCCGCCGGTCCAGCGGCTCGGGCATGGACATCTCACCGTGGGCGGTGGCGTCGACGAGGGCCGGGGACACCGGGGCCGGGGGAGCCGGCGCGGTCGGCGCGGTCGGCCGGGTCGCGGCGCGTTCCTCGACGCCGGTCATGAAGTCATGGAACGCCGCGTACCTGGCGTTGTCCGCGTCGGTGGCCGTCACGGGGTTGGCCGGGGTGCGGGGGGCGGCCTCGGGGTCCGGTCCGTAGAGGCGCTCCAGCAGCGGCCCCAGGGTGGGCTCGTTGGCGCGCACCCACGCCGGGCCGTTGTTCCGTGCGCGGCCCGTCGCCGTGTCCGTGCCGTGGTTGGCGCCCAGGTAGGCGGTGCTGGCCTGCGCGAAGTACTCGTACTCGTTCGTCGCCGAGTAGTTGTCCTTCTTCTGGTCGGCCAGGTCCCGGCGTTTGCCGTCGGGCCACTCCGCGTCCGGGCCCTTCGCCTGCTTCTCCTGGAACGCCCGCCCGATCAGCTCCTGGTCCTCGGGGGTCAGACCGGCCAGATGCACCAGGTGCGCGATCTCGTGCGTCGCCGACGAGTACCCCTCCGGCTGGTGCGGCACCGGACCGATCGGTGTCCGCTCACCCAGCAGGTTCTCCTCCGGCACCGCCGCCGTCAGCTCGTCGGCCGCCCCCCGCAGCTCCGCCACGCTCCGCCGCCCCGACGGCTCCAGCCCCCCGTGCAGCTCCGCGAACGAGCTGAGCCCGGTCAGCGCGACGTGCCGCGGCAGCACCACCACCGCGGCCCCCGCCCGAAGCATCCGCAGCGCCGTGGCCGGGTCCCGCAGCATGCGGGCCACCTGGGCGTACGTCTCATGCCGCGCCGACACCGGCCGCTGCACCGCCTCCGGTACGACGGTCAGGAGCCGCGCCGCCGCCCGCGCGAGGTCCTCCGTCGGCAGCGACGTCCGCATGCCGTCCAGGAACGGGGGGTACGAGGCCAGCCACCGTCGGTGTCCCTGGCTCAACAGCTCCAGCCGCGAGGGCAGTTCGGCCCTCGGTGTGCTGAGGAGTTCCGCGACCAGCGCGTCCGGGTCCGCCGGGCGGAGCGGCTCCACCACCGCGACCGGTTCTGCCGATTCCGCTTCCGGCGCCGCCGTGCCGGCCCGGCCGTCGGTGAACGGCTCGCCGTGCACCCCGCCCTCGGCCGCCCGCTGCGCCAGCTTCTGCCGCACCAGTTCGTACGCCCGCTTCCGGCGCTCCTCCCGTGCCGCCTCCCGAGCCTCCTGGTCGGCCCGTGCCACCTCCTGCGGGGGCACCACTGTCATGTCGGTGACCATCCTGCCGAAGTCCCCGACGTTGCCCTGGCCGATGCCGATGTTGTGATGCGTCTGCCCGGCGACGACCGCTTCGACGTCCGCCTGCTCCCGGAAATTCGCCGCCGAGCCGGTCCGCAGCCGCTCCTGATGAATGAGCGCGGAGTGGGGGATCTCGTACGCCCCCGACTTCTGGTTCGGGGTGCCGTACTGCCGGACGAACTTCCAGTAGCCGTCCCACGGCAGCGTGAACGCGACGACGACCTCGGAGCTGGAGGCCGCGTTGGCGTTGCTGAACACGTTGGTGTGGGACAGCGAGGTGGTGAAGAACTTCCGGTACTGCTTGCTGTCGTTGTACTTCAGCGCTTTTTTGAGGCCGGCCGTCGCGGTGCGCTCACCGCGGATGACCTTGGCCTCCTCGATCGCCATCTTGCGGTAGATCCGCACCGGTTCACCGGGCGTGTGCGGAATCGGCGTCGCCTCGGTCGCGTGATCCGACGCGATTTTCTCCAGCTGGGCGTGGAAAATCCGCATCGACTCCAGCGCTCTGTCTTTGGTGGCCGCTTGGCGGGCGCGGGGGGTCAGCTCCTGTGTGTCCAGGAACTCGTAATACGCGCTTTCGAACTTCGGGGAACCGGGTCGTGCGTAGAAGAAGTCGGCATAGGCCCGTCTGACCGCGGCTGCCTTCTCCTCGCGCGAGATCGTTTCCTCCCCCGACGGCGCGGCATGCGGGAGGGTGCGGGGTGCCGTGCCGGGCGCGCGGGCCGGGGTGGCGGCCAGGGACGAGAGGGGGACGCTCACCCGGCCGGTGCCGGAGGCGTGGCGGGCGGTGCCGAGGGCGTGGGCGAGGCGGGGGAGTTCCGGCTCGATGGCCCTCTGGACGGCGGCGTGGCCGGTCTGGGCGGCGAGCGCGGCGTCGATGTCACGGCCCAGGGAGGGCACCCGGTCGCGGAGGGTGTCGCGGTGTTCGGTGGCCCGGGCGAGGTTCTCGGTCGCCGTGTCGAGGCGGGCCCTCGCCCCGTCCGCCGTCGACGTCGCCTCGGTCAGGGCCTGTTCGCGGGCGGGGACCGGGTCGGTGGCCGTCCGGGCGGCGTTGAGCCTGTGCTGGAAGTCCCTCTGGTCGGCGCGCAGGGCGGCCAGGTCGCGGGTGACGGCTTCGAGGTGCTCGTCGGCGGCCCGGGCGCGTTCGCGTGCCGCTCGGGACCGCTCCGGGAACGCACTGCCCGCCGGTTGCTGGTCGATGTGCTGGACGATGGAGCCGGCGGTCTTCGCGTCGCGGGCGGCGGCCCGTTCCTGCCGCTGTATTTCGTTGATCTTGGCCGGCAGGGCGAGGAGCGCGCCGGGCAGTTCCCGGATCTCGGCCTCCCGTTCCCGCTGTTCCCGCCGGGAGGCCGTGAGGTCGGTCTCGGCGGCCGTGCGCCCTGCCTCGGCCTCGGCGAGGGCGGCCCGGGCCTCCCCGTGCCCGGCCGTGGCGGTGGCGAGGGCGGCTTCGGCGTCGGCGAGGGCGGTGCGGGTCCCGTTCCGGTCGGCGCGGAGTTGTGCCTCCCGCCGCATGGCGTCGGCCTGTGCGTGGGCGGCCTCGGCGTGTGTGGCGAGGTGGGCGGAGAGGCCGGTCCAGGCGGCGCGGACGGTGTCCTCGCCGGCGCCGGTCCGCAGGGTGCCGGTGGGGTCGAACTCCCAGTGCCACAGCCCGTCGTCCGCGCGCAGCACCAGTTCGAGCGGCCGGTCCGCGAGGACGGCGGTGCGGGAGGCGGCGTAGAGGGCGCGGGCCAGGCGGGAGCCGTCGGGGTCGGGGCCGGGGGCCAGCCACACCTGCGCGGCCCGCTCCTGCGGATCGAGGCGGTCGGCCAGGGCGCGGGGCAGGTCGGCGAGCGGGTGGGTGGTCCAGTCGCGCAGGTCGGGCTCGGGCCGGTCGGCGAGCATCGAGATCAGGTCGTAGACCTGAGTGTCGGTGCGGGCGTCGGTGATGCCGTGACCGAGGACGTCCCGTTCGGACAGCCGCAGTTCGGCGGTGCCGGACACGTACCGGGTGCCTGCCGGGCCGTCGACCGTGATCACGACGTCGGTCCTGGTCTCGTGGCTGCGGACGCCGCGCTGGTTCTCGGGCTGTGCGGTGCCGCCGGTCTTGGCCCACTCGCGGCGGGTGGCGGCGGTCCCCGAGCCCGGACCCTGTGTGACGGGCTGCTGGGCGAGCAGGGGCAGGCCGACGCCGACGAGGTGGCGGGAGGAGTCGTCGGCGGCGTAGGCGGCCTGGAGGACGGTGGCCAGCGTGGTGCCGGCCGTCAGGGAGGTCGAGGCGGAGGTGGTGGGCAGCCGCAGCCGGTCGAGGGCGACGTCGCCGGTGTCGGTGATCCGGCGGGGGTTGTGCAGGGAGATCCGCAGGGTCGGCGGGGCGCCGGAGCCGGTCTCCAGGGGGTAGGCGCCGGGAAGGGTCCCGGTGAGGCCCGCGGCGCGCGGCGGGTCGAGGGCGATCTCGCCGGCCTGGACGAGTTCGCCGATGCGTACGGCGACGGCTTCGGCGGAGCCCGAGGCGTCCGAGGACTGCCAGGTGGACTCCAGCCGGGGCGCGACCGCGCGCAGGGCCCCGGCGAGCTGCGGGTACGCGTCGAAGTGGAACACCGGGGCCGGGCCGGTCGGCACGATCCGCTGTCCGAGGGGGCGCCCGCCGGTCGCGGTCGGTCGGGTCTCCGAGACCGTTGGCCGGGCCGGGGGCTGCGGCAGCGGAGAGGGCACGGCCTCGCTGCCGGTGAAGCGCAGGGTGACCTCCGCGGGCACGGTGACCGTGCGGGCGGGGCGGCCGTGCAGCGTCCGGTTCAGCCACTCGGTGATCGTGCGGCCGTCGGCGTAGTCGTCGTACCAGGCCAGCACACCGCCCTCCAGCAGACCGCCGGGGAGCTGCGGCGGCCACTCCGTGACGAGTTCGGAGCGGACCGAGGCCTCCAACCTGTACCGGACGTCGGCGTCGACCGCGCTGTCGGTCCGCATCCAGTGACGGTCCTCGGCGGAGGCGGCTGTCTTCGCGGTGACGGCCTTGGTGCCGGTGAACGTGAAGGCGGGGCCGGTGCGGTCGGTGCGGGCGTCGTCGGCGGGGCGGGGGTAGCGGGTGCCCGGGTTGGCCGTCACGGCGTGCTGGCGGGTCTTGGCCACGGCGTTGGAGGTGTTCGCCGGGGCGTGCGTGTGCACCTGCTCCTGGCCGGTGCCCGGTCCCGCGGGCCTGCCGCGCACGGTGCGCAGTCCGGCGGTGTCCTGTTCGGGCCGGGCCCGCAGGGTGACCTCGACGAGCCGGGTGCCGCCCAGGGCCACATGCCGGAAGTGGAAGCGCAGCACGTCGTCGGGGCCCCGGCCGGGCAGGGCGCGCAGGGAGGTCGGCATGGTGAGGTCGGCGATCCTGGCGAGGACGCCGGGGAGGTAGGAGGAGTGGCCGGGGGTGGTGGAGCCGGGGGCCTCACGTTCGACGAGGGCGGTGAGTTCCCGGCCCAGCCGGTCGCGCTGCTCGACCCGGCGGTCGGGGTCGTCGGGGTTTCGGGGGTCGACGTCGAACTGCCGGACGGACAGCACGCCGGCCAGGCCGGGCTGTCCGGTGCGGGCGAAACGGTCCGGCAGCAGGAGCGTCGGCTCCGGCCGCTCGGGCACGGTCAGGCCGGGAACGCCGGTGAACCACTTGGCGTCGCGCGCGAGTTGCGCGTCGGACAGCAGGAACTGCGCCGCGCGCGGCAGCTCCACGGCCAGGGTGACCGGGGCGGCGGTGCCGAACCCGAGGGAGTTGGTGATCAGGCTCCGCCGGCCGTGCCGGACGGTCAGGAGGAACGTCACGCCGGTGCGGATGCGGTGGAGGGCGCCGCTCTCGGTCGGGGTCCGGGTCACGCCCGCACTGGAGGTGAGGGTGTCGCTGTCGTCGGTGCGGCGGGAGTACGCGTAGCGGGCGGAGCCGTTCAACAGGGAGGTCAGGCCGGGCTTGGGCGCGCCGTCGGGGACCTTCGGGGCCTGTTCCTGCAGGGTGAGGGCACCGGCGAACTGGTGACCACCGCTCCTGGTGGTCTGCCGGGCGGCGGTGTCCGTGGCGCCGACGTCCGTCTCCAGGTACTGCTTGGCGCTGCCCAGGTACTCCGGGTCGTGCAGGACGCCGCGCAGCTCCACGGAGTACTCGTGGTCGGCGCCGATTCCGTTGAAGGCCAGCCCCTCCACGACAAGGCCGCCCTTGAGGATCTGGTGGGCGCGGGCGACGAGCGCGGCCGGGCTCAGCGCGGCCCGCAGCATCTCGGCGACCGTGGTGCCCTGGTCGGTGGGGTCGGCGCCGAACAGCATCCTGGACAGCCGGCTCCTGCCGGTCGGGTAGGCGGCGCTGCCCGGCGTCCGGTCGGCCGGACCCTGCTCGGAACGGCCCTCGTGGGTGTGGGTGACGGCCCGGTGGAAGGCGTCCAGCAGCGCGCCGGTGCCGTGCAGGACGTCCATGACCGCGTCGTCGGGCAGCCGGACCGTCCCGGGCACGGGCGTGCCGTCCGGGCCGGTCATCGCCAGCCGCGCCCGGTCCTTGCCGTCGGCGAGGCGCACCGTGCGACCGGGCGGCGGCGTCTGGCCTGCCGACCCCTTCTCGATCGTGCGGTGGTGCGGGACGGCGAGGGTGAGATGGCCCTCGACCGTGCGGACGACGGGGCGTTCGGGCTCGGCCGGGCGCTCGATGTCGGCGGGGGCGTCGGCCGGCACGTTGTCGTCGGGGTGCCGCTCGGGCTGCGCGAACCGTACGACCGGTTCCGCGCCCGTCCCCTCGTACAGATCGAGCGCGAAGCGCGCCGGTATCTCGAAGACCTCGGTGTGCTGTGCACCGCTGATGAAGAACTGGTCCTGGTTGACCCCGGAGCCGAGGGTGGAGGTGTGGGCCGTCTGACGGGCGTACGCGTAGTCCGCGCTGCCCCCGACCGACAGGGGGTGCGCGCCGATCCGCGCGGCGGGGCCCCCGCCGAACCCGGCCTGCCAGCCGTAGGCGTACCCCTTCGACTCGGTGCCGCCGACGCTGAAGGAGGTGATGCCCATGGTCTGGACTTCGGGGAGCGTACGGATGTGCCGGGCCGCGGTGTCCGTGTCCTGGGCGCCGGGGGCGGTGTTGGTGTTCGGGGCGGGGGTGCTGCTGCCGGTGCTGGGGGCGGTGCTGGTGTTCGGGTTGGGGGTGCCGGTGCCGGGGGCGGGGGTGGTCCCGGAGTCCGGCCCCCTGTCCCGGAGGGCTGTCAGGCGGAGCTGGACGCGGCGGGTGCCGGTGAGGGTGGGGTACTCCAGGTGCAGGGTGTGGCCACCGTCCAGCATGGCGTCCACCGAGGCGCGCAGTCCGACGTCGGAGCGGACCTGCTCGAAGCGTCGCAGGTTCATGAGGCGGGCCTGGGCGGTCGCCTCTCCGGTCGTCGACAAGCCGGTGGCCGGCTCGGTCGGGGGCAGGAAGCCCTGCTCACGGAGCCATGTCTCGGCTCGCGCGAACAGCGGGGTGGTGCCCGTCACGCCCAGCGGTGCGGCCGACGAGCCGAGAGCCCGCAGGTTCTCCAGTTCCTCCGGCAGGTCCCGGTCACCGGCGCCGGGGGCGTGCTCGGTGCCCAGCGCGGCCCCCCTGCCGAGGATCCGCAGGTGCATGCCCTCCTCCCAGGGCCCGAAGGCGGCGACCGCACTGCCGCCGCGCGGCCGGATCAGCGTGACCTGGTGGAACACCTTCGCGGGGACGAGGAGATGGCTGCTGTTGCTGCGCACCGCGTGCGACATGCCGGCCGAACCGCCCGCCGCGAGCGAGGCGTTGGTCTGCCACTTGACGCCCGCCTTGCCGAGGAGACTGGCGGAGAGCACGGACGACGCCCCGGGGTGGCCCTCCGCGTGGTCCGCCGTGAAGGAGGGGCCCAGGCTGCCGTCCAGGGCGACACCGCTGGTCAGCTTGGCCGAACTGTCCACCTTCAGCGTCTGGGTGACATGCGCCTCCAGGTTGATCTTGCCGTTGACGGAGCGGTACGTGGGTGTCCCGGGCGTCACCTTGGTGGTGAGCTTCAGCATCCCGATCGCGTCGCCGACACCGTCCACCAGGACCGGCGAGAAGATCCCGCCGCCGACCTGCATCGGCAGCGTGCCCCGCAGGACCGGCTCGGACAGGAACGTCTCCAGCTCCGCGGCCGACGCCTTCGACAGCCCCGCCAGCGCGGTCCGGAACTCCTCCCGCACCTCCGCGAGCAGCCGACCCGGCTCCACGACCGTGTCCACGCCCCACACCGGCAGGTCGTCCAGGCGCGCCGGCTCCGGCAGACCCCCGCCGTGGTCGACCGCCAGATGCTCGGGGAACCAGACCGTCACCGGCCCGTGGCTCACGGCGGGGCTCCAGCTCTCCGGCGGGGCGTTGCGCTTCGCGCCGAGCCGCACCTCCCACACCGCGTCGAACTCGAACGGCTGCGACAGCTCGTTGCTGCGCTGCGCGGTCATCGTCTGCACGACCTGCGTGACCGTCGCCGACGACGAGAACTGGTTGTGCGTCAGCGACAGCGACAGCGCGGCGTCGACACCCCGCACCGGCCCCGCCGCCCCTACGGGGAAGGACACGGTCCAGGGCACGGGCACCGTACGGACCGTCCCCGCGCCGCTCGACGCCGACGCCTCCTGGGTACCGAGCCCCCGCCGCTCCACGCGGAGCTCCGGGTCCTCGACGCTGTGCGCGCCGTAGCGTGCCGAGCGCTGCGGCGCACGCAGCGCCAGCCGCACCTCGACCTCGCGCTGCGCGCGGCCGTGGACGACGGTGAGGCCCAGACCGCGACTGCTGCGCAGATACGGCAGCTGCCGTGCCAGTTCCTCGGCGGTGAGCGCGTCCCGCAGCCGGTCCAGCACCGGATGGTCGTCGGGCAGCCGCCCCTCGCGGTCCCGCTTGACTCCCACCACGTCCATGATCTGCCGGTGCAGGCCGTCCACGACGTCGGCGGACAGCGGCTCGATGTGCACCAGGCCTACGGTCCCGTCGTGCTGCGAACCGTAGTTCCGCACGTAGGCGGAGGGCGGGGTCGTCCAGTCGCGGGGTGCCTGGCTGGTGTCCCAGCGGGGGTCGTGTTCGTCGGGGGGGAGGGTGTCGGGGGTGGCGGTCGTTCGGGTGGTGGTGCGGGGGTGGTCGCGGACGGTGGGGCCGGAGTCGAGGACGTCCTCGACGGTGCGCAGGTCGTGGGGGGTGAGGGCGTCTCCGCCGGGCGTCCTGCTCACGTCGAGCATCAGGCCGTGGCCGGAGCTTGTGGTGCGCAGGCGGCGGAAGAGGGTGTCGGGGTCTTGTGCGCGGTCGCGGAGGCCGGCGTAGTGGGCGATTTCGTGCAGGGCGGTGGTGTCGTCGCGGTCGGGGTCGTTGCCGAGTCTGATGTGGAGTTGGTCGGAGCGGGTGGGGTCGGGGGTGCGGCTGAGTTCGATGGCTTCGGCGTGGTGGGGGGCGGGGGTGAGGGTGAGGTGGATGTGGAGTTGGTCGCCGGAGCGGGGGAGGCGTAGGCCGTGGTTGATGTGGGTGTCGAGGAGTGTGCGTATCCGGTTTTGGAAGGTGGGTAGTTCTTCGGGCCGGAAGCCGTGTCCGAAGCGGACGGGGAGGTTGAGGGTGAGGCTGCGTATCCATTGGCCGTCGTCGGCCTGGATGCGGCGGATGTGGGTGCGGACGAGGGTGTTGCGTCCGTGGAGGGTGCCGGGGGCGCGGTCGGTGTGCAGGGGGTCGTTGCTCGGGTCGAACCAGTCCAGGCGGAGGAAGGAGGCGGGGGCGTCGGCCCGGCGCTCCGACCACTGCTCGGTCCGGACCGGTGGCACGGCCGGCCGGTAGTGGCGGTTGTCCAGGTGGAGGACGATGTGCCGGTCGGAAGGTGCGGGGCGGTCGTCGAGGTAGCCGGTGAAGTCCTGGTGGGTACCGTCGCCCCGGACGACGGTGATCCGGGCGTCGTAGACGCGGGCCGCGAGCATCGGGAGCAGGTCGGCGGCGGCGTGGTCCCAGCCGGTGTCGGCGGTGAGGTGGCGTCCGAGTTGCCTTTCGGCGAGCTTGGCGCGGATCTCGCCCGACAGCTGAAGCGAGTGCGGAAGGAGTCCGCCGAGGCCGTCGAACTCGCGGCGGGCGGGGGTGTCGGTGCCGAGGTCCAGGCGGGCCGCAGTGATCTCGGCGGCGGAGAAGGCGTCGCTGTCGTCCGGGGCGACGAAGTCCAGCAGGTCCGCGTGGGCGCTGTCGGTGACCGCGGCCGAGAGCAGCGTGCGTACCCCGTCGACGTCCCCGTCCAGGCGCAGCCTCATGGCGAGGGCGTGGTAGAAGGAACGGCCGTCCCTCGGCACGTCCATGAGGGTGTAACGGGTGCCGTCGGGGGAGACCAGACCGTCGCCCGGGGTCCTGGTGTAGGCGCGGCGGGCCGGGGCCGGGGGCATGGGCTGCTTCGGCGGCGCGTGGTGGGTCACGTTGGGCGGCGGGGCGAGATCGGCCAGCTTCTCCCGGCCCTCGGCGGTGGCGTGGAGACGGTGCCACTGGGTGAGTGCGTCGGTCGCTGTGCGTACGCGGTGCAGTTCGGCCGCGGCGCTGTCCGCCTTCGCGCGCAGTGCGTCCAGCTCGGAGCGCCTGGTGTCGAACGCCCGCTGGGCGGCCCGCAGCCGGGCGTCCGCCGCCTTCAGGCGATCGTTCGCCTCGGCCACGGCGCGCTCGACGTCCTCCGGGGAGTCCGTGGCCTCGCGGACGGCCGTCTCCGCGTCCCGCCGGGCCGTGCGGGCCCCTTCGAGCTCCGGGAGGACATCCCCGGAGGCACGGCGTTTCTTCCAGTACGCCTTGTCGGCGCCGACCCACGCCTTGGTGGCCGCACCGACCGCGTTCCACGCCTGGGCGACGTTCTCGGGGAAGTTCTCGTCGCTGATGAGCCCCAGGTCACGGGCGACGTCGTCCCGCACCCAGGCCAGGACATAACCGTCGGAGGCGACCGAGCGTTCTCTCGGACCGAGGTTGCCGAAGGTGCCGCGCAGCACCCTGCCGAGCGGGGAGTCCGCGACGCTCCGGCGCACGTCCGCGGTGCTGAGCCAGGTCGTGGGGACGGAGAACAGGAAGACCCGGCCGTTCTTCGGCTTGACGTTCAGCGAGCGCAGCCGCTCCCCGCCGACCGCGGTCCCGTCGCCGTCGGCGGAGTACGGGCCGCTGAGCGCCGTACCCAGCTGGTTGAGGCCGGTGTCGTCGGACTTGGTCATGACACCGAGCCCGAACGCCGAGTCCTGGACGCCCTCACGGGACACCGAGGTGACGGCCCCCTCGCCGGCCCGCCTGAGCACCTCCATCTTCATGCCGTCCGCCACGGCCAGCAGCCGCGCTGCGCCGAAGTCGGGCTTGGCGCGCAGGCTCAGCGTGGCGCTGTCCGTACCGACGGGGTGCTTGTGGTGCAGTCCCGCGACCTCGTAGCCGTCCTCGGTGAGGGCGCGGTGGAAGAAGGCGGTGAGGGCGGCCCGGCTGGTGCCGTCCGTCAGCGCCTGGGCGGGGCCGGTGTCGGGCCGGGTGAGGCTGGTGTCGGACGGGCCGGCCGTGCTGGACCGCTCACTCGCGCCCCGGCCCGCCGCGTAGGAGTCACCGATGGCCTGTCGGGCGGCCTGCCGCAACTCCCCCTGTCCGCCGACCGTGCGGACGTGGAAGCCCTCCTCGGGAAGGCGCAGCGGCCTGAGGGTGCCGTCGCCGTGCCGGGTGTCCGGGCTGCGCACCTCGGCGACCCGGTCCCGTTCCGGACCCGGGCCGGGGGAGAGGTCGTCGGGCGGGGCGAGCCGGGGGTCGGGGGCGCCCGGGCCGTCGTTCTCGCCGGGGGTCGGGACCATCAGGCTGAGCGGGACGTGTTCGCGCAGGGTGCCGACGTCGCCCTCCTCGACGATGGTCCGCCTGCCCGTGAAGCCCTTCCACCCCGAGGCCGAGGTCTCGCCGTCCGTCCCCGCCTCGAGCGTGATGCGCAGACGGTACGGGGTGACGACCACGGCGTGCGGTTCGGTGGTGGCGTCCCGGTGGATGACGACGCTCGTCGTGCTGCGGCCGGACTGGACCGCGAGGCGGTGGGAACCGATCTGGCCGTACGTGGGAGCGGCGGTGACCACCGTCGGGTCGCCGGTGTTGACGCCCTGGCCGACGACGAAGCCCACAGCGGGGCCGGCGGAGTGGTCCGACGCCTCCTGGACGGTCTCGACGGCCTGCCGGCTCTCCTCCATCTCCGTGCTGTGGTCGAGCATCTCCAACTCGGGCTTGCCCGGGACCAGTTCGACCCGGACCCGGACCGACCGGTGGCCTACCCGGACGCTGCCCCACCCGAGGGCCCCGGTGCGCACGGGCGTCGACCAGCCGCCGCCGGTCATCTCCTTGCCCAGGGCCCGCTGGACGCGGGACGACACCAGCGTGCGCACCCTCTCCCGGCCAAGGTTGTCGAGCCCGAGCAGATCCACCGCCTTCTCGTCGAACGCGCTCAGCACCTCCTCGGGGTCGAGCGCGTTGACGGGGTAGGTGCCGAAGGAGTGGGTGGCCAGCCACGCCCGGGGGGCCCAGGGCCGGGAGGCGTAGCGGGGGACCTCCCCCATGCCGTCCTCGATCACTCCCAGGGCGTGCGCGTCCTTCTCCGCGACGTGCGCCATCATGCCGCCGGGAACGGACACGGTCACGCCCGCCGCGTCGGCCATCGCCCCCGGCACGAACCACTTGCCGGCCGCCGAAGTGCCCACCGTGCTCGACACCATCGCGAACTCGTGTTCCGCCGTCGCGGCCACCAGCACCTGGCGGCTGAACCCCTTCAGGTTCATCTCCGCCGCGACGCTCCGCACGACCGTCCTGCTCTCCCCGGCCGAGCGGACATAAGGGTTGAGTACGACGCCGTAGGCGCCCAGGACGCCCGTGCCGCCGGGATGGGCCCTGACGTAGGTCAGCTGACCGCCGAAGGAGCGGGTGGCGGTCCTGGTGGTCTTGCCGGACGCCGCCGCCGTACCGCCGAGCGTCATCTCGGTGTTCAGCTCCTCCGCCCCGGTCAGGGCGCGCAGCCCGCTCAGCGTGACCAGGTGACGGAACGTCGACCAGCGGGTCGTGTAGGGCCCGACGGACAGCAGTCCGCTGCCGCTCGAACCCAGCGGTCCGAGGAGCTGGTCGGCGTTGGCCGTCAGATAGCGGGGCTGGAGCGTCCGCATGACCGACTCCCGGGCGGGCGTGCCCTCCAGCGTCAACTGCCAGGACCCGCCCGACGCGTCCCGCACGGCGTCGCTCACCCCGCTGGTCAGCGCGGGCGGGGTCACCAGGGAGACCGTCACGAAGGGGCGCCGCATCAGGTCCTGGAACGCGGGGGAGCCCCGCCCGGTGCGGCCGATGCCCCCGTGCCCGGTGAAGTCGCCGGTCGCCAGGGCCAGGGCGCGGTCCCGGCTCATGAACCCCACGTCGAGGGGGCCGCCCAGGGAGAGGGAGCGGTAGGGGTTCGGTGCCTCCGGCCGGTGCGGGTCCTCGGCGGGGGCGTGCCGGTCGGGGACGCTGATCAGCACCTGGCCCGTGACCGGCCCGCCGCCCACCGGTGTGCCGTCCGCGCCGGTGCCGATCAGCACGTCCTCGGGCTGCGAGAAGACGAACGGCTGGGTGCCGAGCACGTTGAGGGTGGCGACGCCGCGCAGCAGACTGCCGGGGCGCCAGTGGCCGCCGCGGGTGACGGTGAAGGCCAGCTTGTAGTGGTACTTGTCGGACGGTCCGAGGCTCACCGACGTCGGATCGTTGGTGGCGGTGGCGCCGGACCCGGTCTCCCGCTCGCGCTGCACGCCGCCGCGCGCCCCGGCCGACAGGGTGAGCGCGTTGTCGGGGGCGCCGATGGTGCCGCTGTCCCCGGTGTTCGCGTCGCGGAACGACAGCAGACCCTCGACGCCCGCCTCCAGGAGGCGTTTACGGCCCGTCTGACCGTCGAGCCGTTCCCCGCCGGGGGCGCCGTAGCGCAGCTTGAGATCCTTCTGGACGCCTACGTAGGTGCGGCCGGTCAGTTCGCCGTGCACCCGGATGTAGTGGTGGCCCTCCTTGATCCCGCCCGGTTCGTTCAGCCGGATGAGCAGGCCGGTCGTGGTCAGCGCCTCCAGGTTCCCGGCGATGCTCTGGTGCGAGAGCGCCCCCAGGATCGACAGGGTGTTGGAGAGCGCCGTCCGGTACTCGCGGTCGTCCTTCCCCTGCCCCCGCTCGAGTTCGTGGAGGGGCGCGGCCCGTCCCGGGTAGGCCTCGGCGACGGCTCTCAGCACCCGGTCGGCCACGTGGTCCAGCAGCGTGCGGTCCGTGCCGTCCACCGTCCGGGTGCGCAGACCGTCGTCGTGGCTGAACTCCTCCACCCGGTGCATGCCCAGCGTCGGCGGCCGGTCGGGGGTGAGATGGGCCGGGGCGAACGGCTCCGGCGCCCCGTTGTCCAGGGCCGTCCGCGTACCGTCGTCCCAGCCGGCCAGCCGGCGCGCCTCGGTACGCGTCATCCGGTCCAGGCTCCAGGTGTGGAACTGCTCCGGCGCGGCCGTGCTGCCGTCGCGCCGGACATCCACGGTCTTCATGACCCAGTACAGGCCGGTCGGATCACCCTTCACCTGCCCGGCGGACCGGGTGGCGCCGAACCCGCCGAGCATCGCGGCACGGCTCGCCGAGTAGACCGCGCGGAAGGCGGGGCCGAACTGGAAGCGGAGGTTGAGCACGTCACCGATCGCGTCGAGGAAGTTCAGGCCCGGGCCCGCGGCGGCCTCCAGGGTCACGCCGACGCCCTGGGAGCGGTTCCGTTCGCTGCGTACCGTCGAGGTGTTGACGTCCCGTACCTCGGCCTGGTCCGTCTCCCCGACGAGGACGGCACGGACGGGCACCACCCGTTCCACCACGATCACGCCCAGCGGCGTCTTGCGCCGGTCGTCGGCGAACAGCGGCACCGTGGTGACCCGGCCGGACGCGAACGTCCGGGCGAGCCGGTGGAAGCTGTCGCTGGAGAAGAACGACTCCAGCTCCCGGTGCGCGGAACTGCTCGGCCGCGCACCGACCTCCGCCGCCGCCCAGTCGAGGATGTGCCGCACCGGGCCGAAGCCCTCGGTGCGCACGAGCCGGTACTGGGAGTTCTGGTCGAGCCGTATCGTCCGGGGGATCCGGCCGGGCTCGGACGCCGACGTCACGCTGTCCGGCAGCCGCGCCCACAGCCCGTCCCGGACGGTGAATCCGAGGCCGACCGCCGCGTTCCGCCCTTCGTCGTCGGTGACCCGCAGGCGGTAGTACGCGTCGTCCAGATGCACATGGGAGCCGTCGAGCGTGCGGGTCTCCATCTCGGTGACGCCCTGGTCGGTCTGGGTGTACGAGACCTTGTCCGTCCTGGAACCCCGTACGGCGACCCGGGCGAAGCCGCCGAGCAGCACGCTGCTGATCGGCGCCAGCAGCGGGACGCCGAGCCCGAGCTGGCTGACCGACTGCACGCTCTTCGTCTGCCCGAAGGTGGTGACCGCGCGGTGCATCGTGTCGATCTTGGACGGTTTGCCGTAGTCGTCGCCGAACCGCTGCCAGTTGCCGTGGTGGCGGACGGAGAGGTGCAGGACCCGGGTCTCCCCCGACCGGTCCGTGTACGAGAAGCTGCGGCCCTCCCCGGTGAGGCTGCGCGGCCGGAGGTCGAGGGTCCGCCGCACCTCGGCCAGCAGACCGGTTCCGGCGGTGTCCAGCTCCGCGGCGGCCGGGTCGACGTGCGGCCGGTCCACCAACTGCCTGCGGATCTCGGCGACGACGTCGTCCACGCCGCGCAGCACGACCTCGCTCTGGCCGAAGCTGACGCCCTGGTTGCCCGGGAGGAGCTGCTCGACCTGCTCGTCGGTGAGGTCGGGCACCTCCCGCAGCAGCGAGGGGAGGTCGTCGACGTAGGCGGGCATACGGCTGCCGTCGGCGAACTGCGACACCTCGGCCAGCGCGGTGAGCGGCGGAGGGAACTCCGGGTCCACACGGGCCGGGCGAGTGCGGTCCAGGGTGGTCCCGATCCACTCTTTGGCCCGGGGTGCCTGGCTGGTGTCCCAGCGGGGGTCGTGTTCGTCGGGGGGGAGGGTGTCGGGGGTGGCGGTCGTTTGGGTGGTGGTCGTTCGGGTGGTGGTGCGGGGGTGGTCGCGGACGGTGGGGCCGGAG